>CANGPO010000100.1 GCA_947455705.1 Actinomycetota bacterium | reverse complement strand
GGCCGAAGGATCCTGCCTCATCGAGTTCGGACGAACGCGGGTGCTGTGCACCGCATCGTTCACGCCCGGCGTTCCGCGCTGGCGTAAAGACAGTGGACTCGGCTGGATCACGGGGGAGTACTCAATGCTCCCGCGCGCGACGAACACACGTAACGATCGCGAGTCGGTTAAGGGCAAGGTCGGTGGCCGAACCCACGAAATCTCACGTCTCGTCGGACGGGCATTGCGTGCTGCGATCGATCTGTCCGCACTCGGCGAGAACTCGATCATGATCGACTGTGACGTCCTGCAGGCCGATGGTGGAACGCGAACCGCTGCAATCACCGGAGCGTATGTGGCGTTGGCCGATGCGATTACATGGGCGCGAGAGGCGGGACACGTCGCCGCGACCGCGAAGCCGATCGTCAATTCCATTGCCGCGGTCAGTGTGGGCATCGTTGATGGGGAAGCTCGCCTTGATCTTCACTATGACGATGACGTGCGTGCCGATACGGACATGAATGTTGTGATGACCGGGGATGGACGCTTCGTCGAGGTTCAGGGCACAGCTGAAGGTGAGCCATTCGAACGTGAACTTCTTAATGAGCTTCTGGCTTTGGCTGCTGATGGGTGTGCGGAACTGACGCGTCTGCAAATTGCGGCGCTGGCTTAGCGGTTGTCACCTTTGTTGGCGGGATCCGTGGTGACCGGGCGAACATCGATGGGACCTGCGCGGAAAGACTTGCTGCTCACGGCCACCTCGGTGGCCGCTGCGCTGCGCTTTTATTTCCGCTCCGATCCCAACGACGTTCGCCTATCTGGGAACTGGGCTTGGTCGGTTCTATGGGTTTAGGGAGAACTCTATGAGGCAAGTTGTTTTGGCTTCGCGGAATGTTAAGAAGGCTGTGGAGATGCAGCGGATTCTTGCTGAGGCTGGGCTCGATATTCAGGTTTTGAGTGTGGCTGATTTTGATGGTGTGCCCGAGGTCGCTGAGACGGGGGCGACGTTTGAGGTCAACGCGTTGTTGAAAGCGCGGGCGGTGTGTGCAGCGACGGGATTGGCTGCGGTTGCTGATGATTCCGGGATTTGCGTTGATGAGTTGAACGGAATGCCAGGGATCTTATCGGCTCGCTGGGCTGGGCGGCACGGAGATGACGACGCGAATCTGCAACTGCTGCTTGATCAGTTGGCTGATACGCCCGATGAGCGGCTTGGCGCGCAATTTCGATGTGTGATCGCGCTGGTGACTCCGGATGGTGCGGTTCATATTGTCGCTGGTGAGATGCGTGGCCGTTTGATTAGGGAGCGGCGGGGTGTGAATGGTTTTGGTTATGACCCGATCTTTGTGCCCGAGGGATTTGATCGGACGTCGGCGGAGTTATCTGCGGCTGAGAAGGATGTGATTAGTCATCGCGGTAAGGCCCTGCGCGCTCTTGTGCCGCTGTTAGGGAGTTAGGGTGGCGGCATGATTCACGAGATTGCATTCATCGACGTAGCGCCCGAAAATCACGCGGCCTTTGAAGCGGCCGTGCAGCGTGCCGTCGCTGAGGTGCTTAGTTCGGCTGAGGGCTTCGCTGGCTTCACGCTGACCAAGGGTGTCGAACAGGAACACACCTATGCGTTGCTGATTCGTTGGGAAACCCTTGAGGATCACACTGTGGGATTTCGCGAAGGTGAGCTGTTCCCCAAGTGGCGCGCAATCATCGGAGAGTATTTTGCCGCCCCGCCGAGGGTTGATCACTGGACCGACTTGTTCAGTCACTAGTTCTTCGATTCGCCCGTGACGTGGGTTAGTCTTTCTCTTTATACGACACCTGTCAGCGTTTCGATGTGTGGACGAACTAGGAGGCCACATGAGGATCTGTGCAGTCGCTACTCTCGTCGCGGCCGTGGCTCTCGCTGGCTGCGGTACCCAATCGGCTTTGGGGGCGGACCCGGTTGCTGTGGTTTCGTCATCAGCGGTGGTCTCCACCGGGCTCATTAACTACGATGTGGGTTTGTCCTCGGTACCGGCAGCACTTGACGCGGAGCCGAAGTTCTCGCGCATGCAGGTTGAGGACTACGTGAACCGGCGCTCAGGTCAAAACAGCCCTGAGACCCCGGGAAAGCCTGAGGTCGAGCTTCGCCAACTGACTCAGAACGACAAGACGACCCTTCAGTGGGTCGTCGTTTGGCACCACTCGCAGTTGACAAGTCGTGGTCCAGCTGGCCCTTATCCCGATGACGCTTTGGCCAACTGCGACATGATACTTATGCTCGACGGACAAACCGGTGGATTCACCTTGCAGTTGCAACTGTGTGCGCCCCCGCCAGCCGGGCAGGCATTGATCGACGCCGGCAAGATGGATCCTCCGCTGTACATTGTGGCGCCGTAGTCGTAAACCGGTCTTGCTGGTGCGGAAGGCGGGACTTGAACCCGCACGCTGTGAAGCACAGGAACCTAAATCCTGCGTGTCTGCCAATTCCACCACTCCCGCGAGCGATACCAGAGTACGCGATAGGTGATGGCACACTTAACCCATGTCTTCGCAGATGCAATCCATTGACGTTCGCCAGCTCGCGACACTGCTCGCCGAGAACCCAGACCTCGCTCTTATTGACGTGCGCAATCCCGACGAATACGTCGCCGGGCATGTCAGCCAGGCGGTGAACATCCCCATGTCGGTGATCCCGGCGAGGGTTGATGAAATCCCGCGCGATGTGACGACGTATTACATCTGTGGCATCGGTGCTCGATCTGGCCAGGTTTGTACCTGGCTGGCCGAGCAGGGCTACGACGTGGTCAACATCGACGGTGGGACCATGGACTGGGTTCAGAGCGGTTTTCCGGTCGTTTAAGCCCGCTGAGCCGGTCAGGGTGGACTCGGTAGTACTTAATTCCGATTCGTCTCGTAGTGTGTCCTTGTGTCCTCCGTCCTCGCCTGGTTGCTGATCCCCATCGCCGCCGTAGCCCTCGGGCTCGCGTGGGCGACGTGGCGTGGCCGTGCCCCGAGGCCGGTTGAGGCTGAGCGCGGCATGGAAGATCGCGAACGATTCCGCCAGGCAATGGAAAAGCCGCTGCCGTCACTGACTCGCTCACCACGCGACGAGGACGGCTTCGACAGGTGACGTTCGAGCGCCGACGCACACTGTGGATCGGGCTCGCAATGTTCTTCGCCTCGGTCTTGGCGCTCGCGGGTGCGCTGCTGCCGCTTCCTTTCGTTGAACTTGGCCCGGGCCCAACCTTTGACGTCCTCGGTAAGTCCGGTGGCAAGCCACTTCTTCAAATCGAAGAAACCACCACGTATCCGACGTCGGGAACGTTGGACATCACGACGGTAAATGAGCGCGGTGGTGCCGATAGCGGAGTCTTTCTCGGACGTGTGATCGTCGGCTGGCTTCGTCCAGACGTGAAGATCCTGCCGCGAGAAGCACTGTTCCCTGATTCGGTATCGCAGTCTGAAGTTAATGCCGAGAACGTGTTCGCCTTCAGCGATAGCAAGTCAAACTCCATCGCAGCATCGATGGGGTATCTGAAGAAACCCATCAAAACGCTCATCGTTGTCGCGGCGGTTACCGAGGGAACACCTGCGTACAACAAACTTGATCCGGGCGACCAGATTGTTGCCATCAATGGGAAGCCGATTCACACGCTTGATGACGTAGATTCTGCATTGTCTGCGATAAAGCCCGGCGAGACAGCGACCGTCGATGTGATTCGCGACGACAAGCCTTCGTCGGTGAGCATCGTCACTACGACGAATCCCCATGATGCCTCACGTGCGTTCCTTGGGATTGAGATTGGCAAGAGCTACCGCGCGGAGTTTCCGATCACGGTGAATCTTGAAGGTGTTGGCGGGCCGTCTGGTGGGCTCATGCTGAGCCTGGGCATCATCGACAAGCTCACCCCTGGCGAGCTCACTGGGGGACATCAAGTCGCGGGCACCGGCACGATCGATCCAGATGGCAAGGTCGGGGCTATCGGTGGCATTGGCCAAAAGATGGCTGGAGCGAGGGATTCAGGGGCGGAATTCTTCCTGGCGCCCGCCGAGAATTGCCCCGACGTGCTGGCCGCCCACGTTCCGGCTGGTTTGACCGTCGCTAAGGTCGCGACCTTGACCGATGCCGTAGCCGCGCTCGAGGCCTACAACTCCGGTAAGCCGGCTGCCGGTTGTTCTTAGGTCACGACCTCGCAGCCAACCTTGGTGGGTTTAATTCACCTGCATGCCTGATTCACCTGCATGCCTGATTCACCGACATGCAGGATTCGCCTACATGAAGGTTGCGGCCAGAGCCTCAGCGAGCGACGGAACGAGGTCTGGGCCAAGCAGGACCGACGCGTCGTCATCGTGGCTCTTGAGTCGAATCGCGCACTCGCGCTGCCCGTCGCGCATCACGACCACAGCCATCCGGACATCCTGACGCTCCGGGTGCGCGGCGATGAGGCTGGTGAGCGTCTCCTCGTTGTCGACCAGGACGGACTGCTCGGCCTCTGGGGGCAGCATGAGGCGCTCGAGCACCAAGGCGGCCCCCACCACATCATCAGGCCACATCGTGGTCGCCAGAACCTCGTCTAGGGGCTTGCTGGCATCGAGGGTTTCTTGCTCGATCGGGGTGATGGAGTCCGGATCGTCAGCCTCTGCCCCGAGTGCCTCGGCCAGCGCTGGCTCGAGCTTCACCAGCTCAGCGGTGCGGGCAAGGGCGAACAGCCGTGGGTTTTGATCCCAGCCCTGCTCGGCTACGAAGCGCTCAACTTCTCGCACGACCTCAATGAGGCGCAAACCGTCACGCAACTGTGATGCGGCGGCGTCATGTTCATCGGAACCAACGGCCGGGTCCGAATCGTCGGGGTTGTGGAGGCTTTGCTCATCAGGGTTCACGGCATGATTGTGCCTGATCGAGTGCGCCGCCACGTGACCGAGGCGATGCCGAGGGAAGCGTTCAGATGACACGCGACGTAGGGTGGACCTTGTGACGTATCAGGCGCCAATGGGCGGAAGCGGACCGAACGACATTTTGGGTGAGCCGGCACCACGCCGGGGACGCACTCTCGTCATCACCTTGTTGGTCCTTGGGATCCTGTTGCTCCTGCTCATGCTGGTGACCGGCTTCTACACCGACTGGGCTTGGTACAAGTCCGTGAGCGCAACCAATGTGTTCACGACCTCACTGTTTGCGCGGATGGGTTTGCTGGTCGTGTTCGGGCTGCTGATGGCGACGATCGTCGGTGTCAACATGTGGATCGCATATCGCGTTCGTCCGGTTCACACCTTGATGTCGCCAGAGCAGGCAAGCCTTGAGCGTTACCGGATGGCGTTGGATCCTGTTCGCAGGGTGGCAATGATTGCGATTCCAGGTGTTCTCGGGTTGCTCGCTGGTGTGAGTGCTACAGCTGAATGGCAGGACTGGCTGCTGTTCCGAAACGCCACGCCGTTTGGTGTCGCTGATCCTCAGTTTGGTCAGGACGTGTCGTTCTACGTGTTCACCATGCCGTTCCTGCGCTTCGTTGTCGGGTTCCTCTTCTCGGCCCTCGTGCTGGCATTCCTGGTTTCAGTTGTTGTGCACTACGTGTATGGCGGGTTGCGTCTTCAGCCCCCTGGCGATCGCATAAGTCGAGCTGCGATGACGCATCTGTCGATCTTGGTTGGGCTCTTTGTCTTGCTTAAGGCTGGTAGTTATTGGCTTGATCGTTACGACGTAACGCTCTCGACTGATGACTACGTTCCTGGCGTGACGTATAAGGACGTCAACGCCTTGATTCCGGGGTTGATGATCCTGGTCTTCATCTCCGTGATCTGCGCGATCCTGTTTTTCGCTGCTGCTGTGCGGCCCGGTGTTTCGCTCGCAGTCACAGGCTTGGCCCTGTTGGTGATTGCATCCCTTGCGGTTGGGTCTTTGTATCCCGCATTCGTTGAGTCGGTTCAGGTGAAGCCGACTGAGTTTGTCCGTGAGACTCCATACATTCAGAACAACATCAATGCGACGAGGGCGGCCTTTGGGCTTGATGCCGCACAGGTGACGCAATATGCCGCCTCCGATACAACGAATGAGGCTGAGGTCAAGGCCAGCCAAGGCACCATCACCAACATTCGTCTCCTTGATCCGACGGTTGTATCGCCGACGTACAAGGCGCTTCAGGCGATTCGTAACTTCTACGCATTCCCCGAATCCCTTGACGTTGATCGCTATCCGCTGAACGGTCAACAGCGCGGTGCTGTGGTGGCTGTTCGTGAGCTGAACCTCGCCGGTATCGGTGACTCGCAGCGCAACTGGGCGAACGATCACATCGTCTACACCCATGGTTTTGGCATGGTTGCGGCATACGACAACACCTCGGTTGCGGGTCAGCCGTCGTTCTTCGAAAGCGACCTACCATCGACCGGACTTCTTGATGTTGGTCAGCCGCGCATCTACTTCGGCGAGAATTCGCCGACGTACTCGATCGTTGGTGGGCCAACTGATGGTCCGCAACGCGAACTTGACTATCCCGACGATAAGTCGCCGAATGGTCAGGCCACGTATACCTATCAGGGCACCGGTGGTGTTCCGATCGGTTCATTCTTCAACCGCGCGATGTTCGCGTTGAAGTATCAAGAGCCGAACATGGTCCTGTCGGATCTGCTTAACACGGATTCGCGGATTCTTGAGATCCGTGATCCTCGCGATCGCGTCGAGAAAGTTGCGCCGTGGTTGACCACCGATGGAGATCCGTATCCGATCGCGGTTGATGGACGCGTTGTGTGGATGGTTGACGGGTATACGTCAACCGATTCGTACCCCAACTCAACGCCTACCTCGCTCGGTGATGCCACGACCGACACCTTGACGCAGTTGTCCAACAACTCTGCTGTAAAGGCAAATAAAGACGTCAACTACATTCGTAACTCAGTCAAAGCCACCGTTGATGCGTACGACGGCACTGTCACGATTTACCAGTGGGATACCAAGGATCCGATTCTGCAGACGTGGATGAAGGCGTTCCCAGGGGTTGTGCAGCCGCGTGCGTCCATGCCAACCGGCGTTGTCGATCACGTTCGTTATCCGGAGGATCTGTTCAAGGTTCAGCGTCAGGTTTTCGCGAAGTATCACGTGACGGATCCGGCGGCGTTCTTCAGCGGTCAGGATTTCTGGAACGTGCCCAACGATCCGACGAAGCCCACGGCCTCCTCGGCTCAGCCGCCCTACTACCTGCAGGTAGCGATGCCTGGGATGAAGGATCCGGCATTCTCGTTAACGACGACGTTTGCCCCACAGCGTCGGCAAACCCTGGCGGCGTTTATGGCGGTGAACTCCGAGCCTGGCCCGAATTACGGCAAGCTCGCGGTCCTTCAACTGCCTAGTAACACGACGATTCCAGGTCCGTCACAGGTGCAGAATAACTTTGAATCTGATCCGACAGTTTCGCAGCAGTTGTCGCTGTTGCGTCGTGGTGGATCCGATGTGCAGTTAGGTAACTTGCTGTCGTTGCCGGTGGCTGGTGGTGTGCTTTATGTCGAGCCGGTTTACATCCGGGCGTCGAATACTGAGGGCTTCCCGCTGTTGCAGAAGGTGTTGGCTGGCTACGGCTCGAAGGTGTCGTTCCAGAGCACCCTCGGCCAAGCGCTCAGCGATGTCTTCGGGACCAGTACCACCACTGGTGGCGGTACTGGTGGCGGTGGTACTGGTGGTGGCACGACTCTGACTGCTGAGCAGCAGCTCGTTGCGGCGACGGCTGCAGCCAACTTGGCCTACTCCGATGGCAAGGCAGCCCTAGCCAAGGGTGACTTTGCTGCTTACGGTGAGGCGCAGAAGCGACTTGAGAAGGCGCTGGCAGATATCTCGGCTGCGGAAAAGGCGATTACCAGTCCGGGATCGACTACCTCTCCGACTCCCACGCCGACGCCGAGTGCGTCTGTCACAGCTGCTCCGGCTTAGCTTCGGTCGTCTCTTAGATCGTGCCGTTGCGCAGCGCGGCCCGCACATGGTCGGCCCGCGCGCGAACGTCGGCCGCATCAGCGAGTTTCATCGCGCTCGATACTTGGGCGGCGATGCGCGGGTTGCGTCGGAAGTGTTCTGCGTTGCGGCCGAGGAAGTCCCAGTAGAGCGTGGTGAAGGGGCAGGCGTCGTCCCCGGTTCGCTTCTTCGGGTTGAACGGACAGTCAGAGCAGTACGACGTCATGCGATTGATGTACGCGCCGCCGGAGGCGTACGGCTTCGTCATCATCACACCGCCGTCAGCGTGAACTCCCATGCCGATGATGTTCGGCACCATGACCCAATCAGCTGCGTCAACGAACATGCGTCGCATCCACGACAGGATCGCTCGTGGTTGAACGCCGACGGTGAGTGAGAGATTCGCCAGGATCATCAGCCGTGGAATGTGGTGTACCCAACCGCGTTGGTGGACGTCCTCCACAGTTTTCTTGACGCAGTTCATGGACGTTTTGGTGGGGTCGTCGAAGGCAAGGGGGAGTGGCTCATATGCGTTGAGCGTGTTGCTATCGACGTAGTCTGCGCCGGTTGCCCAGTAGGAGCCGTTGACGAATTCACGCCAACCAATGATCTGGCGGACGAAGGCCTCGATACTGGCCAGTGGGATCTCGCCATCGCTCGTCTCGTATCGCGTTATGGCCGCCGTTACTACCTCGTGCGGGTCGAGGAGCCCGATATTTAGGTAGGGGCTTAGGAGTGAGTGATTCACCGACCACGAGTTCGAGGGCACGGCGTCCTCATAGGCACCGAAGCCGGCAAGTCCGGTGCTAAGGAAGTGCTCGAGTTGGCGCAGTGCCCCCTGGCGGGTAGTGGCCCATGTTCCGTCTGGGGTTGCGCCAATAACGGGGAGCTGAAGATCGATGATGCGTTGCCAGGTACGTCGATCGATGTCATCCATCAGGTGGAGGAGCGGCTCGGGCCACTGATGATCTGGCCCGGGCGGCGGGAGACGATTGTCGGTGTCGTAGTTCCACCGACCAGACACTGGCTTATCGCCATCCATCAGCAGACGTAGTCTGGTTCGTTGCTGGCGGTAGAACGACTCCATGATCGGCAGTTTGTTGGCCGACCATGTGTCGAAGGTCGATCGTGGAGTCAGGAACGAATCATCTGGCACGAGATTGACGTCGAGTGCGGTGAGCGAGTCGTGAAGTGGACGAGAGCGGGGAGCGGT
>CANGPO010000099.1 GCA_947455705.1 Actinomycetota bacterium | reverse complement strand
AATCACAGATGCCCTTGCTCGGGTGGTTCTGCCGAGTGAGATTTTGAAGCGATACCCACATGAGGTTTCGGGCGGCCAGGCGCAACGATTCTGTATTGCGTTGGCAGTCGCATTGCGCGTGCAATGCATCGCCGCTGATGAACCCACCAGTGCACTCGATGTCACCGTGCAAGCGGAGATTCTTCGCCTTTTGGACGAGCTACGCAGGGAACGCAACATGGCGATGGTTTTGGTATCGCATGATTTGGCGCTCGTTTCTACGCTCGCTGATCGCATCGTCGTCATGAAAGATGGAGAGGTTGTTGAGGTCGGCTCGCGCGACGAGGTGCTCCATTCGCCCCAGGCTGAATACACCCGCGAACTACTCGCCGCCGTACCTGTTCTGGGAGCAACCTCGTGAGCGGCGATGTCCTACGTGTTGATGCGGTAACGCTGTCGTATGCAAAGCGCGCCGTTGTCCATGACGTGTCGCTCTCTTTGCCGCCTGGACCGACGGGGGTCGCCTTGGTGGGGGAGTCCGGATCTGGCAAGACAACAGTCGCACGCGCGTTGCTTGGAATGATCGCGCCCACCTCGGGCCGGGTGATGTTTGGTGAGAAGGACGTATCGAGGTTTTCGCGATCGGAGCGGGCTGACTACCGCCGTACGGTACAACCGGTGTTTCAAGATGGCACGGAAGCATTAGATCCGCGGATGTCCGTGGGCGCAGCCCTTTCTGAAGCGCTTTCAGTGTCACCTGATGCGCAGTTGCGGGGTGCAGCGAAGGCGAATCGAATTGCGGAACTCTTGGACGATGTGGGCCTATCGAGGTCCATCGTTGATCGCCTTCCACACCAGATTTCCGGCGGTCAGAGACAGCGGGTGTGCATTGCCCGCGCGTTGGCAGTTCGCCCCCGAGTGTTGCTTCTTGACGAACCGACCAGCGCCCTTGATGTCACCGTACAGGCGAAGATCCTCGAATTGCTTCGACGGTTACAACAGGAGCACTCGTTGACCTACTTGCTCATCACTCACAACTTGGCGATCGTGCAAGCTCTTTGCTCGTACACAGCGGTGATGTTTGCGGGGCGCATCGTTGAACAGGGTCCGACAACAGACGTCTTGATGTCGCCATCGCATCCGTACACCGCTTCTTTGATTGCGGCGTTACCGCGCATGGGCGGACAGATTCCAACAGCCGTCGGAAGAGCGGACGTCGGCTTCGCCGAGTCTGGTTGTAGCTTTCGCATGCGATGTCCCATAGCGGTCGATGCGTGTTCGGCATCGCCTGACCTGATGCCAATCGCTGGCCGCGAGGTTTCGTGTTTCCGTGCCAGCGAGGTCATCGGGAACCCCAGAATTCTCAATGCGCAGGAGGTGGGCTCGTGACCGTTGTGATCGGTGTGGATGTGGGCGGAACGTTCACGGATCTGGTCATGCGAGATCAAGCTGATGGCCAGGTCATCGTTGGCAAGGTTCCAACGACTCCGCAGGATCCTGAAGTTGGTGTTCTGAACGCGGTGGATGCAGTGCTAACTCCGGAGCACCTATCGCGGTCTTCGCATTTCCTGCATGGCACGACGGTGGGGCTCAACGCCCTCATCGAGCGTCGCGGCGCAACCGTAGGGCTCATCACGACGGCTGGCTTTCGGGACGTACTTGAGATTGGTCGTGGCGATCGACCCGATCCCTACGACTTGCGACCGCGACCAAAGGATCCACTTGTTCCCAGGCGTCGACGAGTCGAAGTAACGGAACGAACGCGGGCCGATGGTCAGGTAGTAACGCCTCTGGATCTTTCCGATGTTGCGTCGATCGTTGAATCATTTGCTACGGAATCGGTCGATGCGATCGCCGTTGTGTTGATCAACAGCTACACCAATCCTCATCATGAATTACTCCTTGAGGCGGAGTTGCGGCGTTGCGGCTACGAAGGAGATATCAGCCTGTCTCATCGCGTGAGCGGTGAGTATCGCGAGTATGAACGAACGACCACCACAGTGATCGATGCGTTCGTTCGTCACCGGATGGGTCCTTATTTGCGCCGCCTTCGTGATGGGCTGGCAGAACGTGGCTTCGTCGGCGAACTTCTCATAACCCGTTCGGGCGGAGGAGCTCTCACCGTCGAAGAGGCGCTACAACGACCGTTCGAGACGATTCTTTCCGGGCCAGTGGCTGGCGCTGCTGCAACAGCTCGGCTGGCTCAGGCGATGTCACTTCCGCTAGCTATTCCCGCTGACGTCGGTGGAACGAGTTTCGATACTGCGGCGATCGTCGACGGACGTCTTCCCCTCAACTTCGAAGGTGATGTGGAGGGGCTGCCTCTGCAATGTCCGTGGGTTGATGTTCGCTCAATCGGTGCAGGCGGCGGATCACTTGCGCACGTTGATGAAGGCGGCTTGTTGCGCGTGGGGCCGCGCAGTGCGGGCGCCATCCCCGGCCCAGCGTGCTATCAACGTGGCGGTGTGCAGGCGACAGTCACCGACGCTGCGCTCGCGCTTGGAATGCTTGCATCGGGTGCGTTAAGTGGTGGCGTCGGTTTGGACCTAGCTGCAGCCCATCGTGTCCTAGACGATCTCGTGGAATCGAGTGGGTTGCCCGACCGAGTGTCCGTTGCCCAGGGAATCATGCGCATTGCTGCGTCGCATATGGCCGAAGCGGTTCGGGGCATCACTGTTGAAAAAGGTGTCGATCTGCGAGCTGGCGCACTTGTTGCCTTTGGTGGTGCGGGACCATTGTTCGCGAGTCTGCTGGCTCTGGAAATGGACGTTGACACGGTCGTCATTCCGTCCAACGCTGGCAATTTCTCCGCTGTGGGATTAATGCAGTCTGACGTTTCTCGAAGTGCTGCACGAACTCTGCTTCGACCGCTCAGTCCGCACATCATGCAGGAGGTCGTTGACGTAGCCACGGATTTAGGGCTCAGTTTCGGCCCGGCGACTGATGCCGATTCGTACGAACTCTTGCTAGACCTGCGTTACCGCGGTCAGGAACATTCATTGACTATCGCTTTGCCGTGGGCGCTTGGTGAGCAAACGCCACCAATCGAGTTGATCGAGTCGAAGTTTGAAGCCGAGTACCACGCGTCCTATGGGCTTAATTTGCCTGAATCTGTGGAGTTGGTAAACGTGCGAGTTCAACGTCACACCCGACTCAACGTTTCTCGTGAAGCTGTATCAGCGCCACGATGGAATGGCGCCACAGGACTAGTCGAAAGGCCCGTGTGGTCCTTCACTCAAGCGGAATGGCTACTAACACCGGTGATCGAACGCACCGATCTTCCGAAGGAAGGAATGGTTGGACCCGTCCTGATCGTCGAGCAGACCGCGACCACGGTGGTGGATTTCGGATTCGGTGTTCGTCCTGGTGAGCAAGAGTCACTCGTCGTAACTCGAGATCGAGGAGCGCGCACATGACCCTGCTGTCGTGGATGAATCCAGCCGAAGCGGTTGTTAGCTCGTCCTCTCGATCCGTCAGTACCGGCATCGGGGATACCGCTGATCCCATCACGACGGAGATCATTCGTCAGGGATTGAACGCCGCTGCCGAACATATGAAACGAACCGTCATCCGTACCGCCTTCTCGCCGATCATTTACGAGGCGCTGGATTTCGCGGTGGCCCTGTATGACGCCGACATGTCGATGCTTGCGCAAGCTCCCACCCTTCCTTCGTTCATGGGAACTCTCGGCTTCTGTGTTGAGGCGGCCGTTACGGCAGTTGGCGGCTCGCAGGCACTTGGCCCGGGTGACGTGGTGTTGTACAACGACCCCTTTGGCACGGGTACCCACCCGCAAGATGCTGCGATGGTCGTTCCGATATTCGCGTGTGACACGCTGGTTGGCTATGCCGTCATTAAAGCGCACTGGTTGGATATCGGTGGCAAGGATCCGTATTGCACGGACACCGTCGACGTGTTCCAAGAAGGCACAATCTTTCCCGGAGTGAAGTTGTACGAAGGCGATCAGGTTGTTGATTCGATCTATCGCATGGTGCTTGCCAACTCGCGTATCCCTGATGCTGTTATCGGGGATATCAACGCGATGGTTGCCGGTGCCCGTTCGGGCGGCGCAGCCCTCACCCGAATTGTAGAAAGATATGGTCTCGAAGAATTCCGCCACTGCGTGGCTCGCATCTACGATCACGGTGAAGCCATGGTCAGGCACTGGTTTGAACAGTTGCCCGACGGCGAGTACTCGGCTCATAGCGTTATTGATGGTGATGGAGTTGTTGGCACGCCCATACCATTCGAAGTGACTGTGCGAGTGCATGGATCATCGGTGACGGTGGATTACACCAAGGCACCTGATCAGACGGTGGGGCCCATCAATTCGCCGCTCCCGTCGACCGTCGCGGTCAGTCGACTAGCGGTTGCCTACCTCGTTGGTAACGAGGCGCCGAATGAAGGTCACTTTCGAGCTCTTGAAGTACTGACGCGGCCAGGATCGATTTTTCATCCTGTACGTCCGGCGCCGTCGTTTATGTATGGCGTTCCGTCCGACCACGCCATCGAACTGATTATCAACGCTTTGGCTGCGGCCCTTCCTGAACTGGTTCCGGCGGCTAGCGGTGGTGATATCTGCGCACTGGTCTGGTGGGGCACCCGGGAAGGTACGGGCGAGCCATGGGCTGATGGGGCTCCACATCCGGTTGGCCTTGGTGCTAGTCCCCAGGGTGATGGTGCTAGCACGATGATGTTTCACTCGGAGTCAGCTACGCGGTTCACTCCTGCGGAAATCTGGGAAGCGCGCAATCCATGGATCATCGAACAATGTGCACTCGCGCAGGACTCTGGGGGAGTGGGCATGTTCCGCGGTGGCCTCGGACTGAATCTTTCATTTCGAGTGATTGAGGACTGTTACATCACGGTCGCGATTGCGCGAACGAAATTGCGTCCGTGGGGCCTCGAAGGAGGCGGTGAAGGCCGACCAAACGACCTGGTCATCGAGTATCCCGATGGGCGTACTGAATCCCATTCGCTCTCAACGAGAGTGACCTTGCCCAAGGGGACGCTGGTTCATCTGCGGACCGGTAGCGGTGGTGGCCATGGTGACCCCGCTGAAAGAGAAATCTCCTCGGTGAGAAGTGATCTCACCGAGGAGTACATTTCGCTAGAGCACGCTTATACGCACTACCCGCATGCGCTGTAGGTGATCTGGGGACGCAGTCCTTCAGGTCATTCTCCGACTGACGTTAGGCTGCCTTGGCGAGTTCACGCGGCTGTTCGGTAACCGATGGTTGATCCACGGAAGTGTGAGTGAAGTGCGTGGTGTGTTCTGATCCGAACGCACCTGCGATCAGACCGCGAACAACGTCTAAACCTGCCGGCAGAATTGCCCACGCTAAAGCGGCGCCGATGGAGATGTGGAAGGTCTGGGCTGCGACCGCAAGCATGGCGAAGGCCAAAACATAGGTGGTTACGGCGCGCTCGATCAATTCATTGAAGTAGGCACGTGTGAACACTAGGTCTCCTTACGTCGGGGTCAAGTGACCCGATTGTTGGCGATGTTTGATGGCACCTCTGCCGACCTATTTGGGTATCGGCAAATACGATGCTCATGCGTAATCCGAGGCGCTCATTTCACCCATTTGGGTGCCTACTGAGCACGGTCCATGCCCATCATGTGTGCAACTTCTGCCGCTGCCGGGTTGTGCATGTGTGTTTTTGTGAACTCGACCGAGAATGGGCCACGTGAACTGCGTCCCCATAGTCTTGTCCCGTTGTTGCATCCAACCCGTGGGAGTTTCAGATGATCGTTCTCGAGTGCAATGGAACTGTTGCGATCGTCGACCCTGATCATGGTGGCGAAATTCTTGAGTTGATCGGTAGCGCTGGGCAACGACCACTGGGACGTCCTCCATTCGCTTCCTCGCCGCGACGTGATGGCGACTTAGATGAAGCAACCTGGACGGATCGTTACCGCGGCGGTTGGCAGCTCGTTGCACCCAACGCAGGCACGCCTAGCGTTGTAAATGGCGAGCATCATGGATTCCATGGTGCGGTTTCGATCGCGCATTGGACGGTCGTCGCGCAAAGCACGAACACGCTGACTCTCCGCGTCGAGAATCATGGGTTAGTTTTCACCCGCACGTATCTACTCACCGACGATCGCATGCGAGTGTCGACGACCGTCGACGCCATCGATGTGCCGCGTGCGTTGGTTGCTGTCGAGCATGTTGTGGTTGGTGTTCAACTTTTGGATCCGCGGATGGAACTGGATGTGAGCCCCGGACCGTCGTTCGAGATTGAAGAGCCGGACGGCACGTTGCCGTTGCCGTCGGATGCTCCTACCTACCCGGATGTTCTGATGTTGGACGGCACGATCGAGCGCATGGGTTCGTGGAGTATCGACGATGTTCGTTCGCGGACCTATGCGGTCTCGGAGCTACCCGAGGGCTGGGCGCAGGTGCGCAATAGTGCGACTGGGGAGGGCCTTCGGTTGACCTGGGACGTCAGTGTGCTGCCGCATATGTGGGTGTGGCATGAAAACCGCGCAACGGGTGGTCCATGGCGTCACGCGACGGAGCTGCTCGGTATCGAGCCAGCGATGGTGCCACATTCAATTGGCCTCGATGGCGCTCGTGAATCGGGTCATGCCATCACTGTCATCCCGGGCGAGCCGATCGCATGGTGGATCGAAGCTGAGCTCATCTGTGCAACGAGTGCTCGGCCATCGCGATGGACTCAGAACTGATCGTGGCGGCCCGCGCAGTCGTACTTGGTGTCGATGGGTGTCGCGGAGGCTGGGTTGGAGTGGTTTGGGGTGGACAGGAATCGCACTTTCTCACAGCACCATCAGTGCAGGAACTAGTTGCTGATGCCATCCAAGCCGGAGTGACGGTCGTGGGAATCGATATGCCCATGGGATTGCCCGACACGGGGACTCGCCGAGCTGATCGCCTAGCTCAGCGCGCATTGGGCCGACGGGCGTCGTCCATCTTTGTAACACCTACTCGACCCGCCCTGGCGATGACGGCTCAAGCCCAGGCGAGTGCGGTCAATAAAGCACATGGCGGCCCCGGTGTGAGCATTCAAGCGTTTAATCTGCGGCCCAAGGTTCTTGAGGTTGACGAATTCATTGGACGTCGCGAGTTGGCGGAGCAGCCCAGGCTTGTGGAAGTCCATCCTGAACTTTCCTTCCAAGAATTAAACGATGCGCCGTTGGCATTCTCAAAGCGAACACCTCAAGGCCAGCAGGAGCGGCGCGCCCTGCTGAGCAGCATCGGAATTCATCTAGATCCAACGACCCTCACCATTGCTGGCCGAATCGCCGCGGATGATGTGTTGGACGCGGGTGCGGCCGCTTGGTCGGCGTGGCGCGTCCTTCATGGCGCAGCCCGCTCACTACCGGACCCGCCCGAGGTCAACACGGACGGAATCCCTGCCGCGATTTGGGTCTGAACGGCCCGCTAGCATCGAGTCATGTCTGATGAGATTGCACCGCGTCTGCCCGTCCCGCCGTTCAATGAGCAGGATGCTCGCCAGAAGGTGCTGATGGCTGAAAATGCCTGGAACACCAAGGATCCGGCCCGCGTCGCTGCAGCGTACACAGTGGATTCGGTGTGGCGTAACCGTGACGAGTTCATCCAAGGCCGCGCCGAGATCGAGGCATTTCTTTTTCGCAAATGGGAACGTGAATTGGAGTACGCCCTTCGTAAAGATCTCTGGGCATTCTCCGATAACCACATTGCTGTGCGCTTCCAGTACGAGTGGCATGACGCTCAAGGGCAGTGGTTCCGCTCGTATGGCAATGAAAACTGGGAATTCGACGACAAGGGTTACATGGCTCGGCGTGAGGCCAGCATCAATGACGTCCCGATCGAGGAATCTGACCGACGAATCGTCGGATCACGCCCCGAGGGTGACGAATCCGGACTTCCATTGCGCTAAACGGATAATTCCAGCCTTAGTGTTGCAATCTTGATCAAACTGAGAGTTACAATGTCTGTACGGAGCGTAACTACACACAGGTAGCTGGCCCGCAAAAGCAGTATTGAGGCATGTCATGATGAGAAGCGCCGGTGCAGCACGTGATGCCCGGGCCGACGATGCCTCGATGGTGCCTGCTCAGACAGATTGGCTTGAGCTCGTTCGGTGTGGGCTGGACTCCCTTCCTGACGCGTCGGTGATGCTGTTTGATCGAGATTTCCGCTACCTGCTTGTCCGAGGCGAGGCGCTGGACGAGGCGGGATTTAGGTCCGAGGAACTCGAGGGTCACTTGGCGGCCGAGGTCCTTTCCCCGATGCGTTGGGCCTTCTATGAGCCGCTCTATCGTCAGGCGCTGATCGGAGTGGCTACGTCAACCGATGTGACGTCTCCGGATGGTGGTCGCGATTTTGTCGTGCGCGTGGGTCCGGTTCGCGATTCTTCGGGAGTCATCGTTGCCGGAATTGCAACAGCCACCGATATCAGTAACAGTCGACGAGACCTCGCGCGACTACGTGAGTCTGAAGAACGCTTTCGACTTCTAGCAGAGAACACATCAGATTTCGTTGTGCGACTATCTGCCAACGGCGTCATCGAATGGGTGTCGCCCTCCTTGGTTGACAGCCTTGGCTGGCAGCCGATGGAAGTACTCGGCAGACACGTATTGAACTTCGCGCACCCTGATGACCAAGAAGATGTGAAGGCGTTCACGAGTCGCTTGCGAGAAGGATCGCTGCAGCAGGGGCGTACGCGGGTAAGGCTTTCCGATGGTGGATACCGATGGTTCTCGCGAACCATCAAACCGATTCACGATGATGACGGTGCGATTATCGCCTTCGCCAGCTCGTGGCGTGATGTGGAAGCTGAAGTTTTGGCCGAGCGGCTTCTACGAGAGTCCGAGCAGCAACTGCGCCAGGCTATGGAGTCATCGAGTATCGGCATGATGATGACCGCGTCTGACGGAACCTTTCTCAAAGTAAACCCCGCGGTTTGTCACTTACTCGGTTACCAAAGTTCGGAACTCGAAGGAATGACGTTCTTTGATGTGACGCATCCTGACGACATCTCCGTCGGCGCGCAGAGTATTAGAGATCTCGCATCCGGAGTGATCACTAGCTTCAAACAGCGCAAGCGATACATCACCAAGTCAGGCTCCATCGTGTGGGTTGACCTCAGCACGACGGCGATCGTCGACTCTGCAGGTACCTTCCGCCACACCGTGACTCAGGTGGTGGATGTCACGACGGAGGTGTT
>CANGPO010000098.1 GCA_947455705.1 Actinomycetota bacterium | reverse complement strand
CCAGAACGGCCCGAACCTCGCCAACCGGCTGACCCCAGCCGCGAATCGGCTTACTGATCGAACGGACTGGTTCGATATTCACCCCAAGGGATTCCAAGAGGGCCAGCGTTAGAGCATTTGCCGCACGCTCGCTACCGTCGTCGATCTTCAGCGCAAACGCACGTCCGTCCGGAAGGGACAACGCCATCACTGCCTCAGCACCATCCTTAGCGAGAACCCCAGGAAGCTCAGCCATCAGCGCGGTGACTTCACGTCCGGTACCGCCAACGAGTTCGGGATGAGCCCGCATCGCATCGGCGACGCGTCGTTCTGGCGAACCTGGCGCAGCAAGAACGGCCGCTGAAAAGGCGCGCGCAAGACCGGCTAGTGACACCGCCATCACGGGCGCGCCACAGCCGTCAATCCCAACAGCCGCAACGGTTTCTCCGCACATGCGCTCCATCGTGTCCGCGATACTTTGCTGAAGCGGATGATCGACATCGCGGTAGTTCTGCGTTGACCAGCCACGAGTAACACAGGTCGACAACATTGCCGAATGTTTGCCCGAGCAGTTCATGGTGATCGGCTCTGGCCCACCACCTGCTCGCGCTACGTCGAGCTTCGCCGCATCGTTGTAGGGCCAGTCGGGCGGAGTTTGAAGATACGAATCATCAAGCCCCGCCGCCGCGAGAATCTCGCGTGCCGTTGCCACATGAACTGGCTCGCCATCGTGTGAGGCTGCCGCCAGTGCAAGGTGCGCAACTGGTCCATCAAACCCGTTCGCCACCATTGCAGTCGCCTGCATGAGCTTGTTGGACGACCGGGG
This sequence comes from Actinomycetota bacterium, assembly GCA_947455705.1. Classification (GTDB taxonomy): domain Bacteria; phylum Actinomycetota; class Actinomycetes; order S36-B12; family CAIYMF01; genus Longivirga. The sequence goes on along the minus strand of CANGPO010000098.1, from coordinate 8,356 downwards.
AAAGATGGGGCCGAGATAACCAGCCGACGCAGCGATTGATCCGTCCGGATTCACAACGACGTAAGAGCCGTGATGATGCCCTTCGACGAAACCGCTGCGAATGACGTCTGCTACGACAACCGGGGAAGCCACACTAAGCGTCATGTGGTTGCGACGACGCGTTCAGTAACTCGTCGATCGACGCCAGACCATCACGGTAACGGCCGGCCAATTCCGCGGACAGTGTGTCCATTACGGCCTGCACCTCACGTCGAGTCTGTGACACGACACTTTCGTGACCACGCAGCATCTCCAGAACGAGGACCAGCTCGCCAATGCTCCGAGCCTCGATATCTGATGCTTCCGCATCGCTAATCGCGATTTCAACACCACGACGACGTTCACTCACCCGCGACGGCTCGGCCGTGGCGTGACGTCCAGATCCGAAGGTTGAGCGAGGGCCGTCGGAAAGAATGGAGACCAGCGAATCAACGATCGAGATGTCCTCGGATGACTCACGACGCGCGAGTTCGGCCTGGACGATATCCATGCGACCGTGCAACATCCGACGCAAGTAGGACAGGTCTACTTCCTCCTGCTCGGCTTCCTTGCGACGAGCGCGCAGGTCGATCATGGAGATATCTGAGAGCCCCTCGATGAACGTCGGGTCGAGTACGCGATCTACCCGACGACGTCCACCAACCATTGGTCGTGTCATCTTTGCTCCCCGTTCCGTCGATCCTTCACATTCAACAGAGTACGAGCCTCGCTGGTCGACATGGGTGGACGCAAGGCGAGATGCGCAAGATTTGCTGCACGTTCGACTAATTCTGCGTTATCACGCACCGGGCGGCCCGGGGAGAAGGTAAGCGTGTCTTCCATACCGACCCGCAAATGGCCTCCGGCCGACAGGGCAGCCAAAGCTACGGGCATGGTCGAGCGGCCGACTCCGGTGGCTGACCATGAAGCCCCCGCCGGGAGCCCCTGAACCATCGAGACGACCGCAGCAGCCGTTCCCGGCGCTCCACCGGGCACGCCGAGGACGAGATCGCAATGGATCTTGCCCCCGTAGGGCAGCCCCTCCTTGTCCAGAAGGCGGTTCAAAGCCGTGACATGACCAAGATCAAACAACTCGAATTCAGGAACGATTTCGAGCTCCTGAGTGCGTCGATAGAGCTCGACCATGAAATCCCATGGGTTCATGAAGACATCAGAACCGAAGTTCACCGTCCCGCAGGTAAGCGAGCACGAGTCTGGATCTGCCTCCAGCACCCGAATGCGAGCATCAAACGGGTCTGTCACCGCGCCGCCGGTAGACAACTGAACGATCAAGTCAGTGCCCTCGCGGACAGCCGCAACCGTCTCCTTGAGCCTGCTTAGGTCGAGTGTTGGAGCGGTGTTCTCATCGCGAATATGGATGTGAATCAGCCCTGCGCCGGCCGCTTCACATGCCTTCGCTGCACCTACCAGTTCGTCGAGGGTGACTGGCAGAGCTGGCGCATCAGCCTTCGCCGATTCCGCCCCAGTTGGAGCAACCGTGATCAGAGTTGAAGATCCCACCCGCACATGGTGGCACGTTTCGGTGATCTCGTGCGCCCCGCGGCTCAACATCGAGTCCCGATTGGCCGATGTTGATACTGAATAGATGTGTCCGATCGGCCACCGAAGGAGATCAGAATGTTGTCCGCGCCCGTGCCCACCCCTGTGCGCGGCCTGCTCTTAGAGCTGGCATCGCAGGAGGCCACTGGCTGTCTGACCATCTCTGACCCGGCCGATGAGACGGCTGCGGTGTGGTTTCGAGACGGATTGATCTACTCGGTGTCAGTTCCTGGCCGCAGCCCACTTTTGGGCGCTCGGCTGCTTTCGGCAGGCGCACTCACCCCGGAATCACTCGCTGAGGCGCTTGCACTACAACAATCTCAATTCCCGGATTGGCGTTTGGGTGACGTCCTAGTCCACCTGAATTTCGTCGATCGAGTAATCGTCGAAGCTTTCGCAACCGAGCAGATCCGCGACCGAATCGCCGATCTCATGCACTGGCCGGTAGCCCAGAAGAAATTCCGTAACGGGGATCGGGTGCGACCAGATGTCGCCCCATCGCACACCGTCACCGAGTTACTGGAATGGGCACAGGCACGCGACAGCCAGTGGGAGCAGATCGTCCCGTTCATCGGCGGCGCCGATTTCGTCCCGATCTTGGCATCGGCGGCAACTGCCCCCGAGGACATTTCACTTGATCCGTACGACTGGGCGCTACTGTGCAAGGTCGACGGCGAGCGCCAGATTTCAGAGCTGGCAGATGAGTGCGGCTTCACCGTCGTGGAAGCAGGGCTGGTCGTCCTTGGTCTCATCGACGCGGGCCTCGTTCAGATCGTCGGTATGGATTCACCCGTCTTCGGACTGGGACTGGCCTCCGGCGCGCCACTTCCCGAGGAGGTCCATCCGCAACGTTTCGATGACGTGGTGGCCGTTGATGTAGTCGAGGATCTTGCGGACATCGTCAGCCTCGACGACGAGCGGGCCGAACGTGAGCGCGCAGCCGAAGATCTCCGCGAGGAGCAGGCCAACGCCGAGGCTGCTCGCGTCGAGCAGGAAGCCCGGCTCGCCGAAGAACAAGCGCGCGCGGCCGAGGAACAGGCCCGCCTAGCCGAAGAAGCTCGCGCAGCCGAAGAAGCCCGCGCAGCCGAAGAACACGCCCGCGCAGCCGAAGAAGCCCGCGCAGCCGAAGAACACGCCCGCGCGACCGAAGAAGCCCGCCTAGCCGAAGAAGCTCGCGCAGCCGAAGAGGCCAATATCGCAGAGCAGGAGGCCAGGATCGCCGCCGAGGAGGCGCGGATCGCACATGACGCTTGGGAGCGCGAGCAAGCCACACTGATCGCCCAAGCGATGCTCGCCCCGGTTCCCCGGTTTGATGATGAGCTCACACCCGAGTCCGTCTACCTCGATCACATGCCAACAAGCGCAGAAGCTTTCGAAGAGTTGCGCAGCATCCCCGATCACGCCGCCTATGCCCAGGCCGACGATATCGACCACCTCGAATTCGCAGCAGCCCATGTCGGTGGCCAAACAACCGCTGAAGCGAATATGCACGGGGATCCATCCGTCGATTACCTCGGCAACTTCACCCCCGATACCGCGGTTAGCCAGCCCGGCGAAGTGCAGCGAGTCGAAGGTGCTGACATGGCGGCGCTCATGCGCGAGCTGTCAAGCCTGAACTCATTCGGCGACGACGAACCTGTGTCTCAGGTCATCAGCCGCCCCATCGCGCCGGCGGCAGCCCCACCACGGAAGAAGAAGAGCTTCTTCAGCAAGTAATCCGTCAGATGGCAGGATCTAACTATGAGAGCCGTCGTACAACGTGCATGTGATGGATCGGTCCGCGTAGCTAACGAGATAGTCGGGGTATTCACCGGCCCAGGACTCGTCGTACTGATCGGTGTTACCCACACCGATACCGTTGATGAAGCACGCAAGCTCGCCAAGAAGATTTACGATCTACGCATTTTCGAACCGCACCACTCGCCCATGCCGATCGACGATGATCGCCGAGAACTCAGTGCGTCGGAACTTGGGTTACCGGTTCTCGTGATCAGTCAGTTCACGTTGTACGGAGATACGCGCAAGGGTAGGCGACCAACGTGGACGGCGGCCGCACCCGGACCCATCGCTGAACCACTCGTCGACGAGGTCGTCACAGCTTTACGCGAACTGGGAGCCGAGGTGAGTACGGGACGCTTCGGCGCTGACATGCAGGTGAGCTTCGTCAATGACGGTCCGATGACGCTCATCCTCGAGCAGAACGCACCAGAAAGCCCTTTGCCCACCTAGAGGGTGGCGACGAAACTCTTGAGCCACTTGGTGAAATCAGGACCTAAGTCTTCACGCTGAGCAGCAAGTTGAACGACAGCTTGAAGGTACGAGAGTCGATCGCCTGTGTCGTAGCGGCGACCGCGGAAGATAACGCCGGTTACACCTCCAGCATCAGGCGATGAGGCCAGTACCTGAAGGGCATCGGTTAGCTGGATCTCTCCACCTCGCCCAGGCTCGGTTCGTTCAAGAACACCGAAGACTGCCGGATCAAGCACGTAACGGCCGATGATCGCCAAGTTACTCGGCGCTTCAGCTGCCGGCGGTTTCTCCACTAGGTCCAATACCTGGACGATGTCGGAATGTTCACCAGCAATCGGCGCGACAGCAGCACACCCGTACAGATGAATCTGATCGGCGGGAACCTCCATCAGCGCGATCACGCTCCCACCGCGTGAATGACGAATATCGATCATCTGCTTGAGCAGCGGATCTCGTTCATCAATCAGATCGTCACCGAGGAGCACCGCAAAGGGTTGGTCGCCAACGTGAGCCGCGGCGCAAAGAACAGCATGCCCAAGACCTCGCGGCTCGCCTTGGCGCACGTAGTGAACCGAAGCCAGGTCGGTGCTGCGTCGCACGAGATCTAACCGAGCGAAGTCACCTTTGGCCTCGAGCAGAACTTCTAACTCGGCAGCGCGATCGAAATGGTCCTCAAGGGGACGCTTGTTTCGTCCAGTAACCATCAGAACGTCAGTGAGCCCGGCCGAGGCGGCTTCTTCGACAACGAGTTGGATCGCAGGGGTATCGACGACGGGAAGCATTTCCTTTGGGGTGGCCTTGGTGGCCGGTAGGAATCGAGTACCCAGACCGGCTGCAGGAATCACTGCCTTCGTCACGGTATTACTGGTCACCCAAGTCCCCAATCACGATGTCGTCGAAACACAAGTGAACCACGGACGCGTGCCGCGACGCCCAGCCGCCTAGACCAAGCGGTGCAGCCTAATCGCCCGGTGTAACGATGACATCCTGGGTGGCCGACACGAAGCCCAACTCGGTTGAACCGACGAGCAGAGTCTGCTCAGGATCAAGCGCACGCTTCACAACGGCGAGTGCAATCGGCCCAAGTTCATGATGCTGTGAGACGGAGGTCAGCCGACCAATCTCCCTACCGTTGAGAGTGACCGATTCACCAATCGCCGGCGTCCGATCCGCACTGCCATCAAGATGCAGTAGCACCAAGCGCCGAGGCGGTCGCCCGAGGTTGTGGACGCGCGCGACCGTTTCCTGCCCGCGATAACACCCTTTGTTGAGGTGTACGGCAGACGTAACCCAGCCAACCTCATGCGCGATAGTGCGGTGATCGGTTTCAAAACCGATTCGGGGCACGCCGGCTGCAATACGTTGAGATTCCCAAGCCCAAGTTCCAGCACCAGCACCAGCGCGGCCAGCAACGACGTGATCGAGTTGATCCCGTGGCACCACCAGTTCCCGCGCAGTAAACGCGGCCGGACGATGTGGCACGTACTTGGCTGTTGCTGAGCCGGGCTCGGCATCGCGACTGAAATCAGCAGGCCACACGAAGCTGGGTAGCGATTCATGCGCAATACCGATCGGCTCACCTATAACGGCCATCGACGCGCTCACGTCTGCAACCTCAACGCGCAACATGAACTTCATTTTGTTCAGATAGTCGATCAGATCCGCGCTACGCGAACGTTCGGTCAGAATCCAGGTTGTCTGTCCGTCATCGACCATGTGCAATTCATGTTCCACGTGCCCATTCGGACTCAGCACAAGGTTCAACGCACTTTCACCCGGCGAGAGTTTGTCGACGGCGTTCGTGGTGATCGAGTGCAACCAACTCAGCCGATCTGGCCCCGAAACTGTAATGATTGATCGGTGTGAAAGATCAGTCCATCCCTGCCCGGCGGCCAGCATTCGCTGTTCACCCAATGGATCACCGTAATGCCACGCGACCCCCTCATCGGGCGATCCCGAAGGGGCCGGACATGCACCCGGTAGATCAAGCAACGGACTTCGATAGTTGGTCACACTGTGCCTAACTGAATCGGTGTTGGATTACTTCCCAGCTCAGCGTTTGGCGCGAGCGGCCGGTGCACATTTCACGCAATGACCTTGTAAAGCGACATGGGTGATGTCCGTGACGAAACCTGTCTGTGCGCGGAGTTCCCGCAAGAACTCTTGGGCAACCTGCGCATCCACACTTTGCACGTCCCCGCACTTATCGCACACCAAGTGAATGTGCACATGATCGTCAACAGCGTGGTACGTCGGCGCACCGTGGCCAATATGTGCGTGTGTGACGAGCCCAACCTCTTCAAGCACCTCAAGATTGCGGTAGATCGTCGAGAGGTTTACTCCGCTCGCTGTTCTCTGAACATGAGCCAAGATTTCCTCAGGGGTGCCATGTCGAAGATCTTCGACTGCTTGGAGCACAAGTTGACGCTGCGGCGTGATGCGATAGCCACCTCGACGGAGTTTCTGGTCCCAGGATGCTGACGGCACTGAGGTCACCACCGCTTGAGACGTGCAGATAAGTGCGACTGCAACGGGTGTTCAACTGCGGCCATATCAAATGCCCACAGCAAGTCGCCTTCAACTAGTCCATAGAGCCGGTGTCCCGAGGTGTACTCCTTGGCAGTGCGAGTGCGGGCAATGATGTCGGTGTGCATCTCAATTCGTGCACCCGTGATAACCGCATTCTCGATGCCGGTGACTTCGACCTTGCCGTACCAGACCTCGGCGTAACCCGTTGGATGTGCGAGAAGTAGTTCAATCTCGTTGTTCGGCTGCGGACGAAGGAAGCCGGTTTCAACTCCGAGCGGGCGAACCTTCTCGCCGTTCTCGTCGAGCAGGAAGGCGCGGCTCGCGTACTGAAGGAACGGCCGTCCATCGGTCGCAAAGGACACTTCCTGGCCGAAGCGGAACTCAGGCACAGTGGGATAGCCGCCCACTCCTACCCCGGTCCAGCGACCAATGAGCCACTTCACCGGTGCCAGATCGTGATGAATTGGCACTTCTACAGGTTCACTCATGACTCGCCATCTCCGGTTGTATCGCCGCGGTAAAGCCGCACCACCATGTACCCGGACACCAAGACAACCGCGATGGCCACAGCGACCAAAACACCAGTAGCAATGAATTCGAGCATTCCCTGATCGTAGTGCCGAATCGCTAGCCTGCATGTATGACCCAACAGTTAGTAGTGAAAGTAACCTGTGGAATCGAAGCACCCGAGCGCTTGTCACAAGGCATCACAGTTGCTTCGACCGCGGTTGCCTCTGGTATCGACGTCTCACTGTGGCTAACGGGAGATGCAGTGTGGCTGGGAGTACGTGGTCGCGTTCCTGACCTCGAGCTCGAGTTCGCTACCCCGCTGACAGATCTGGTCGAATCACTTCTCGACGGTGCGCGCGTCACTTTATGCACGCAGTGCGTGAAGCGGCGAGGCATTACCGACGCCGATGTAGCCGACGAGGTTCGCATCGCCGGTGCTGCATCGTTCGTGGAAGAGATAACGCGAGACAACGTTCAGGTCATTGTTTATTAAGTGGGACTACGACACGGGGTCTCAGACGCGAGGCAAGGTGATCATCAATGTTTTATTCTCTGTGCATTCAGCTAAACCCGATCGCTGACACATAGTTTAGTGACGGATATCTCAGATCTGGAGAAGCGCATGGCTGCAAGGACTGCAACGACGGCGTCAGCTCGCAAGGCCCCTGCTAAGAAGACGTCCGCCCAAAAGACCACTGCTCGCAAGGCTGCCGCCAGCGCGGCTGCTCTCGGCGCAGCCCTCGGCACCGCCGCGGCGAAGAAGACGATCGAGAAGCGTGGCACTCCGGCGCAGAAGAAGGCAGCTGCATCCAAGACCGCGGCAGCGCGCAAGTCAGCAGCAAAGAAGACCGCTGCGTTGACGCCAGCCCAGAAGAAGGCCGCTGCCGCAAAGATTGCTGCAGCAAGGACGGCAGTAGCCAAGAAGACCACTGCCAAGAAGGCGGCTGCGAAGAAGACCGCAACACCAGCCCAGAAGCGGGCGGCTGCGAAGAAGACGGCCGATGTTCGCAAGGCCATCGCGAAGAAGTCCGCCGCCCGCAAGCCGATGACCCCGGCGCAGAAGCAGGCAGCAGAAAAGCGTGTTGCTGAGGCTCGTAAAGCACTCGCCGCAGCTATCGCGGCAGCAAAGGGCTAGCAGCTCCCGAATTACGAAAGCGCTTCACTTCCCGACGTGGAAGTGAAGCGCTTTCGCTTTAAGGCCTACGCACTAGACGGCAATGTCGACTTCAGCGATGTTGCCCAGTGACGCAACGACGGTCCGATCCGCCGTTCCACCTGGAGCCAAGGCACGCAGCGTCCACGTGCCGGGGGCTGCGAAGAAACGGTAATTGCCCGTAGCACTCGTTGGGACCTCAGCGGTGAATTCACCTGACCCATCGAGGAGGCGAACGTACGCGCCACCTACGGGCTCACCACCACGGGTGACAGTTCCCTGAATGATCGTTTCCTTAGCCACGTCAACTCCCTCGAGCGATAAGCCACCTACCGT
>CANGPO010000097.1 GCA_947455705.1 Actinomycetota bacterium | reverse complement strand
TCGTCGACGATGCCACCGCGGGCTGCGTTGATGATGCGCACCGATGGCTTCACCTTCGTCAGCGCTTCCTTACCAATCAAGCCGACCGTATCGGGTGTCTTGGGCAGGTGAACGGTGATGAAATCGCTCTCGGCGAGGAGCTCGTCAAGGGAGACCATTCGGATACCTGACTGAGCGGCGCGAGCAGGCTGAACGTAGGGGTCGTAGGCGATCAGCTTGACGCCGAATCCGGCAAGGCGGTTCGCCACCAGCATGCCGATCCGACCCAGACCAACCACGCCGACAGTCTTTTCAGTGAGTTCAACACCGGTGTACTTTGAGCGCTTCCACTGCCCGGCCTTGAGAGCCGCATTTGCTGGCGCGATATTGCGGGCCGAGGCCAAGAGCAGACCAACAGCGAGTTCCGCAGCAGAGGTGATGTTCGACGTGGGCGCATTAACGACCATCACACCAGCCTGAGTGGCGGCTTTAACATCAACGTTGTCCAGGCCCACACCCGCGCGCGCCACAACCTTGAGTTTCCGAGCAGCCGCGATGGCCTCCGCATCAACCTTGGTGGCGGAGCGGACGAGCAGTGCGTCTACGTCTGCAATCGCACTGAGCAGCTCGGCACGATCCTCACCATTGCACGACCGAATCTCGAAGTCCGGGCCAAGCGCGTCAATCGTCGCGGGGGAAAGTTCTTCAGCAATAAGGACAACTGGCTTGGTCACGTCTACACCTACATGTGGGATCCGGCTACGTTCTACCCCCATAAGTTTAACGAGCAGAAACTAAACCCTCGTTCAGGTCCACAATGTGGAACAGGCGGCCCGCCTAAGCGGACCGCCTGCTAACTCCCGAGGTACAACCTCGCCGTACGCCTCGGACCTTAACGACCCGCGGTGCCTTCGACGTAATCGTCGCCATCCTTCTTCACCCACGACATCATTGCGCGCAGATCGCGACCAACGGCCTCGATCGGGTGCTTCTCACCCTTGGCACGCAGTTCCTTGAACTCAGGAGCACCCGCATCCTGATCATCGATGAAGCGCTGCGCGAACTTGCCGCTTTGGATGTCCGCGAGGACTTCCTGCATGCGCACCTTGACGCTTGGATCGATGACGCGAGGACCGGAGACGTAGTCGCCGTACTCCGCGGTATCGGAGACCGACCAACGCTGCTTTGCAATGCCACCTTCGTACATGAGGTCGACGATGAGCTTGAGCTCGTGGAGGCACTCGAAGTAGGCGACCTCAGGCTGGTAGCCAGCCTCGACGAGGGTCTCGAAGCCGTACATCACGAGCTGTGATGCGCCACCACAGAGAACTGCTTGCTCGCCGAACAGGTCGGTCTCAGTCTCTTCGGTGAACGTGGTCTTGATGCCGCCGGCGCGAAGACCGCCGATGCCCTTTGCGTACGACAGTGCCAGTGCCCATGCGGTGCCAGTGGCGTCCTGCTCCACGGCGACGATCACCGGGACGCCACGGCCTGCTGCGTACTCGCGACGCACGAGGTGACCTGGGCCCTTGGGGGCAACCATGATGACGTCGACATCGGCTGGTGGCTTGATGTAGCCGAAGCGGATGTTGAAACCGTGACCGAAGACAAGCACCTTGCCAGCCGACAGGTTCGGCTCAACGGACTCGGTGTAGAGGTGACGCTGCTTGTGGTCGGGCGCGAGGATGACAATGACGTCAGCCTCTGCTGCCGCTGCACTCGGAGTGAGTACGCGCAGGCCTTCGGCCTCTGCCTTGGGACGTGAGGCGCTGCCCTCGAGCAGGCCGATGCGTACGTCGACCCCAGAGTCACGAAGGTTCAGTGCGTGGGCGTGGCCCTGGCTTCCGTATCCGAGCACAGCGACCTTCTTGCTCGCAATGATCGACAGGTCAGCATCTGCGTCGTAAAACATCTCGGCCACGATTGGCTCCTAGCGTCTGGGGAGAATTTCGTCTCGAACTTGAATTGGGCAAAGTCTTTCAGGTCGTGCTTTGGGTCGTACAGGGGGGCTGCTGGTGACTACGCCGGACGATCGGTGGCGCGCAGGCTTCGATCGGAAATCGAGCGTGATCCACGACCAATCGCGACGACTCCGGACTGAACGAGCTCCTTGATGCCAAACGGCTCAAGAACCCGAAGCAGGGCTTGGAGTTTGTCGCGGCTTCCGGTGGCTTCGATCGTCACGCTATCGGTAGCGACGTCAACAACCTTGGCGCGGAACAACGTCACGGTCTCTAGGACATGCGAGCGCGAATCCATGTCGGCCTTCACCTTGACGAGCAGCAACTCACGCTGCACTGCCTCAGGATCAAGCTCAACGATCTTCAGGACGTTGATCAGCTTGTTGAGTTGCTTGGTTACTTGCTCGAGCGGCAGCTCATCCACGTTGACGACGATCGTCATGCGCGAGACGCCTTCAACCTCGGTCGGGCCTACGGCGAGCGACTCAATGTTGAACCCGCGACGTGAGAACAGCGCTGAGATACGGGCGAGAACACCTGGCTGATCTTCCACCAGAACGGAAAGTGTGTGACGGTCCATCGTTAGTCCTCTCGATCCCACTTGGGGGCAAGGTCGCGAGCGACCTTGATCTCGTCATTGCTTGTGCCTGCTGCAACCATCGGCCACACCATTGCGTCCTTGTTGACCACGAAGTCAACGACGACGGGTGCGTCGTTGAGTGACATGGCCTTCTCGATCGTCGCGTCCACATCATCCGGTGACTCACAGCGCAAACCGTGACAGCCGTAGGCGTCTGCGAGCTTCACGAAATCTGGGATGCGGTGACTGTGCAGGTCAGTATTGGAGTAACGCGATTCGTAGAACAGCGTCTGCCACTGACGAACCATGCCGAGTGACGAGTTGTTGATCAACGCAACCTTGATTGGGATTTCGTTGATCGCACAGGTGACGAGCTCCTGATTCGTCATCTGGAAACAACCGTCACCATCAACGGCCCACACCGTCGCCTCGGGACGACCAACCTTGGCACCCATAGCTGCGGGCACGGCGTAGCCCATCGTGCCGGCACCACCGGAGTTGAGCCAGGTTGCTGGGATTTCGTACTTAATGAACTGTGCAGCCCACATTTGGTGCTGACCAACACCCGCGGCGATGATCGCCTCCGGCCCGGCGATAAGGCCGAGTCGTTCGATCACAAACTGAGGTGCAAGCGTGCCATCGGTGGGGTGGTCGTAACCCAACGGATACGTCTGCCTCATGTGCTCGAGCAGGTCGATCCACTCGGCGTAATCACCGACATTGCCCGTTTCGTGCTCCGTCTGCAATGCCACGATGAGGTCGGCGATGACCTCTTTCGCGTCACCCACGATCGGAACATCGGCAACGCGATTCTTTGAGATCTCGGCCGGATCGATATCGGCGTGGATGATTCGGGCGTCGGGCGCGAAGGAATCAAGTTTGCCGGTGACGCGGTCGTCGAAGCGAGCGCCGAGTGTGATCAGAAGATCACTCTTCTGCAAGGCTCCAACGGCCGAAACTGAACCATGCATGCCCGGCATGCCCATGTGCAGCGGGTGACTGTCGGGAAATGCACCACGAGCCATCAGCGTGGTGACGACGGGGATGCCAGTGAGCTCGGCTAGTTGAAGGAGTTCTTTGTGGGCACGAGATTTGATGATGCCGCCGCCGACGTACAGAACAGGCTTTTTCGCCTCGACGATCATGCGTGCGGCTTCGCGAACCTGCTTGGAATGCGGACGGGTGACGGGACGGTAGCCAGGCAGATCAATCACAGTCGGCCACTCAAACGTCGTCATCGCCTGGAGCGCATCCTTGGCGATGTCCACCAGAACTGGGCCTGGGCGTCCGGTGCCAGCGATATGGAAAGCCTCTGCGATTGCCCGCGGAATTTCGTTTGGATCGGTGACGAGGAAGTTGTGCTTGGTGATCGGCATCGTGATACCGCGAATGTCAGCCTCTTGGAACGCATCGGTTCCAATGGCCTTACTCGGGACCTGACCGGTGATGGCGACCATGGCAACGGAATCCATGTACGCATCAGCGATGGGAGTCACGAGGTTCGTCGCACCGGGGCCCGACGTGGCCATGCACACACCAACGCGGCCGGTCGCTTGGGCGTACCCTTCCGCAGCGTGACCGGCACCTTGTTCGTGGCGCACCAAAATGTGGCGGACCTTCTTCGAATCCATCAACGGGTCGTATGCCGGCAGAATCGCTCCACCGGGGATACCGAAGACGACGTCCACTCCGGCATGCTCCATCGAGCGGACGAGGCTCTCAGCACCGGTGATCTGGTCGGTCATCTGGTCTTCCTAACTTTCGTCGGACGGGCAATGAAAAACCCCCCGGCCATTATCAGGCTTCGAGGGGTGGCGCGCAGGAGACAATCGTCCGTCAGGCTGCGCGCCTGCGAACTACTACTACCAACGGCGTTGTCTCCACAGTACAAAGGTGGCGCTGACCTGTGGATATGTCAAGAGGTGGACGCATCGATCTCACGATCCGAGACGCGAATCACATGTCTGCGAAACGGCCTCGGATCGTGCTGCTGGATCGTTGCCTAGTCGCAGACCGCGCCGTAGCGGGCAGAGCCGACAAGCTTGACGTACTTCGACAGGACTCCGCGGGTGTATTTGGGTGCCGGTGGCTCCCAACCAACCCGACGGGTGGCTAGCTCATCCTCGTCGACAAGCAGGTCGAGAGTACGCGTGCTGACGTCGAGCCGGATGCGGTCGCCATCCTTGATGAACGCGATCGGCCCGCCGTCGGATGCTTCAGGAGCAACGTGCCCGACGCATAGACCCGTCGTACCGCCCGAGAAGCGACCGTCAGTGAGCAGCAGAACGTCTTTGCCGATACCAGCGCCCTTGATCGCGCCGGTTACGGCGAGCATCTCGCGCATACCCGGGCCACCCTTCGGGCCTTCGTAGCGAATAACGACGACATCGCCCTTGTTGAGCGTGCCCTCCGCAACCGCCTCCATCGCGCCGGCCTCACCATCGAAAACGCGCGCCGTGCCCTCGAACACGTCCGCATCGAAGCCGGCTGTCTTCACCACCGCACCGTCGGGTGCGAGTGAACCCTTCAGAATGCTGAGCCCACCGGTCTTGTGAATCGGGTCGCTCAGTGCACGCAGGATCTTGCCATCGGGATCTGGTGGTGCGATCTCGGCAAGATTTTCGGCCAGCGTCTTGCCCGTGACGGTGAGGCAATCACCGTGCATGAGGCCAGCGTCGAGCAGTGCCTTCATGACGACGGGCACACCACCGATGCGATCGACATCGCTCATGACGTATTGACCGAACGGCTTGACGTTTGCCAAGTGCGGCACGCGATCGGCAATGCGGTTGAAGTCTTCAATCTCGAGCTCGACGTGGGCCTCGTGCGCGATGGCAAGCAGGTGCAGCACTGCGTTCGTCGAGCCACCGAGGGCGACGACCACAGCGATCGCATTCTCAAGTGACTTGCGCGTGATGATGTCGCGGGTCGTGATGCCCTGCCGCAGAAGTTCGACAACGGCCTCGCCTGAGCGACGGGCGTAGCCATCGCGCCGACGGTCGACGGCGGGCGGCGCCGCTGAACCTGGCAGCGACATACCCATGGCCTCAGCGGCCGCAGCCATCGTGTTTGCGGTGTACATACCGCCACAGGCACCTTCACCTGGGCAGATTGCGCGCTCGATCTCATCAACCTGCTCGCGCGTGATGAGGCCGCGAGCACATGCACCAACGGCCTCGAAGGCGTCGATGATCGTCACGTCTTTATCGCCAACGCGGCCAGGCAGGATCGAACCGGCGTAAAGGAATACCGCGGAGATGTCCAGGCGCGCGGCGGCCATAAGCATGGCCGGCTCGCTCTTATCGCAACCGGCCAAGAGCACCGCACCGTCGAGGCGTTCGGCTTCGAATACTGTCTCGACGGAGTCAGCAATAACCTCGCGGCTCACGAGCGAGAAGTGCATTCCAACGTGGCCCATCGAGATGCCGTCCGACACCGAGATCGTGCCGAACTCAAGCGGGTATCCCCCACCTGCGTGCACACCATCCTTGGCTGCATCGGCAAGACGATCAAGGGACAGGTTGCACGGCGTGATCTCGTTCCATGACGAGGCAACACCGATCTGGGGCTTGACCCAATCGTCATCACCCATTCCAACGGCGCGGAGCATGCCGCGCGCAGCGGCCCGCTCCAAACCATCGGTAACGGTGCGGGAGCGGGGCTTGATATCAGGTGTCTGGGTCACGGGTACAGCGTAGTCACTCGGACATCGCATTTATGACACAGGCGGGGCCATCTGGTTAATGAGCGGCTGCCCCTGGCGCCAGCGATTGATTTGATCTTCGACGAGTTTCTTCGCTCGAGGTGCGAACGCACTCGTGCTACCACCGACGTGCGGACTGATCAGAACGCCCGGGGCCGTCCAGAGCGGATGATCGGACGGCAGCGGCTCAGGATCAGTAACATCCAGCGCGGCGCTGATCCGTCCCGTCATCACCTCAGCAAGAAGCGCGTCGGTGTCGACGATGGCACCGCGGGCGACGTTGACGAGTACTGCGCCATCCTTCATGCGGGCGAGGAAGTCTGCGTTGATGAGCTTCGTGGTCGCCGGGGTCTGCGGCATGATCACGATCACCACATCAGCGATGGGTAGCAACGCTGGAAGCTCGTCCTGGCCGTGAATCTCGCGGCCTTCATCGTCGACGCGCGCAGTTGTGGCCACTCTGATGATGTTGACCTCGAAACCGGCAAGTCGTCGCTCGACTGCTTGCCCGATGTTTCCGTAGCCAAGGATCAGCACCGTTCGATCGGCCAGTGCGGGTGTGAAGTCGTGTAGCCAAGCTCCTCGCGCCTGTGCGACGGCGAATTCATCGAGACGACGAAGCCGGGCAATCGCGAGCCCGACAGCTAGTTCGGCGGTCGATGCGTCGTGCACACCAGCCGCGTTGTGAAGGCTGACGCCATCGCGCATGAATGGCCACACGCCATCGACACCCGCCCACAGGCTCTGGACGATCTCCACCCGTGGCATGTTCGAGATGACGGCAAGTGATCGTCGGCCGCCCTCGTACGGAGGAACGTAGAAGACCACGTTGTCGAGGATCGCTTGATCGGGCTCGGGATCACCCTCGGAAAAGACTTCAACCTCAAGACCAAGAGTTGCGCCACCCAATGTGGCTGCGTAGTCCGCCCACGGGAGCATCACCAGATCCGTCATATGTGGACGCTATCGGTTCACTTTGGTGGCGGCCAGCCCCACACCGACTAACCTCGTCTCATGGACACGCGCACACTTGGTAGTAGCGGTATTTCGGTCGGGGCGATTGGCCTTGGCTGCATGGGAATGTCGTATGGATATGACGTTGGCACGGGTGATGACGAGGTGTCGATCGACGTCATTCATCACGCGCTCGATATTGGCGTGACCCTCCTCGATACGGCTGACGTGTACGGACCGCATATCAACGAAGAGTTGGTAGGCCGCGCCCTTGTTGGACATCGCGAGCGCGCGATTGTGGCCACCAAGTGCGGGATTGTGTGGCGTCCAGATTTCAAGCATGGACGTAACGGATCACCTGAGTACGTGCGCGCAGCCTGCGACGCATCGCTGACTCGCCTTGGCGTCGACTACATCGATCTCTACCAACTTCATCGCATTGATCCGGAGGTTCCGATCGAAGAGACGTGGGGTGCCTTCTCTGAGTTGGTTGCGGCCGGAAAGGTTCGTGCGATTGGTCTTTCCGAGCCCACCCTCGATCAACTTCAGCGTGCCCATGCACTTCATCCCGTGGCGACTGTGCAGAGCGAACTCTCACTGTGGACGCGTGATTGGCTCATTGACGTGTTGCCATTCACAGTGGAAAACGGGATCGGCTTCCTTCCGTTCTCGCCATTGGGCCGCGGCTTCTTGACGGGTGCGTTGGCGCCGCGCACCTTCGGTGAGGACGACTTCCGCTCAACGCTCCCACGTTTCAGCGAAGAGAACATGACCGCGAATCAAGCGCTGGTGGCTTCAGTTGCGGAGATTGCCGACCGTCGCGGTGTTACGTCTGCGCAGATTGCATTGGCGTGGGTACTGGCTCAAGGCCCTCAGGTGGTTCCCATTCCGGGCACAAAGAAGATGTCACGTCTCGATGAAAACGCAGCCGCCGCTGACATCGTTCTATCCGCAGAAGATCTAGCCGATCTGAACGCCCTACCCGCCCCCGTCGGCGGACGCTACTAGCCGACATAAAGATGACCCCAGGCTCATCGCGGCCTGACCTACCGGTGGCGTTCGAGCCTGAGTGCTGCGGTGTGATAGACGTCAAGCGCTTGTCGTAGGCCAACGGCCACCGCCGGTTCGAGTTCACATCAAAACCCGGTGCCGGCGCCGCCAAGATTCCCACCTCTTAGCCCCATTACCTATTGGCGCTAAAACCGACTGTGAGCGCCACAGCGATCAGAGCTGCGTCTAATACCCAAGGCCTCCAGACGACAATCTTCTGATCACCAGGGGACACGAGCCAACGGACTCCGTAGGCAATGGCGGCCAGACCTGCGAACGCTAGAAACCCTAATGCGGCGCCGCTCATAAACTGCGTTGGAATCAGTTTCGTGGCGCCCCAACCTAGCAACGATGCCGGAAGCATAAGCACGAAGTAACTCACCATGAGTACGCTGAACTGCGAGCGTAAATCAGCCCTAGGTAAACCAATCTTGACCTGCCTTTGCAGTTCCTCTCGCATAAACGCAGTTATCTCTGGATCCCCCGTAGTGCGATCAGCAAACTGAACGACCCAGTACGACGGAGCAAAAGTCGAAAGTCGCGCAGATACACCAAACTTCGTCATTACCAGCCCCACTTCTGGCCGTAACGAACGGATTCGTATGAAAGCGACGCGTAATCAAGTACTCGCCCCCAAGTTCTTTGGCGGTGGTGCCACGTATTCATTGCTCTTCTGAGGGCTGTTCTTCTTAGTTTCAACGCATGACCAGCTTTGGTGTAAGACCTCGAAATCTTCGTTGCATACCGCACCGCCATCAGCCTCGACCCGAACCTACCGATCCCTGGAGCAAAGCCAACTGCCGACGCAGTCGCCTCGGCCCAATTTCCGTGGCGCGCTGCATCAACCGTTTGATAGGCATTAATGCCTAGCGCTACGCCCCCGCACGGGGCACAGCCGGCCATCGCCGCGACACCCATCCCCAGTGAAATGGTGTCCAAGGCTCGCTCTGCATCGGCCCGATCACTCTTGCATCGCCCATGCCCGCACGCGAGACTGCCGAGATTTCCATCGAGATCAAACATGTTCACCGGGTCGACTGGGTACGTGTACGTGTTCGCGTTCCCACCATAAACCGGATC
>CANGPO010000096.1 GCA_947455705.1 Actinomycetota bacterium | reverse complement strand
GCGGTGATGACGGGTGGTGATGTGCTGATTCGCAACGCCAATGCGAGCCACCTTGCGATCGTTCTCGACAAACTCACTGATGCGGGTGGCCACGTTGAACTTGTATCCGACGGGTTCCGGGTGGTTGGGCAAGATCGTCCCCGCTGTGTTGACATCGTCACCCTCCCTTACCCCGGTTTCCCGACGGATCTTCAGCCGCACTTCATAGCGATGAATGCGATTGCCACGGGTACGGCGATGGTTACCGAAAACCTGTTTGAAGCCCGGTTCCGGTTCGTCAATGAAATGGTGCGGCTCGGAGCCGATGTTCGCACCGATGGGCATCACGCGTTGGTCCGCGGCCGCGATTCGTTGTCTGGTGCACCAGTGGAAGCGGCTGATATCCGCGCGGGCGCGGGCCTGGTGTTGGCCGGGCTCGTGGCATCGGGCACCACAACGATCTACGAACCCCATCACATTGATCGGGGATATGAAGGCTTCCTGCCGGATCTGACGCGTCTCGGCGCGCAGGTAACCCGGACGGCTGTTAACGACCCGGCTTAAGCACCTTCGCGGCGAGGTCTGCATCATCGGGCCACACCATCACTCGTGGCCCGTTGAGGGTTTCGGCCAGAATTGCGCGGATGTTGGCATCTTCGAGAGTGCGACGAAGCACCTCACCCTCGATGTAGGTGGTGGGGCTAGCCACGGGTACGAGGAGTCCGTAATCATCCTCGGTACTAGGTCGTGCACGACGTGCTACGACAGAGTTTCCGTTGCTGTAGGCCCAGCGCAGGATAAGCACGAGCACGCCCACTCCGCCAAGGGCGATGATCGGCCCAATCAGGAATGAGGCGCTGGTATCCATGCTTCCCATAGTGCTGCCGCATGTGGACTCTCGCACCTTGTAGTTCCCATGGATCGAACAGGTGACGTCGGTGAATCTACGGCTCCCGATTCCACGCTGGTGTTGATTGGCGATACCGTACGGTCAGTGGCCAACGGCGTTGATGATGACGCCACGGGGCAAGAATGTCGTCACATTCGGTTGGGAGAGATCGGTGACTTCGCAGGTAGCCGTTATTGGTGCGGGACTCATGGGCTCCGGGATTGCGCAGGTGGCCGCGCTCGCCGGCTTCGACGTCGTCTTACAGGACGTCAGCAGTGAGTCACTCGAGCGCGCGGTGGCGTCAGTTACTGACTCACTGGCTCGGTTCGTCGCCAAGGAGCGGATCTCTGAGCCAGAAGCAGGTGCTGCGCTCAAGCGGATCACCACGACGACCGCGCTGGCAGATGTGGCAGATGCAGACATCGTTGTTGAAGCTGTGTTCGAAAAGCTTGAGGTGAAGACCGAGATCTTCAAGTCTTTAGATGCGATCGCCAAGCCTGGCGCCATCCTCGGCACCAACACGTCAGCCATTCCCATCACGTCGATCGCGGCGGCTACCACACGGCCGCAGGATGTCGTCGGCATTCACTTCTTCTCGCCAGTGCCGATGATGAAACTCGTGGAGCTCGTTCGCGGACAGGACACGAGTGACGAGACGCTCGCTGCGGCGCGAAAGTTCTCGGAGCGGGTTGGTAAGACGGTCGTTGTTGTCAACCGTGATGTGGCCGGTTTCGTGACGACCAGGCTCATTAGCGCATTGACGATGGAGGCCATTCGCCTCGTCGAAAGTGGCGTGGCGAGCGCGGAAGATATCGACACCGCCTGCCGACTCGGTTTCGGCCATGCAATGGGGCCGCTGGAGACCGCTGACCTGACTGGTGTGGACATCATGCTCAACGCTGACATGTCCGTCTATAACGAAGCGAAGCACCAAGCCTTCGAGCCGCCGGAATTGATCCAACAGATGGTTGCTGAAGGAAACTTGGGCCGCAAAACTGGTCAGGGCTTCTACAGGTACGACGCCTAGGACGATAACTAGAATAACGAAGGCACGATTCGCTGCACCTGCTCTAACGTCCCCCGATGTTTTACTTCCCTTACTGCAGGAGAGATCTAGATGCGCGACAAGCCGTGGATGATTCGCACCTACGCCGGACATAGTTCGGCGAAGGAATCCAACGTGCTCTATCGCACTAACCTGGCCAAAGGTCAGACGGGCTTATCGGTTGCCTTCGATCTGCCTACGCAAACGGGCTACGACCCAGACCACATCTTGGCTCGCGGTGAAGTGGGCAAGGTCGGCGTACCGATCTCACATGTCGGCGATATGCGTGCCCTGTTCGAGGGGATCCCGCTTGGCGACATGAATACATCGATGACGATCAACGCCACGGCCATGTGGCTATTGGCTTTATATGCAACTGTCGCCGAAGAGCAGGGTGCTGAGCTCACATCGCTGACGGGTACTACGCAAAACGACATCATCAAGGAATACCTCTCTCGCGGCACCTACATTTTCCCGCCGGGACCGTCGCTGCGTTTGATAACGGACATGGTGACGTGGACGGTCAACAACTCTCCGTCCTGGAATCCGATCAATATTTGTTCGTACCACTTGCAAGAGGCGGGGGCGACGCCCGTGCAAGAACTTGCCTACGCGATGTGCACGGCGATCGCGGTTCTTGACGCGGTGCGCGATTCCGGTCAGGTGCCGCCGGAGCGATTCGGCGAGGTTGTCGCCCGAATGTCGTTCTTCGTGAACGCCGGAGTGCGCTTCGTTGAAGAGATGTGCAAGATGCGGGCCTTCGTCGAACTCTGGGATGAACTGACGCGTGAGCGTTATGGAATCACGGATGAACGTCAACGTCGATTCCGCTATGGCGTTCAGGTCAACTCACTTGGCCTGACTGAAGCGCAGCCAGAAAACAACGTTCAGCGCATCGTGCTTGAGATGCTTGCCGTCACGTTGTCGAAGGATGCTCGGGCGCGAGCGATCCAGTTGCCTGCGTGGAATGAAGCTCTTGGCCTTCCGCGTCCATGGGATCAACAGTGGTCGCTGCGCATTCAGCAAGTGCTGGCATATGAAAGCGACCTGCTGGAATACGACGATCTGTTCACGGGGTCGGTTGTCGTTGAGGCAAAGGTTGCGCAATTGGTGGCCGAAGCACAGGACGAAATCGCTCGGGTGCTTGAGATGGGTGGCGCGGTGGCCGCTATCGAAACGGGCTACATGAAGAGCCAACTGGTTGCATCTCATGCCTTGCGACGTGCTCGCGTCGAAAGTGGCCAGGACATCATCGTTGGGGTTAATGCCTACACCACCACTGAGCCAAGTCCGCTCGGCGGTGATGATTCCATTCACGTTGTTGACTCTGCCGTCGAAGCCGAAGCGCAGGCACGTCTTGAGCAGTGGCGAATTGGCCGTGATGACGATGCGGTCGCATCTGCACTTGCAACCTTGGCAGCCACTGCAGCCACAACGGACAACCTGATGGAAGCGTCACTGGCGTGTGCTCGAGCGGGCGTCACAACAGGGGAGTGGTCACAGGTTTTGCGCGATGTGTTCGGTGAGTTCCGTGCGCCCACGGGTGTTTCCGGTGTCGTTGGGGTCGCGCCGGTGACCGATGAACTGACCGTCGTTCGTAATGCAGTGGCGAGCACCGGGGACGAACTTGGCGCGCGCCTTCGCATGCTTGTCGGCAAGCCTGGACTTGATGGCCACAGCAATGGTGCCGAACAAATCGCCGTGCGAGCACGTGACGCAGGCTTCGAGGTGGTCTATCAGGGCATCCGTCTGACCCCAGAGCAAATCGTCGCCGCGGCAGTGGCTGAGGACGTTGACGTTGTTGGACTTTCGATTCTTTCGGGATCGCATCTCGAGTTAGTGCCTATGGTCCTTGACGGTCTGCGTGCGGCGGGAATGGGAGAGGTGCCCGTTGTCGTTGGCGGGATCATTCCTGATGCAGATGCGGCCACGCTGAAGGCGTCGGGCGTTGCTGCAGTGTTTACCCCGAAGGATTACGACGCGACTCTGATCATGGCCAAAGTGCTAGATGAAATTAGGTCAGCGAGAGGGCTTGCGCGCCTGCTTGCTGGTTAGATCGGAGCATGTTGCTGCGCTCCATGCGAGCTATCCTCGCCTTAGCGATTGCTGCGGTCACTCTTGTCCTGGGTGCGCCGGCTGCATCGGCCGATGATGCGTTGAATCAATTGGCGCAGAAGTACGCGCCGATCGTTGTCGTGCGCAGTCAGGACGCGACGTGCGGTGAAGGTGAGCCGTATCTTCCTGTTCCGGTTGAGACAGTGCTTGGCAACTCAACGGTGACCCTGCACGGGCCTAATGGTGAATCCATTGCTGCACCGAAGGCATCGGATCTGGCTGGTAAGGGTGACGGCTGGTATCTGGATCTTCCGGGCAATCCGCTGAGCCCCGGCTGTGATTACGAGCAGTGGTTCGACAAGGCCTCGGCAGGTAAGCAGCGCACCCTCTACTCGCGTCTTGCCACCGATCCAGATCATCCCGATCAGGTTGCTCTGCAGTATTGGTTTTTCTGGACCTACAACGATTGGAACGACAAGCACGAGGGGGACTGGGAGATGGTGCAAATCCTCTTCCCAGCAACATCCGCGGCACAAGCCCTCACCGTCACGCCAACATCGACGGCATTCGCGCAACACGAGGGATCAGAAACCTCTGCATGGAATGATCCCAAACTACACAAGGATGGCGATCACATCGCCGTCTACCCGGGACAGGGCTCACATGCTGCGTACTACACACAGGCGAACTGGTTCGGTAAGAGTGCGGCCGCAGGATTCGGGTGCGACAACACCACCTCACCGGGGGATGTAGTTCATCCGACCATTGTCGTCATGCCGGACGCACCCACGGGCGACTTCGCCTGGCTTTCGTACACCGGACGGTGGGGCGAGAAGGCACCGTCGTTCAACAATGGGCCAACAGGCGCCAATACGAAAACTCAGTGGAGCCAACCGGTTTCTTGGCAGCTCGATCAAGGTCGCGAGACGGCCGTTGCGTTGCCCCTTGTTTCTGGCCCTGCGATCACCACTTTTTGTTCAGTAACCGCCTGGGGATCAGAGCTATTCATCAAGGCTCTCGATAATCCGATCCGCGTTCTTGTCGGCGTGCTTGTCGTCCTGGGTTTCATCGGTTGGCTGATCAGCCGAACGGACTGGCGTCATGCTGATTCTGCGAATCCTGATCGAGAGCGTCGTGCAGGTCAGATGGCCACGGCGGCATTCGGCTTCGTGCGACGACATCCGCTTTCCACGCTGTGGCCAATTCTGTTGGCGCTACTTGCCGCACTTGCCAATCTGCTTGCACAACGGTTCTTCATTCAGCCCAATGAGAACGGCGATCTCGGTCATCTTGATGCCTTAGCGCATCCGGTGTTAGGCATTGGGCTGTCACTCATCGTGGCTATCGTGCTGTTCCCCTTCACGGCTGCGGCGCTCACGTCGTCAATTCGGGTTGCGGACGATGTCGCTCGAGATGAAACGCCGCACGGGTTAGGTGCCATCAAGGAATCGTTCACCAAACCATCGGGCTTATGGGTCCTCATCCTTGGCTATATTGCGATCACCCTTCTCGGCGGCACGGTTATCGGATCACCGATTGCGTTGTGGTTGCTGGCTCGCTGGGCCGTTGCTATGCCGGCTGCCGTCATCGAAGACCTCGGAGTGCGTGCAGCCTTCGGACGGAGTGCGCAGTTGACGAAGGGGCGCCGGTTGCGTTCCTTGGCAGTTGCGCTTGGCTTCTATCTGCTTGGCTTCGTGTTACCTGATCTCATCGGCGCGGTACTCGTTCTTCTCACCAACTGGCCATTCGCCGTGACGACTCTCGTTTCACTGGTCCTCAAAGCGATCTTGTTCCCCGTGAGCGCCGTTGGTCTGACCATGCTGTTCTACGATCTTCGCCGCCGGTCAGCGGTGGCGACGCAAACCCAGGAGACTGCCGACGTGTAGGGACGCCCGAGCTCGGATACCTCGCCGTAGTCCCACATCCACAGGGCTCTATGCTCGCCTGTGTGCGTGTTGTGATTGCTCAATGTTCCGTCGACTACGCCGGTCGGCTCAGCGCCCATCTGCCAATGGCCACGCGCGCTCTGATGGTCAAGGGTGACGGCACGGTACTGATCC
Source organism: Actinomycetota bacterium (assembly GCA_947455705.1). GTDB lineage: Bacteria > Actinomycetota > Actinomycetes > S36-B12 > CAIYMF01 > Longivirga. The sequence continues at coordinate 3,292 of CANGPO010000096.1, read as the reverse complement.
ACTCGGATACATCTCATCGACCACTTAACTGGATGGCGAGTCCCTGCACTTTGGTAACGAAGGTGGACGACAGCGGAATCGGTCAATGGATCGTGACGAACAAGGGTGGCGAAACTCTGACGATCACTATCGAGGATGTGCTGCACGATTCGGCCCACGATCTCGGCATTGAACCGGGCCTGATCAAAGATGGTGTTGAGGCTCAGCTGCAAGTACTGCTGGCGGCGAACGTGGAGACGCTTGGCGAGGGCTGGCGCCTGGTTCGTCGAGAGTACCCAACGGCGATTGGCCCGGTTGATTTGCTCTGCCGCGATGACGCTGGCGGCACCGTTGCAGTGGAGATCAAACGCCGTGGTGAAATCAGCGGGGTTGAGCAGCTCACCCGCTATCTCGAACTGTTGAATAGGGATCCACTCTTGGCTCCCGTTCGTGGAATTTATGCCGCCCAAGAGATCCGCCCGCAGGCCCGTACGTTGGCCGAAGACCGGGGGATTCGGTGCGTCGAGTTGGATTACGACGCTCTTCGCGGCGTCGATGATTCCGAATCCCGGCTTTTCTGAGCTTGGCACATCTCGCGCGTTGCATTTCCCCCTAGGAAACATGAATCAATCCACTCCAGGATTCTCCTTAGTGCGCTGGCCAGTGAGGCATATGGGACTCGCGCCACGGCGCCTGACCTGAGACACTGCTCGGACGTGTTAAGTGCGCGAATACGAACTCGGTCAGCCACCTTGTCGTGGTGATCATGTCTCAGGGAGTCTCATGTCTGGCGAGATCAGCAAAGTCGGAGTTGTCGGCCTCGGAACTATGGGTGCTGGCATCGTCGAGGTATTTGCGCGCAATGGCTTTGATGTCGTCGGCTTGGACATGAGCGACATCGCTGTTGAGCGCGGTCGTGGGCATATTGAGAAGTCGACCGATCGTGCCGTTGCGCGTGGCAAACTCACCGCAGAAGAGCGCGAAGCGGTCATTGGTCGCATTCGTCTGACGCAGGATTACGCGGATCTTTCCGATCGCGAACTCGTCATCGAAGCTGTGCCCGAAAACTTGGATCTCAAGCGAGAAATCTTCGCGACGCTCGATTCAATCGTTCCGGCCTCAGCGATCCTGGCGTCCAATACGTCGTCGCTTTCGGTGACCGACATCGCGGTTGCAACGAACCGTCCCGCGCAGGTTGTGGGCATGCACTTCTTCAACCCAGCGCCGGTGCAGAAGTTCGTTGAGATCGTTCGCACCGTCGTCACCGCGCCAGAGACTGTCGATGCCGCGGCTGCCGTCGCCGCGTCACTCGATAAGGAGCCTGTCGTCATTGGTGACAAGGCCGGCTTCATCGCCAATGCACTTCTTTTCGGTTACTTGAACCACGCCGCGTCGATGTTCGAAACCAAGTACGCGAGCCGCGAAGATATCGACGCATCGATGCGCCTTGGCTGTGGCTTGCCGATGGGTCCGCTCGCACTGCTCGACCTCATCGGGCTCGACACTGCGTACGAAATCCTCGACACGATGTACAAGCAAGGTCGCGATCGTTTGCACGCACCGTCACCTGTTCTCAAGCAAATGGTGACGGCTGGCTTGCGCGGACGTAAGAGTGGCCGCGGCTTCTACACCTACGAGGCGCCGAATTCACCCGTCGTCATCACTGATTCGTTGACACCAGCAGCAGCAGCCGATGGTGAATCGGCACCGCTGCGTCCGATCAACAAAGTCGGCGTTGTGGGCTCAGGCACGATGGCCACCGGCATCATTGAGGTGTTCGCCAAGGCTGGCTACGAAGTTCTCTTCGTTGCACGCGGCGATGACAAGGTCGCCAAGGTTCAGGCTGCGATCGAGCGTTCACTAGATAAGGCTGTGCAGCGGGGTAAGGCGACGGAAGAAGATAAGGCTGCTGCGCTCTCGCGTGTGACCGGAACAACGAAGCTTGATGATCTCGCCGATCGCGATCTTGTCCTCGAAGCTGTGGTTGAAGAGATCTCGGTCAAGACTGTTCTGTTCGAGAATCTTGATGAGATCTGCAAGCCGGGCACGATATTGGCCACGACTACCTCCAGCCTTCCGGTGATCGAGCTTGCTTCAGCGACGAGTCGTCCGGCTGACGTCGTCGGTTTGCACTTCTTCAATCCTGCTCAGGTCATGAAGCTCGTCGAGGTCGTATCGACGGTTGCGACGGCTGACGATGTGATCGCAACCAGCATTGACCTCTGTAAGCGAATCGGTAAGCACCCGGTCTCATGTGGCGACCGTGCCGGCTTCATTGTGAACGCCCTGCTCTTCCCGTATCTCAACGATGCGATCAAGATGCTCGAGACGAACTACGCCAGTGCCGACGACATGGATAAGGCCATGAAGCTCGGCTGTGGTTACCCGATGGGTCCGTTCGAGCTTCTTGATGTTGTCGGCCTTGACGTCTCGGCTGCGATTCAGCGCACGCTGTACCTCGAGTTCCGCGAGCCGGGTTACGCACCCGCGCCACTGTTGGATCACCTAGTGACTGCGGGCTATCTCGGACGTAAGACGGGACGCGGTTTCCGCGTCTACGCCTAGTCGTTGAGCAGAACGCACACCCCGTCATGGCTCGTCGAAATCGTCGTGAACCCGCACCCGACGACAAGCCGATTGGTGGGGGATTTCAATCCGTCGAAGAACACCCTGATGGTGATTGGCATGTTCGTCGGATAACGGGATCTAGTTCGACGAAGACATATCGTTGCCCAGGTTGTGATCAAGAGATCCGTCCGGCTACCCCGCACGTTGTGGCCTGGCCCGCCGATGCGCCGAGCGGCGAGGAGCATCGGCGTCACTGGCATACCCCATGTTGGAGTGCACGTGGACGACGTGGGCCCCGGATGACTAAGGGTGTCCAGTACTAACTCCCGAGGCGTGGCTCAGGTGCGCGCCAGAGATAGGGTCGAGGCATGAACGACATCGTGGCCAATAGTGTGTTGCCGGCAAAGCGTGAGCCTATCGAGTTCACGAGCTCCGATGGTCTGCGTATCGTCGGTGAGTTAGCGACACCGGCGGATCGTGCTCCGACGGCTACGATCGTCATGGCTCATCCACTACCCACGGCGGGTGGCTCGATGGATAGCCACCTCCTGCGTAAAGCGGCATGGCGTTTACCGGCGCTGACGGGGATGGCTGTGCTTCGTTTCAACACGCGAGGTACATCGAGCAGTTCAGGTGCGTCGCAGGGTGCCTTCGATCAGGCGAATGGTGAGGGGCTCGATTTGCGGGCAGCGATCGAACATTCGGTGACGCTCGGACTCCCTGCACCCTGGCTTGTTGGGTGGTC
>CANGPO010000095.1 GCA_947455705.1 Actinomycetota bacterium | reverse complement strand
CCTAACTGCACTGCCTAACTGCACTGCCAGGTGAATCCGGTCGTAGCCACACTGTGCGATTGCACCTCACGTGATGGGCGAGCCCAGTAAAGGATGCCCATATCTCCCCACATCATCTGTGCGGCGTGATCACTGTCAACCTGTGCGAGTAACTGCACATCTTTCGACAGAATCCGGTACGAGTCTGCGTCGCGGGTGAATGTGTCTGGGTCGGTCAAACGTCCCATCGCTTCGGCAATTTCGAACTCGACCGCATCTTGGATGGGGTGCGCCTGCCCGCCAAGCTGATGCCGTGCCCCGAGTGGATGCATAAGCTCGCGTATTGCGGTTTCGAACGCCTCCATGTTTTCCGGGGCAACTGATCGCCAGCCATCGCCAAGTACAGGATGGTTGTACGACGGTGGCGTGGCAATGACGACGCCCGTCAGGTCGATCTCGGCAAAGACAGGCAGGCCGTCCGGGACGATGGCCGGGGCTCCTTGCCCGTCGGTTACGTGGACAACCCGCTGACCGGCTGCAGACGTTGGATCCCAGAAGCCAACGGTCCCGTAGTCGTTGTTGAAGCGACCGTCGAAGTAGAAGAAGGCAAGGTGCCCGGCCGCGGGCAGGTTGAGGTGTGGCAGTAACTGGTTAGCGGTCTGGCAGTCGATCGAAAGCACGTGACCCAAGGGCCCATGCCCGTCCCAGACCGGCCAGGGATGTGAGCCCAACGCAGGTACGCCACCGAGCTTTCCGATCACCGGATCACCCGCGGCCGCCGGCTTCAGGCTGATCGCTGGCTTGATGAGTGCTGACCAGGCGGCGGCAAAGTCTGCAGGAAAATGTGCCGATGCCAAGGTGGTCAATTGCTCAGTGGTTACAGTCATGCCACGAATGTAGATGCTCTTATGGGCCACTGCCCGATGTTTTTGGGTTGTCCACAGGGTAGATTCGCGGGGCGCACCAGCTGAGGATGAGGAACATCGATATGACCAGTCAGAACGTGCCGGTAGTCACTCTGGATGAGGTACTGCCCCTGCGGCGGGGCTCGGGCGCGGGTCCGCATATCGCTGTTGTCGTCTCGTTGAACTTTCCGGATTTGATCGATTCAGTCGCCGACTTGGTTCGGCAGTACGGCCGCAGTGCCCTGCAGTATCTGGAAGACAACGATGCCCAGTGGACACTGTTCGACACGTCCGGGGCGTTACCCGACGCGGTCGATATGACGAAGTTCGACGGTTTGCTCGTCCTGGGTGGTGGGGATGTTGACTCCGAACTGTATGGGGTCAGCGGGCCGGTGCCACATGAGTACGGGGTCGATATCAATGCCGATCACTTCTCCATAGATCTGATTAAGAATGCAATCGATCATGGGATGCCAACCCTGGGCATCTGTCGAGGATCGCAACTCATGAATGTGGCGTACGGCGGCACGCTGATTCCCGATATTGCAGAGACAGGAACCCATCACGGAGAGCACGATGGCGAGCTCATGATTGATGAGACGGTTGTCATCGACCCTGAGTCCCGGCTTGCCACGATTTTGCAGACATCGACGGTCGTAGGTAAGACCGGTCATCATCAGGCGGTAGCGAGCGTCGCGCCAGACTTCCGAGTTTCGGCAACGGCACATGATGGGGTGGTTGAGGGGATCGAGCACTCGAGTCACTGGGCTATCGGCGTTCAATGGCATCCGGAGGACACGACTGCGCGACAAGATTCGGCGACACCGCTGTTCACGGCATTCGTGTCAGAGTGCGCAGCTCGTCGGGCTTCGGCGTAGCCATGTCCGATCAACGTAGGCGGTGTTGGTGAACGCCGGCGCATGGGGGCTCCTGCTCTCATCGTTCCTTGCGTCCGCCGTCGAAACCGTTGAGGCCTTCACCATTGTGCTTGCGGTCGGCATTACCCGTGGCTGGAAGTCCACGATGCTCGGTGTTGGGGCGGCGCTATGCACACTCGCCGTTCTCGTGGCCCTGCTGGGTCCCGGCCTGGTGGCGATTCCGATCGATGTGCTGCGCCTGGTTGTGGGTGCGCTGTTGCTCATTTTTGGCCTGCAATGGTTGCGCAAAGCAATCCTGCGTGCGAGCGGATACAAGGCAATGCATGACGAGGTTGCGATCTTTGCCCGCGAGGCCGCCGAGGCACGCGAACAGCCACCGACCGATCGGTCAGCATTTGACCAATACGCATTCAGCCTGAGTTTCAAGGGTGTTTTTCTTGAGGGGCTTGAAGTTGTTTTCATTGTGCTCACCTTCGGCGCCATCCACGGAAACATCGCGCTCGCAGCGCTAGGTGCCGTCATTGCAGTAGCACTTGTCGTCATTGTCGGGTTGGCAGTGCGTGCGCCACTGTCCAAGGTTCCCGAAAACACCCTGAAGTTTACGGTCGGTGTCATGCTGACGTCGTTTGGAATCTTCTGGGGTGCTGAAGGCGCCGGGATTGTGTGGCCCGGCAACGATCTGGCTCTCTTGGGAATCGTTGTGGGTACTGCGGTTGCATCCCTAGCGACCGCCGCAACTATGAAGCGTGAACGTGACCGAGGATTGGCAGTGGCAACGTGACGGCGGTCAAGAACTTCGTGGCATTTCTCTACGACTTTGTTGTCGGTGACGACTGGAGGATGTCGGTTGCGGTCATCCTCGGACTTGTGGCTACCGGGCTTGCGGTGCGCAGTGGCTTGAATCTGTGGTGGCTACTTCCACTATTCGTCGTAGCAGGCTTGGGAATTTCACTACGCAGAGTCGTGCGTAAGAACGGAGAAACGTGATGACTGGTTCGGGTCGCCTTCATGGACAGGTGGCAATCGTTACTGGTGCGAGCCGCGGAATTGGTCGAGCGATAGCGATCGCGTTTGCGTCCGAGGGTGCGAAGGTCGCTGTTCTGGGACGCACGGTCGATGGGCTTCACGAGACAGTGCGACATTGTGCTGGTTTGTCGGGGACGGCCTTGGCATTTGCCTGCGACGTCCGTCGTGAAGAGGACATCGCGGCCGCGGTGGGATCGGTTCAACAGACCTGGGGACGCATCGACATCCTGGTCAACAATGCCGGAATCGACGATGACACACCATTTCTCGATGTTGACCGAGCCCGCTGGCGCGACATCATCGACACGAACCTCACGTCCGTTTTCATCTTTTCGCAAGAGGTGGCCCGTGTAATGAAAGCGCAGGGTGGGGGAGTGATCTTGCATACCGCCTCTATCGACGGCAGCGGTGGTGATGGTCCTTTTGCGGCATACAACTCGTCGAAAGCTGGACTCCTCGGGCTTAATCGCACGATGGCACTGGAACTTGCTCAATTCGGCATTCGGTCGAATTGTGTGAGCCCTGGCTTTACGAAGACAGACATGACTGCCGCTGCTGCTGGCCCCGAACTCATGGACTATCTGGAGAACTCGTTCGACCGTGTGCCGATGCGACGACTCGTTCAGCCGCAGGAGGTAGCAGCAGCGTTCGTGTTCCTTGCCAGTAATGAGGCTAGTGCAATCACCGGTATTGACTTACGCGTGGACGCCGGGCTTACGGCGAATTGGTACATCCTAGAGACCTTGCCCAAGAAGGAATAGGCGCGACAGGTCTTAGTGAAACTTCGCCCAATAACTAAGGGCGATTGCCAGCACGCCAAGTGGGTAAAGAATCCGCGCTGTGACGTCCAGTCGTCGAGCCGCATTGAGTGCGCCATCCTCGTTGAACTTGTGGCTAAAGATTCCCTCGAGCACAACGAGTGCGGATAGAGCGATGAATGCGTAATACGCCCACTGGATCGCGACGGAGTAGTCAACGTTGGGCAGTGACGCCGTCACGTCGTTGAGCATGACCGCGCCGGTCAAAATACCGGTTACGCCAAAGGAAACTCGGGTCGCCAAGTCGCTGCCAGGAGTCCACAGCGCGATGTAGGTAACAAGGACGAGAAGTAGCAGCGGTAGCACGTTCTTAACGAGGAAGGAGTTGACGTCTCGGCTGATCGTGGTTTCGGTAACGAACTGCGAATACGTTGTCGTGGTCGTGGCAGCATCGACAACCGTCGGGTCACCCAGTGCGGCGGAACTGCCGACCGACTGTTGGAAGTAGTCGACGCTGTCTGCCCGCCAGTTGGGGATGTTGTCGATGGTCTTACCGACATTGACACCTGACTGCAGACGCTCAAAGCTAGTGGTGCTCAAGAGATCTGGATCCGGAGCGTAGATGAGTTGCGTCGCTGGGGCGTCGACGTTCTGAATGATGATGTCCAAGATTTGGGTATCGAATGGGAAATCAGAGAAGTCCAACTGCGCCTTGAACGTTCCTTGAATTCGGTAGAGGTCGTACCTCTCGCCAAGTGAACCGACAGCTGACTTCACTGGCTCACCGAGCTCGATCGGGCTTGCTGCATTCACAAACTCAATCTTGGGAGCGCGCTCATCTCCTCGGTACTTGATCCACACGAATGCATCGGCGAAAAAGGTTCCGCCTCCGGTGTCCAGTTGACCAATTTCATTGATGTTGACGCCGATTCGAACCAGAGACTGACGCTCGTACTCGGTTCCGGCAACCTGGATAATCCGACCTTCTGCACGTGCTTGTTCGCGCTCCTGCTCAGTCATCTGATCGACCAAACCCAACTGAAGATACGCCGGTTCAAGGCTGGGCTTACCTGATGCTGTGGCGTTCCAGCCGCGCAGAACTGCCGTGGGCATTACTGCGGAGTGGTTCGCGTTGAAGTAGATGGGCTCTGAGATACCTGGAAATGCAGTTCGGGGGGAGATAGCGCTTGCGAGGGCATCGCGGATGGCCCGCCTGTCCGCGGCAATGGTGTCGGGCGAGAGCACCTGTTTGGTTCGCAAACTGGCCTGCTCGATCAAGTCGACGGCCTGATACGTCGTTGGGGTGAGCCAGGTGCTGCGTAGGCCGCTCTTCTCCTCGAGTTCGCGAATCACCTTGACCGCCCGGCCAGTGAGAGCTTCCTTGGCCACTGGTACCGCGATCACAATGTTGCCCACATCCTTGACCCCGTCGGGCTGCGCCCTGAGTTCGTCTACGAGATCCCCGGCGCCCATGGAGTCAGAGCCCGCGATCATGCCATCGAAGCCCGCCGCGCGTAATCCCTTGATGGTGACTACGCCGATATCGAGGTTGGCCATGAGGACCACCGGGCCAACTGGACCCTTTGACTGGGCCGCCTGGAGGTCACGCACAACCATGTCGACGGTCGGCTTCATAGCGGCCGTCGAGGTGTATGTGGCCGGTATGACCACGTCACCCGAAAGTGCTCGCCCGTCCCGCGCGAACGACGTCGTGAACGCTCGCCGAAGTGAGGCCCCGTATTCGTTGTCGATACTGACCAGGAAAGAGTTCTTAGCCGTGCTGTTCGCAACAAGCATGGCCGCTATGCCAGATGCTTCTTGACTATTGTCGAACACAGTTCGAAAAGCCCATGGTTGGCCTTCGGTTACCTTGTCAGCGGTCGCCGATGGAGTGATCATGGGGATGCGCGCTTGGCCGTAGAGCGGCCCCGCGGCGACGGAGGTCGTTGAACGTCGGTGCCCGATCACAGCGAGAACCTTGTTCTCGCTGATGATTGTCTTGGCGATCGACGTTGCTTGCCCAACGTCGTTGTGGTCGTCGTACTTAAGTAGTTCTATCGGGTGGCCGTCGATGCCACCGGCCGTGTTGATTGCCGCGACCGCCGCGTCAGCAGCACGGGTGATCTCCCCGTCGTTGCTCTGGCCTGTACTGGCGTCGACGACGGCAAGGTAAACAGGGACAGCCGGCTTGCTGATGAGAAGGTAGCCGGCAACAAACGCAGCCAGGAGAGCAATCGCAGTTCCGATCACCCATCGCCGGTTACGCTTTAACTCCGCGTGATGCGGGGCGGCGAACTCCTTGAGATCGAAGTTCTCAGGTGGCGGTTCGGCGTGCCGTACGAGGATGGTCGGCTCGACGGCCTCGATGTCTCCAAGTGCCTCTAACTGCTCAGCTTGGCGATCGTCAGGGTCAAGCTCCTGTGCGCGTTCGAGTGCGTACTTCTTTTCTGCTGGGTTCGTCGACAGAGCCGCAACCCATTGCCACGCGGCGACATATTCATCGTCAGCTCGGATCGCGTCTCGGAGCAGAGTGTGAGCATCTTCAAGTTGATCGTTGCGCAAGGCATGGACGGCTTGCACCGTGCGTTCAGCAGCGGTGTGAGTATCCCTAGCCACGGTCTCGCACTCCCGATCTCTTTAGGTCAGGCGGCCGGGTGCGCCTGTGCTCACCCTCGTCTCGTGAGATTACCGCGTGCTAAGCGAGCGCGCCCTGAGCACGGACCGCACGAGGGTGAACTTGATGGGTTTGTTATCGAGTCTTGTTGAGACTTGCCGCAAGGAGCCCGGTGATGATGTCTGCAGTTCCCGGTCGTGCGCGCAGGAATCCCTGATAGGACGTGCAGCCGAGGTTCTCGATGAGTTGCCTCTGGGACTCGGTCTCAACACCCTCGGCAATCGTATGTAAGCCGAGCGCATCAGCGAGACTCACGATGCCCTTCACGAGGGCTGCTGTCTTCTCGTCGTGGTCGATTCGTGAGATGAAGAAACGGTCGATCTTGAGTGCATCCACGGGGAACCGTTGGAGGTAGGCAAGTGACGAGTAACCGGTTCCAAAGTCGTCGACGGAAATGCAGACGCCCAAGTTGTGCAAGTCTTCGACTGTGCGCTCGGCGGCTTCTGGATCTGACATGAGGGCGCTTTCAGTGATTTCCAAACCAAGCCGCCGCGGATCGATCTCATACAGTGCGAGCTTGTTTCGTACCAGAGGCACCAGATTCGGATCAATCAACTGTCGCGCGGACAGATTCACGTGGATGGTGAACTCAGGCGGTGCCTGATGCTGCCAAACCGAGATAGCTTGGCACGCCTGATCGAGCACCCACGCGCCAATTTCGATGATGCTTCCGCTTTCCTCGGCAGCTTCGATGAATTCACTTGGTGGCACGATCCCCCACTCAGGATGCTGCCACCGCACTAGCGCTTCGGCCCCGACGATGTTCGCTGAGTCCAGGGCGAACTGGGGTTGATACACCAAGCGAAGCTCATCTCGGCTCACCGCATGCCGGAGAGCATTAGTTAGTTCGAGACGGCTCGCAACCCGTTCGCGCATTTCTGGGTCGAAGATGACGTAGGTATTGCGACCGGCTTCCTTCGCCCGATACATCGCTGTATCGGCATCCCTGAGCAACCCTTCGACCTGTGAGGTTGCGGCAAGATCCGGGGCGGCGAGTGCCACACCGAGCGAGGCGCCAAAGAAGAGCTCGGAGCCATCGACAACAACTGGCGTGGCCAAGGCATCGAGAATTCGTTGAGCTACCCGGCGAATGTTGTCGAGTGAATCGACATCCTCGACGACGATGACGAACTCATCACCGCCAAACCTAGTGACGCTATCGCTGGCTCGGCAGGCACGTAGCAGTCGTCGCGAAACGGAAACCAGCACCTGATCTCCGGCAGCATGTCCGAGTGTGTCGTTTACCTCTTTGAAGTGATCGAGATCGACGAACATGACGGCCACCATGCGGCCGGTGCGCTGGGCGCGGATGAGTGCTTGCACGAGTCGATCGGAAAGTAGCGCGCGATTTGGCAGTCCGGTCAACGCGTCATGGGTGGCGCGGTAACTAAGTTGGCGCTCTAGGCCCTGCTGGAGGGTGTTGTCCGCGTGTTCGACGAGAATCCCTTCATCTTGAAGGGTTTTCACGGTCAACACATACGAACGTTCGCTACCTTCGGATACGGAGTCGTAGGGCAGGGTGAAGCGTTGAAGGCGACCATTGAGGACACCTTCGATCCCTGCTAATGCTTCTCGCGCTGCCGGCCTAGTCGCCGATGCCGAACGGAGCAGTGCCAGAAGATCGTTACCGGGTGCGCAGTCGACCCAAGCCCCGCTGTGGTCGCGTCCATCAATGCTGCGCTGTTCCCAGCGCGTATTGGTCGCAGTGATGCGTCCGTGTCGATCGATGATTGCAAGCTCGTTATCAATTGCGTCGAGCACGGCCTGTCCGCTGCCATCGACAGGGTGATCCACGTCGGGTACGTCGCTGTGATGGGTTTCGCCAGCGAGCACTAAGCCGCCGAGGACTCGTCCATCCTGACCCTCTAACAATGTCAGGCGAACGGTCGCATCGATGATTCGTCCGTCTGACACCTGTTGGCGAACGCGGCCAGTCCACTCACCTTCGCGCATGGTCACGCGCCAGCGTTCGTCATCCTCGATCTGACCACCGCGCACGAATGGTGATGACGGTTCGGTTTGCGGATCTGTCGGAACGAGGTGATCGAGACGCAGTCCTAAGGCATCAGCGCGTTGAATCCCGTAGAGAATCTCAGCCCCGCGATTCCACGATGTCACGCGGCGATCTAAATCGGTTGAGATAACCGCGGGGTCGATCGAGTCAAGAATCGCAATGTCACGGGCCCGCTCTGCCAGTGCCCCCGCCCAGGCGAGGTAGTCGCCGAGTGTATTGGCGAACAATTCCAGCAGCGGATCGATGGCGTGTTCGAAATTGGGTAGGTCTGCCCGCCGAAGCAGTGCGAAGGCGCCGATCACGCGCCCATGTGCCGAGATGGGGCAGATCAGAATCGACGTGACGTCACTGCGACGGCAGAACTCGACGTATGACGCAAAACCCTCGGTAAGTTCAGGTGAGGCCTCATTAACAATCTTTGTGTGCCCACTCGCGATGGATGCACCAATCAAACCTTCGCCGATCTGCGGTCTTGGGCCGGCCAGCACCCGACTCAACTGCTGATCGCGCAAAGGCTCAAAGTCGTGTGAGCCCAGGGGGTCAAGGGTTTTGCCATCTGGTCCCAGTACCCACAGAACGGCAGTTTCTGCGAATAGGTCGACGGCCACTCGGGCCGATTCACGTGCGGCGCTGTGCACGTCATCGGCGCAGGCCTGTAGGCGCACGGCGAAATCGGCCACGATCGTGCGAAGACCGGGCGCGATGTCGGTGTCTGCTGGGTGCACCACACTCAGTGGGAGGTGCGACCGCATGGCACTGCCGACTCGTCCGCGTGCACTGCCTTCTGATCGCATAGAACCGCTCACCTGCCTAACCCCCTTTGGCACGTCCGCGAACCTCCACGTCTCACGTTACGAGGTGGCGCCCGACGTTGCTCGTTGTGCGCTCAATCCCTCAACCCTTATCGGCAGGAGACCCACAGAACATGAGGCGTGTTACTGGTGGTGTCAATGTGACAATTGGGGTTACCGTGGATATCGAGAGGGGGAGTTGCTCATGGACCGGTTAGATGCTCGATCTCGTGTACGTGGGTTCGCCCCGAGGCTCAGAAAGCCGGCTTCACACGTCCGTGTGCTCTGCGTTGTGCTGACCGGCGCTTTAGCCTTCCCCTGGGGCACTCCCGCCGAGGCTAATCCGCATAAACCGACCCCATCTGTCGGCCAGGTCCACGCGGCTCAGGT
>CANGPO010000094.1 GCA_947455705.1 Actinomycetota bacterium | reverse complement strand
CGCCTGACCATTGGTTGGCGAGGTTGAGATCAACTTGGCGTGTGCCGATGCGGGGGTCGGCCCAGCGAAGATCAAGAGACCAACGGCTGCGATGACTGTCAGCGTAAAGATGCGAACGAGGCGAGACATGGATCCTCCAAGATCAATGTGGGGCTGTGAAGACTGTGGGGCTGTGAAGCCTGTGGGGCTGTGAAGCCTGTGGGGCTGTGAAGAACGTGGCGGCGTGGTGTGTCTTATGAGACGGACGCGATGAGCCCGCGTCGCGCGGCCACCAGAACCGCTTCGAGCTGCGAATGTGCTTCGAGCTTGACCAACAGGGTCTTCACGTAGCCGCGGGTGGTGTGAACTGAGAGTCCGAGTCGGCGTGAGATCTGCTGAACGGAGAACCCCTCAGCAAGTAATGTCAGCACTTCAAGCTCTCGCTTGGTGAGTCCGGAGTCCGAAACTGACGAGCTGGCTGCGGACTGTGTTTGGCCCAGGGTCTGCAGAAGCTCGGTGGGTGCCCACATCGAACCACGGCGGCTGAAGCGCACTGCGTCGAGGATGTCGTCGAGTGCTGATTCTTTCGGAATGAACGCTGCCGCACCTGCAGCGGTGGCCCGCGCGAAGATCTCTGGTGTGGCATGTGAGGTCATGATGACCACGCGAATTTTCGGGTTCAATTCGATCAGGGCAGTTGCCAAGGCCAAACCATCGCGGCCAGGCATGTCAACGTCGACGATGGCCACGTCAGGTGCGCAGTCCGCGTTCTTGACGAATTCCTCAGCCTCGTCCGCGGAGTACACGTTCGCGACGCAGTCCAGATCTGGCTGCGAGCGAATCATGGCGCCCAGAAGTTCAGCGATCGTGCGATGGTCGTCAACGACTAGAACGCTGACCACGTCGGCCAGACGGCCGGGGGCTAGTTCGTTGCTGGCTGCCATGTCGCCTCCTCGTTCAACTCCGACGGTAATGTTTCGTCCTATTTTCGTCCAGTTTATTGCTAAATCTCCACGTTTCGGTGGATAGCAACCTGGCCGTTCGTAGGATCCCGTCGTGTGGTGCACCGCTCTGATGCAACCAATGTACGTATCGTCCGAAGTCCCGTAAAAGTGACTGGGCCAAACGGGTGACGCACCCCCCAAGGCCCCCCACGTGCTGTCTGCGCGGCCCTTCACCCGCTTGGCGGAGCCGCACGCACGACGTTGCGCGTGACGGCAGGCCCCGCACTGTTTTCCACTACGGACGGTGAATGCACCTCACCCCCTAATTGGGGGGATCGCTGATATCTGCGTGGACTCCAATTAGGGATGTTGCACAACCCATGCCCACTGGTTATCTCGAGATGTTCATTCGGAGCTGGCATGCCCGCCGGCTCCATGGCGACGTTGAAAAACGTCGTTGCAGACTCGAGTAACTAGGAGCGCGTGTGGGTCACGATCCCAACGGCACCGGGACGACTGATGTCGTTACCGATGTTCGTTCGCGCGTCATTCCGTTGCCTCGAAACACCATGCAGCACAAGGGCAATGAGGAATCTGAAGCGGCCGCTTTAGTTGACCTGATTGTCACGACTACGGGTGTTGAGCGACGGGTAGCTGATGCGGCTTTTATCGAGCATGAGATGACTGGTGAGGCCTTCCTCGACGTTCTAAGTCGGTGGAGTGCGATCTCACCAGACCAGGTGCTCGCAGCTCTTGCGCTACACCACAAGTTGACTGTGGTCGACCTGCGAACAGGTCCGCCGCTACCACCCGCGGGAACCACATTGAGCGCCGACGACTGTCGGCGCCTTTCGTGCGTTCCGCTCAACGTTGAGGGCGACATCCTCCACGTCGCTACAGCGCACCCGACTCCAGAACTTCTCGCCGAACTGCGCGACGTAACCGGATTCCAGATCAAGCTCCACGTCGCATCCGAAGCTGAAGTTGCCGCGTCCATCCGTTCGCGGGATATCACCGAAATCGCCTTCAGCGGTACCTCTTCGGATCCGGTGGGTGCGATTCTGCGCGTGGCCCGCTTCCTCGGGGCGTCGACAGCTCGCTTCGATATCTCCGGTTCAACGACTACGTCATTGCGTCTGCGCGTTGACGGGCTGTGGCGAGTCGTCTGCATGCTCAACGCAGACTTCACTGCCTCGCTTAAGCGCACCTTCCACGAATCGGTTGCAGCTCACCCCGATGGTGACTTCTCGGTTTCAACGCACACCACGGTAGCCGGGGAGTCTGTATCGCTTTCAGTCTCATCGCGCGGCTGGACGCAAACCGTGGTGATGGAAGTTCCGCAGGTCGGCAGTCGTTCCCTCGACGATTTGGGTTTCCCCGAGTCGATCGTGGCGGAAATCCGCGATCACCTTGAGCGCTACAACGGCATGATCGTCGTTGCCGGTCCGGTTGATTCCGGAGTTCCGACAACCGTACGTGCCATCCTCGACGAGATCGATTCAGATGAACGACTGGTCTCTGTCATTTCCTCAGACCACGCAACCCAGGCCCATGGTCGCCTGCGGTTGCACGCAGGAGCAGAACACGACGTTCTAGCCGCCCTTTCGCACGTGCGAATGGCGCAGGCCGATGTCGTAGCTCTCACAGATGTCGTCGCACCTTCGATTGCGGCGTCAGCACGACACCTAAGTGGTGAAGGTCGGTTGGTGATCGCGGGCATGCGTATCGCCGCCGACGACGTCATTTCAGGAGCACTAAATCGGTTCGACCTCACCCGTGAAGATCTTGCGAGTGAGGCCGTTCTCATCGTTGGGCAGCGCCTAGTACGTCGCGTTTGTGGTGCTTGTTCGACGCCGTTCCACCCGTCAGACGCTGAGCGGCTGGCTTGGGCGGAGCTTGGTGGGTCACCTTCCACCACCTTTATCCACGGGGTCGGTTGCAATGTGTGTGCCGACACCGGATTTGACGGTCGCGTAGCGATCGTCGAACTCGCGTCACCGGGTGGTTATCCCCGTCCCGGAACACGCACCGCACCCCTGGTGAGTTCGGCTGTGGCTCTCGTTGAGCAACGGCAGACCACATTGTCCGAACTGCTCCGCAGTTTCACCTTGCACATGCCATTGATCGCGTCATGAACCGTCCATCAGCTTGGGAGAGCCTCATGTCCTCCACTTCCTCGACCGCCGCACCTGCGGTCCGCTTCCGGTTGGCTGGCACCCGCCAGCGAATCACGGCGGCAATCGCGGCTGCAGCCTTAGCCATCGGAACAGTTGCGGCAGTTACTGCCGTTTCTGGTCCGGTTGCGTCTGCTGCAGCAGCGCCGTTGACCCATACCCTTTCGCTGAACGTTGTTGCAGCGCGGACCTTGAATTCAGGTCCCGGCTTCGTTCACGCGGGTGACCCTGTCACCAAGTACCAGTTCCTCATCCAGCGCGTTGAGATTGGTAACCCCTACGACAAGACGACGAACTGTCTGCCGCCGTCAAATAACGGCACTCCTGACCCGGTAACCGGTCAGCCGCAGACGTTCGACGCGAACTACCCCAACAACTGTCAGTGGGGAGGCACTCGTCTGTCGAACACGGGCGACCCGATCGTCACGCAGGGAACCGTGGATCCGGCGAATAACATCGACGACCTCGCCGCTGCGATGGCCACCAAGCAGCTCGATGACGGTAACTACATCGTCTCGATCAAGGCCGATGGATACGAGATCGGTGGTGCCAACTTCACCGTTGGTGCCCCTGCCGATCCGGCCAATCCATCGTGGTACGCCAAGCAGCCGGGTATCACCGGTCCGGTGACGGTGAAGATCCAGGAAGGACCGCTGCCACTGGCCAACGTGCGCATTCGAATCTTCCAGGATTCCGCTCCCGTGGACGGCACCTACGAAATCGATGCTGAGCAGGGGCTTGCGGGCTTCCGCGGGTACCTGAGCGATCAGCTCGGTGACGTTAGCACCGACTTCTTTGGCAACCCGCTGTGTACCGCTTACGTCCACGACGCTCCGGATGCACAGCATCCAGATGGTGCGATTCAGTTTGATGCGGATGGCGCGCCAATCGTTGCGCCGATCCTGGCAAATACGGCCACGGCCGCTGCCTCGAGCCGCACCGTCAATGCTGCCAACTCGACCATCATCACGTTGACCGGTGCTGCGGCACCGAGTGCTTTCGTTGGTGCTGCCGTGAGTGGTACGGGTATTGCGCCCGGATCAATCGTCACCCAGGTTGGTTCGGGTAACGGTGCCACTGCTAACCGCCGCGTCGTTCTGTCTGTTCCAACAACCGGCGTTGTCAGCGGCACGATTCACTTTGACTCGATCAACGGTCAGTGTTTCTCTGACGGTAACGGCGACATCCTGATCCCGAACATGGCCCCAGGTCGTTACGGCATCACGGTTCGTCAGCCTGCCGACAAGAAGGACTGGTTCCAGACCACCACACTTGAGGGTGCTCAGGATCACGACTGGTGGGTCATGGCCGGTGACACTGGCTACGGCTCAGAGCTCACCTACGGAACAGAATTGGTTCCTGAGGTTCAGTTCGGCTTCATCCCCCCGAAAAAGACCAGCGACCGCATCGTTCCTCTCGAGGTAGATGACAACACGGGTCTGCTCGTTCCGACCTGTACCGGTGCACAGTGCGCGACTGCCGACAATGGTGGCCTTGCTCGTGGTTCGATCAGCGGATCTCTTCACACCGGTTGTAAGTACATCGGCACGCAGGGCTCGAACCTCTCGAACCCGAACGCCATCGATATCGCTGTGACCAATGAAATGAAGGACTGCGGTCCGTTCAAGACTGAGAAGGGTGTCGTTGCGGTTAGCTCGCTTGACTACGCTGACACCGAGGTTTACTCCGCACGTACGGCCGCAAATGGTGACTTCACCGTCTCCAACCTGCGTGCAGGTAACTACATGGTGACGTTCTTCGACGACGCCATGAACCACATCCTGTCAACCTCAAACGTCACGATCACCGGCGCGACCGGTGCCGAGTCGGCCGAGAATATGGGAACGGTCTACATCCAGTACTGGTTCGCCCACGTGTCTGGTTTCGTCTTCCAAGATGACAACGGCAATGGAAAGCGCGACCCAGGTGAGCAGGGTGTTATCAAGAGCCTGCTCACGGTCCGCGAGCGCGATAACACGCCGATGGATCAGTTCACCAACGCCGTTGAGACCGACAACAACGGTTTCTACGACATCATCCAGGGTTACCCGTTGACCCGTTACATCATTCTCGAGCACGTCGATCCGCGATTCACGCCAACTGGTTACACGGTCACCCCTTGTAACGAGAAGAAGGGAACCACCTACACCGGTGGCGCAGTCGACATCGCAGTTCTGCCAGTCCTCGGACTTTGCGGAACCATTGACTGGGGAGTCATGCCCGTTGCCAAGGGCCACACCGGTGGTATCGCCGGTACGGTCACCTATGGCGTAACCCGCAACGAGCTTGATGCCTCGCAAACCGCGACGGAAAACTGGCAGCCAGGTATCCCGAACATTCCGGTTCACCTGTACGCAGAGGTGATCTGTGGGTCAGCAATCGCTGCTGATTACCCCAACGGAACGTGTGCTGCTGACGGCGAACCAATGACGAACGCCGATGGCTCACTGACCCACGGACCAGAACTTGCTGATCCGTACATGTCAGAGACGTACCAGCAGCCCACCGGTTGTACCGCTCGCGATAAGGATGGCAACCTGCTCACCGAGCAGAAGGCTCTCCCCGTTGGTGGCGATCCGAACCTGCGCTGTATTGAGTCGAATATGTCTGGCTGGGGTGCGGCACCGTCCGACGCCACGCCAGGCGCATCTGCTCAGACGGTGAATGGTAACTATGGCTTCGGATCTTCGAAGCTCAACCTGCTTGATCCAGCAGTTCTCGCACCGTGTACGGCCGATGAAAATGCAGCCATCGTTGCCAACCAGGCCTACCCCGATCCGGCGAACGGTGACACCGAGTGTGTGCCGCTTGATAATTCGGGTAACCCGCTGGCCAAGTACGCTCCCCTCGATGGCAGCGCGGATTCACCCGTGTACCCCGAGCAGGAAATCAAGCCAGGTGACTACATCGTGGCTGTCGACATCCCTAAGGATGCCTATGGCAAGCCGCTTTACCAGATCACCAAGGAAGAAGATGTCAACATCTTCAGTGGCGATCAGTTCCTGCCACAGGAGAACTTCCCGCCGACGACCGTTGACGCTGGTGCGAACCCACCTGCAGCAACTCCAGGCACTCCGATCACCTCGGGTCTTGGTGAACTGGTTGGTTGTTCAGGTCCGATGCACACCGTGAATGTCACCAACCCGGACTTCCTAGCCGGTGGTGGTAGCCCATTCGAGGGCAAGCAGATGCCACTGTGTACTGACAAGGTTGTGACCGTCAACGACGGAAGCACCGGTGGTACCAACTTCGAGCTGTTCACCGATGTTCCGTTGGCCGCTCACTTCTGGGGTCTGACCCTCAACGACCTCGGGATCACCACCGACCCAACCTCGATCAACTACGACGAGGCCGAGGGTCTACCGCATGCACCGACCGGTATCTACGACTGGGCCGGCAACTTGATCGATACGTCCATCGCAGACCCGAACGGCTTCTACGAAGCTGTTGTGCCGACGACGGACCGCATCAATAACCCATCACCATCAGGTGTTTCCCCGAACATGTTCCGTCTGGTTGGTAACGACCCGGGCTCGGTCGGCCACTTGAATCCAACGTACGATCCGCGCTACCGCACCATTGCCACGAACTTCCAGGCATGGCCAGGCTTGTGGACCGTTACTGACACCGCACCGACCGCGGCTGTTGCCACCACGTTCAATGGCTCACTGACGAACGTCAAGTGCGTCCTGCCGACGGGTGAGCCACAGATCTTCAAGGTAGACAAGGTCGTCACCGACGGCGCTACCACCCTCACCTTGACCGGTAAGGACTTTGGTCCGGGTGGAACGTGGAGCAGTGTCTGGCTGGGTGCTCCGAACGATGCTGCTGCATCGCCAGGAACCGGCCAGGAACTGACCGTCAACAGTTGGTCGGATACCTCCATCACGGTTGCGATCCCGGCATCTTCGGGCTCGTTCCTTGCTGGTCCGCGTCAGCTCACGCTGATCAACGCCGCCCGCAAGTCCACCGCGAGCGGTATCACGATCCATGTTCTTGGTGCCGGTTACCGTCCGCAGGTGGTCGAGGTCGGCCCAGGTAAGACGTTCAACACTGACGCGGCACCGATTACTCTCGGCGCTTCGGCAACGAACGGAAACGACTACGTAGTTGTCGCAAATGCGACCGGCATCGGAGTCGGCTGGGATGTCTCGGGCCTTGGAATCGATCCAGGGTCGACCGTTACCTCCATCACGGCGGACACCTCGTCGGGGAATACCAGCTTCCGCTACGCCGCTGGTACCCGTACCCTCACGCGCACCTCAGCGACGTTCAATGCGAACGTCAAGGTTGGTGCGGTCATCAGCAGCCAGGGTGGTGGCAACAGCGGTATCCCAGCTGGCGCGACCGTCACGGCCGTGGGTACAACCACGATCACCATCTCGGCAAACACCACTGCGGCATCAGGTAACGGCAACCCGCCGGCTGCCCGCTCGCTGCGCTTCACGAACACCAATGGTTACCGCGTCAATATGACCCGCGCAGTTCTGCAGGACATCGCGGCCGGTACGCCAATCACGTTCACCCTTACCCGTCCGATCCAGTTGGCTATCGACAGTGTCAGCATGACTGCCGATGACTCTGGTACGAACGCAACCCTGAAGAACCGCGCGAGCTCGCTCATCGTGGTCTACCCCAAGACCCCGACCACGGCAACGCCTCGTGGCGAGTACCAAGAAAACCTTGTTGTGTACTCACCAGGTGTGAAGCTCCAGGGCCTTGGCTCCGGTGGCTTCCAGGCCGATGGCACGTACGTCTACGGTTCGATCGTCGATGGCCAGACCTTCGAGCAGGCGAACCCGACCGGACGTAACTGGCTGTACCTGGTCAACGGTCTCGTCGGTACCAACCAGGTTGACCCGAACATCCCAGCGCGTGTTACCAACACCCCAACCGGTGCTGGCGATGTCTCGCTACCTGACTCGGCGGTGGTCACCTTCCTGACCCCGACCAGCCAGTACGGCGGCACGGGTGGAACGGCTACGAACACCGGAGCATCCGGCACGAGTGGTCAGTCCACCATCACCTTCAGCGGCACCGGGACTATCAACGCCTACCTTGGCGCTACGGTCACCGGAACCGGAGTTGGGACGGGTGCAGTGGTCACCGCTATCAACGGCCGCGTCGTCACCGTCTCGGTGGCTAACTCGGGCGCCGTAAGCGGCACGATCACCTTCACCTCAACCGCTGCACCTCGGCTGGACGGATTCACGATCACCGGTGGTAAGCAGGACAACGTTCCTACGAACATCAACGTGGTGACCGGCGGTCAGGTGACTCCTTACGGCGGTGCAACCGCACGCGGCCAGGTCGTCACTCAGGGCGGTGGCGTGTTCATCAACGGTGGTACCAACGGAGTCACGATCAGCAACAACCGGATCGATGGCAACTCAGGTACATACGCTGGTGGTATCCGCGTCGGTACGCCATACGTCAATGGCAACATTGGTGCCGGCGACACGGCGCCTACCCCGCGTACTAACTACACGCTGGTTAACCAGAACCTCACCATCGCGCACAACGCGATCGTGAACTCGGGTGCCCAGAACCTCGCGGGCGGTATCGGTATCTTCTCCGGAACGCCGAAGTACCGCGTGTCATACAACGACATCTGTGGTGACTACAGCGCCGAATACGGTGGCGGTCTGACCCAGTACGGCTTGAGCCGTCAGGGTCGCATCGATCACAACCGCATTTGGTTCAACCAGAGCTACGACGAGGGCGGCGGCATCATGCTCGCCGGTGAACTCACGCCAAGCGCAGCCACCCTCACTGGTGGTACTGGTGAAGTCACCATCGATAACAACAAGATTGCTCAGAACCTTGCCAACGATGACGGTGGCGGTATCCGCACCCTGAACGCTGGTAACTGGGATATCCGCATTCAGAACAACGAGATCGCCAACAACCTCAGTACGCATGAAGGTGGCGGTATCGCGCTGAACAACACCAGCAAGGTGACGATCGACAACAACACCGTTGTCGGAAACGTAACCTCGGCTACTGCTGCAACCAGCAACGGCGCTCCAGCTGCTGCCGGTTTGGCCACCTCGGGTAACGATGCGCTCTTCCAGGCATCACTACCCACCGGCTCGCCAACCTTCACCCGCCCAGTTGTGTTCAACAACGTCTTCTGGGATAACCGGGCTGGCTGGTTCGACGGTGCTGCTGTTCACGGCCTTGGCCTTGACACCGCTGCAGGCGCGCTCGACATCAACAACTGGGATATCGGTTCACAGGACAACTCGGGACTCGTTCCGATCTCGAACACTGATGTCCAGTCATGTGTGGGCACCACGCTCAACCAGGACTGCAGCGGATCACTTGGCACAAACAAGAACAGCAACCCGCTGTTCACCAAGTCCTACATGCCAGGTGTTCACGTTGACACCCGTCGTGCGTTCTTCTCCTTCCGTCAGTCACTGATCACGGACCAGACTCACTCGCCTTGGGATACTGGGGATTACTCAATCCAGCAGACCTCACCGGCACGTGACATGGGCGTAACCAGCCTGACGACAACGGGCGTTGGCGCTGCCACCTACACGGCATCAACGACGGATATCAACGGCACGCCACGACTCGGTGGAGTTGATTCAGGT
>CANGPO010000093.1 GCA_947455705.1 Actinomycetota bacterium | reverse complement strand
TGACGGCGTAGCGTTGGAGCAACGATGACGATGAAACTTCCGGAGAGCATCACATGACGTCGTACCTGCTGGATAGTCAACCGATCGACACGTCGCTAACCGGGGCTGTCGCGTATCGGATCCGTCATCGCTCCTACGACCTGAAGGGTCGGCCCACGGAGTCGACCGGTCTGGTCATCGCCCCGACCTCATCGCCAGCCGATAGCCCCGTTCTCTCGTGGGCGCACGGCACCACGGGTATGGGTGATGCGGCATGTCCTTCACTGCAACCCGATCCGGCGGGCGAACTTCGTACCTACTTCGACACGTGGTCGACGCAACAAATCGACTACGGAATCCCAGGCGCCCAGGATTGGATCAATGCGGGTTGGGTCGTCGTTGCTACTGACTACCAAGGTCTTGGCACGCCGGGTATTCATCAGTACTCGGTGAATCGCACGAACGCGATCGACGCCGTCACGATCGTTCGTGCTGCGGGTGAGATGTCCGTCGGCGCCGGCGCACGTTTCGGCGTCACCGGTTGGTCGCAGGGTGGTGGCACCGCAGCCGCTGTCCCCGAACTCGACCCCGCCGATCTCGACGGATTGCAGCTCATCGGCTCAGTGCCAATGTCGCCCGGTGTGACGATCGTCGGCCTCGAGAATCCGACGGGGATGGGTGCTGCCCTTGCGGATCCCAACGCTGTGCCCGACGGTCATCTCGTCATGACTCTTGCGGCATATGCGGAGGCTTTCCCAGACACTCTCAACCGCGACGACATGATGACGCCGCTGGGGATCGAGGTTTTCGATGCGATTTGGAACACCCAGCCGGTACATCACCTCAGCGACACGATCGGCCGTCAGTTCAAAAAGCATGGCCCGATTCTTGCTGTGAACAAAGAGAAAATGCCCGCATGGGCCGCTGCGATCAAAGAAGGTTCGGCGGGCCGTGTGAAGCCCATCTGCCCGGTGCACGTGATGATCGACGGCTTCGCGGGCGGATCGGTAATCCCGGTGTCGTGGCAGCAGGGCTATATCGACGCGGTCGAGGCCCTAGGCGGGGACATCACCTCGACGATGTACGCGGCTGACGATCACTTCAGCCTGCCAGCATCGTGCGTCGCCGAAACGCTTGAGTGGCTGACGGCCCAGCTGTAGCAGGTGTAAAAACTTCGGCAACAAAACAACAACAGTGTGGGGCGGCCACCTCGAAGGAGCCGCCCCACACTGTTGTCTATCTAGGTACTAACTAGGCCTTACTAACCGCATCCACATCCGCATCCGGAATTGGCTCCGGAGAATGGACCGCCGTCCGATGTGCCAACGTGGGCAACCTCGCGACTTCCACAACCGGAACACACCCAGACGGATGGAACTCGGGCGCCGTCCATCACCAAGGACTGAAATTCGTGATCACAGTCTGGGCAGCGGAGCAGCCATACGGCCATGTGTTACTTGCCGAGCTTCTTACGTGCCATTTCAGTTCCAGCGGAGAGTGCATGGAGCTTGTCGATGGCGATGTAACGCTGGAGCAGGATCAGACCACAGTCGGTCGTGACGCCGAGCTTCTCCGGTGGGATGTATTCGGCGAGGCGCATGATGCGATCGCAGACATCCTCAGCGGTTTCGGTGATGGTCGACTTAACGTCGATAACACCGGCCCAGAACATCACGTTGTCAGGAAGCGGGTGCTCCTTGATGACATCGAGACCCGACAGGTCATCCGAGCGACGTCCGCAGTTCTCGAGGTTGAGAACGTTGATGTTCGCTTCGTAGGACTTCGGGATGACCGATGCAGTTGCCGACGGGGCGCTTCCCTTGCGCTGCGTGAGGTCGAAGATCTCGCCAGATTCAGCGGTCTCGTCCGGGTAGTAGGCCGGCGTGCCGCCCCAGTTACCCCAGCAGACGTGAACGATGATCTGCGCGTTCTTCACACCCTGAACGGCGCGGTTGAACGCCTCAATTGCCCAGTCTTCGTAGAAGTATGGCCAGGTGAACTCATCAAGCTGGATGAAGTCAATGCCCATTGCGTCTACTTCGAGGATGTCCTCGTTGATCGCGGCGGCCATGGCCATTGCGCGGTCACGCGGGTTGTCGTAGTAGAGGTCGTTGGTGCACTGGCTCAGTACCTGAATACCGGTGTACTGCACCTTGGTCGCCTTGTTGGTCGAACGCTTGAGCGCACGAGCCTGCTCGACCATGATGCCGCCGCGGCGCTTGATCTCCTGCGTTAACGTACCGGCGTGCAAACGGCTGTAGATGGGGAAGCCGAGGTGGCCGCCCTTCAAGTCGTAGCCCATGCGGCGCATGTAGTAGTAGACCGCTGCGTCAGCGTAGTTATCACCGTGTAGACGGCCATCGGAGATGATGTCGAGGCCAGCTAGTTCCTGATCGTGAACAACGGCCTGCATTGCATCTTCGAATGCCTCACGAATGAACGCGTCCGGTGGCTCTTGGTCGCCGCGCCAGTCACGTGCTGGCCCGGCATCCCACCAACGGGGGTTCGGATAGTTCCCGACCATCGAAGTCGGGATGAGGATCTCCTTGTCTCCCACGCGCATGTGGTGCTCTCCTCGGTTTTCAGCGACCTCACCGGCCCTCATGAGCTGGCTCGCGTCGCGGTTTTTGAGACCTTGCAGTTCCGGGCCCTTCGGGCTGCGGATATGTAGCAGGTCACATCGTTGGACGGTTGGACGCTAGTCTCTGCCTGTTCGCTCAACTATGTGCCCACAGGACAGAGTCATGGCCAGAGTATGTCCCCGTGGGATGGAGTCACGGAGGCGAAATTGGCACAATTTCGATCAAGCCTTGAGAGCACCCGGTGCACGGCTGCGCATGGCGACAAGCCACGGGCTAAGACTCGACCACATTGCCATCGACGTGGACGGCAGCAATTCCCGCCCGCGTGAGAATCGAGGCGGCGATCGCAGCGCGGAATCCGCTACCGCAGTACACCCACACTTCATGGCCGTCCGCCCACGTGCGAATCTCGTCGACCCGGCCGAGTACCTCGTGGATGGGAATTCCCCACTGGCCGGCAAGACTTGCTCGGTCGCGCTCCGAGTCCAGACGGACGTCCAGAACTCGAAGTTCTGGATCGGCGGCCATCGCAGCGCGCAGACGTCGTCCATCGGCGTGCCGGATAGTAGCCAGCGATGACGGATCCACGGTGCCATCGCGCCAAAGCGCAGCGGAAGCGACGCGATCGATACCAATCCGTCCAAGCTCAGTCACCGCCGTCTGGAGAGTTGCTTCTTCAGGAACGATCAGGTGGATGTCCGCATCGTCGGGAACTAGCCAACCGATGTAGGTGACGTAAGAACCGGCAGCGTCGAAAGACAATGATCCAGGTAGGTGCACGTCGGCGTATGCGTGGCGATGGCGAAGATCGAGCACCCACTCACCAGACCCTGCGCCAAGCGCGGCCTCACGAAGCGTGCGGATCGTCGGGATGGCGGGCGGCTCATGAGGAGTGCCGTCTCGATTGATTGCTGCCATCAGATTGAAATAGGCCGGGTACGGTCCTTGATTCTCGAGCAGCTGCTGCACGAACGATTCTTCATCTTTGGAGAAGACGGGGTTCGAAACACGCAACCCGGCAAGTGTGCGCTCATGTACGACGGCATCGCCCACAGAGCAAAAAGATCCGAATCCGTGTGTGGGCAGGACGGTGGCTGAACTCGCTGTTGTCGAAGCAAGGTGGCGAGCTGAGTGCCATTGAGCGTGTGCGAGTTCGTTG
This sequence comes from Actinomycetota bacterium, assembly GCA_947455705.1. Taxonomy (GTDB): domain Bacteria; phylum Actinomycetota; class Actinomycetes; order S36-B12; family CAIYMF01; genus Longivirga. The sequence goes on along the minus strand of CANGPO010000093.1, from coordinate 6,034 downwards.
GCATGTTCAGCGCCGAAGAGGTCTGTGCGACCAACGCCGGAGTAGAGCAAGCCACCACCTGTGAAGGTAGCCAGATCGCTACCGTCAACGGTCAGAACGTAGGACATGTGATGTGGGGTATGGCCAGGGGTGTGCACCGCGCGGACGAGCCCATTGCCGAAGTCGATGATGTCGCCATCAGCAACGAGGCGTGCAGCGCACGTCAGACCACCATCGCGTGGTGCCACATACTCAGCATCGCTGAGCCGAGCTGCGGCCAGCCCGCCGCTGATGTAGTCGTTGTGAACGTGAGTGTCGAACACATGACTCACCGACCAACCGCTTTCGCGTACAAAACCGAGTAGCGAGTCGACATCCCGAGGTGGGTCGACGAGGATCGCGGTGGAGCCGGCGACGGCTATGTACGTCCGATTCCCCAGCCCGGGCACCTCGAATGGGACTACCCGCGCAGATCCGCTAGCGACTTCATCGCTTAGCGGAGTCAGGGGAGCCGCACCGCTGCCTCGAATCACGATAGACCTTACGCTCGTAGGGATTGCAGGGTTCGCCAGGCGCGACACGCTAGCTGCAAATTGAAATTAACATCCGGATCTCCGAGCTGGAGACCAGACACTTCGCGAATGCGTTGGAGTCGGTACTTCAGAGTGCTTCGGTGAATCGACAGGGCTTTGGCAGCTTCGTCGTAGTGTCCACCGCACTCGAGATACTCATGCAGCGTCTTGACGAGATCTGCGTGCCGCTGCTCGTCGTAATCCAATAGTGGGCCAAGCCAATCACGAGCGAATCGCTCGATATCGGTCGCATCCTCGGTGTTGGCAAGTAGCCGATAAACGCCGAGTTGATCAAAAACTGTGACCTTCGGGGCCGGCCCGGCGTCGCGCTGAAGGCGAAGGGCGAGGAGCGCCTCGCGATGTGATCGTGGGAAGTCGTCGACGGCTGTCGTGGGGCTGCCGACACCCATCCGACATTTGCCGCTGGCAAGTTCACGGGTAACTGCCGCATGTAATTCGAGCCAGTCGATCTCCCGATCGGTCAGCAGCACGACGGTGCCACCGCGGGATACCAGTAACTGCCCAAGGTTGAGATCGCGAGCGGCGCGTCGAACACTGGTGAAAAAGTGGTCGTCATCGCTGACCCGACCAATGCGTTCGCAGACGATCACACGATTAGGCTGGCTGAGATCGCGGCCGAAGGTTTCGCCACGCGCCAGAGCGGTATCTGTACTTTCGCCCGACAGCAGATCTTCGACCAGATCTCGTCGAACTCGAACCTCAGTGTCAGCGACGCTTCGTTGACGAGCGAGTTCCATCGAAAGGATCGTCGCCCCATATTCCAGGGCGGCGAGGTCCTCATCGCGTGCCTTCTCGTCTGGATCAATCAAGGCGATCACGGCGACGGAGTCGGGGCGTGGCGAAGCAGCCGTCATCATTCGGTCGGATTCACGAAGTGGATGGCCAGCGTTGAGAAGTCGCTTGACGAGCTGCTCACGACGAGCCGGAGTGTCCTTGACGACTGCGGCCGGCTGATCGGGTCCGGCCCACGTGCGCAAATTCCCATAGCGGTCTTCGATAGCGACGGGAAGTCCTGTTACCTCATGTACGGCGCGGGCAATGCCGTCCATACCTTCGCCGCCAACGGCAGCGCGGGTTAGGCGATCGTGAATCTCGATGCGTTGCTGAAGTGCGTCGACGGTGTTCTTGAGATCCGCGTTTACCTTCTCAAGTTCAACAGCAGTCGCGCGCTCAAGCTCGTGCAGACGGCTGTTGCGGACCGCAGAGCCAATTTGCTGCGCGAGCACTCGAAGAAGGAACTGCTCATCTGAGCGGAGTTCGCGATCGGATGCCACGACCATGCAGCCCTGCAGACCATGCCCGCCACCGAGACCGAATGCCCACGCATAGTTCACGCCCGGGATGGTGAGCTCGCCGCCGTTGGAGGGCATGAGATCAAGCCCTGCGGGCTCAGCCTCCGAGGCGCCGCCGGGTGTCCACTGTGAGGTCGTGCCATCGACGCTTCGAACACCGACGAGTCGACAATCAGCAAATGAGGGCGCAGCACTCGCACCCATGCGCAGAATCTGCTGTTCGTCGGTACTTTCCGTCATCAGCATGGCGAGCACCAGTAGGGCATTGAGGCGCGACAAATGGTCGCGTTCCTCAAGGTCGGCTGATACCGCAGCTGTCATGCGGTGCGGGCTTTCGTCTTCGCCGCCAAGAACTCAGCTGGTTCCAAGTAGTACGGGTTATCAAGCAAACTGCCACACAGCAAGAGTTTCGGATGTGTACGAAGTAGATCCACGACGACGCTGCCGTCGAAGAGATCGAGATCGTAGAGACACATGATCACCTGCGGGTAGAGCGGCAAAAAGTCGTTGAGTTCGGCTTCGTAATCGACCAGATCTTCAACTCCGGGGAACTCCTTGAGCGCCCACGTCATCTCGCCGCAGCTTCGGGCGAAGGTGAAGTCGCCGTCTGCGAGGTTTTCCCGAGTGGCTGAATCCCAGAAGTCGATCATGGCGCCCTTGGAGAAGTGGCCGTCGCGTAAGTACGTGTCTGCAGACCGCATGACGTCGACGCCACGAATCTCGGTGCTGTCGTCTTGGGATAACTGCCGCCGCAGCTCCTCGGGCTCAACCTGGTCGAGCACCACGACGCAGCGGTCACCGGCCTCCATGCCGGCCCGGAGATAGGCCAGCAGGACTTCATCTCGTCCCTCGGAGCCGCGATAGAACGCGCAGATGTGATCACCGGGGGTGAGTCGAACTCCCGGGAGGCCAAACTGAATGGTGTCCGGCATGGGCGCCGCCTCCTATCTGGTGGGTTAACGACAGGTTAAGGCGATACCTGCGCGCTATCTAGCCCTAATCGGATCTGATTTCGGCTATTTTTCGACCTGCTGTGACGAGACCGAGCGGATTCAGTCGCCCCTAGCACGGGCGGCATTACATCCCGTGCTTGTCCCAGTGAGCGCCGAAGAGCTCCTGCTCGGTGAAGGTCTTGGGGGCGATCGTGCGCGAAACCCACGTCAGGTTCAGGAAGTGACGGGCGTTGACGTTCTCCGTGGTGATGTTGCCGCCCCATGTTCCGCACGACAGGCTCAGCGTGAACGGCAGCCCGTTGCGCGCACTTCCCGCACCCTCGTTCAGGTTCTGGTTCACCATGACGCGGGCGGTGCGGGTACCGAAGGCAAGTGCATCGACGTGAGCATCATTGCTGGTGTGGATACCGCAGGTGTGACCAAGGCCCTGGTAGGCGGTGATCGCGTTGATGATGTCGACAGCCTCTTGGATGTTGCTGCCGTAGCGGTAGACGGCAGCAACGACTGACAGCTTCTCGCCGGAGAACGGATGATCGTGGCCGGTTCCGGTCTCTTCGACGAGAAGGAACTTCGTGTCTTCAGGCACATCGATACCGGCGATCGATGCGATGTGGGTGGCGGGCTTGGCAATGACATTCAGGCTCGGAATGTGTCCACCGTCTGGCCACATGGCTGCTTGCAGTTTGGCCTTCTCGTCGGCGTTGCACAGGTAGCCACCAGAGGCTTGCAGGCGACCCATCAGGGTGTCGTAAACCTCATCGGCGATGACAAGTGAGTTGTCTGCAAGGCAGCTTGTTGCAAGGTCGAAGGTCTTACCAGCGACGATCATCGCTGCGGCATCTTCCAGGTCAGCAGTCTCGTCGATGACATGCACGGAGTTGCCGACACCAACGCCGTAAGCCGGTGTGCCACTGCTGTATGCGGCATGCACCATCGCCGCACCACCTGTAGCGACGATGACGTCGGCCTGCTTCATGAGCTCGCGCGTCTTGTCGATCGACGGAGACGTCAGACTGATGATGAGGTCTTCGGGTGCCCCAACTTGAGCACATGCTTCGCGCATCATCTCGACGGACAGTTCGCTCGTCTTACGCGTGCGTGGGTGTGGTGCAACGACGATCGCGTTACGACCCTTGAGGGCCATGAGGGCCTTCATCGGTGGGGTTGCATCCGGGCCAGTCGTCGGGATCAAGGCTGCGACGACACCAACCGGCTTGGCAATCTTTACCAGGCCGCGCGCAGGATCCTCTTCGACGATCCCGACGGTCTTCATGTCGCGCATGTCGGCGAGCAGACCATTGACGCGACGCTGGATCTTGGTGAGCTTGTCCGCGTACGTTCCGAAGCCACCCTCGTCGACGGCCAATTGGGCCAGCGACTCGGCATGATCCTTGCGGACGATCGCCCAGCCAACGGCGGTGACAAGTTCGTCAACGCGCTCTTGATCCCAGTCAGAGATAGCCTCCTGTGCGGCACGGGCGCGGGCAACGATTGCGCCCACCTCCTGTGCGACGTCAGGTGCGGTGGAAGATGCAGTGTCAGAGTTAGTGTTCGCCATGGTGCCAAGGCTTATGTGAAACGGGCTATGAGTGACCGACCGCAAAAGGCGAAGGTTTCGACCAACGTCACCCTGACAGGACATAGTCGTGCCACGAATCGACAGCAAAGGTAACCACATGGATATTCGAGACCAGCACCTGAGCAACCTGGAATGGCGCACGCTCATCGACGAGTTCGAGGCCGGCGCTCACGATGGACCCATCGTGAACATTGATCCCGACGACGATCGTGAATTCGATGCGATCTTCATCGGAGGTGGAGCTGGCGGTCGATTTGGCTCAGCGTTCCTGCGCGCTCGCGGTGGTCGTCAATTGACGATCGACGCGTGGCCGTTCCTCGGCGGATCCTGTCCGCACTTGGCGTGTGTGCCTCACCACCTGTTCTCCGAGGCTGCCCGTGAGCTCGACTTGGCCCGTCTTCTGTCGGGCCGGTTCTGGTATCCAGACTTCGACGAGAGCAAGGCCTCCATCCTCGACATGGTTGAGTTGTTCAAGAGTGGTCGCAATAGCGCCCACGCATTCATGAACTACCAGAGCAAAGAGCAGCTCGGGATGGAGTACATCCTTAACGCCCGCGCGACGGTGATCGATAAGAACACCGTCGAGGTGATGGGGCAGCGCTTCACTGCGAAGAACCTCGTCATTGGAACGGGTGCAACGACCCGTGTGCCCGAAGTTCCAGGGATCGATCTGCCCGGTGTCTTCGATTACGCAACCCTTATCGAAGAGCTCGATTACAACCCGCGCTCATGCGTCATCATCGGTGGCTCCAAGGTTGCGATCGAATACGGCTCGTTCTTTCAGGCCGCTGGTTGCCAGACAACGATCCTCGCTCACAGCCCACTGATGGCGGGTAAGGGTCTTCACCACGTCGATGATGATCTGCGCGAATACGTCGTACATGGCATGCGAGTACGTGGGATTGAGATCCACGACGGCACCGAAACCCTTGAGGTTCTTGGTGATACGCGTGCAACGGGTGTTCGCGTAAAACTGTCTGACGGCACGATCCGTGACATCCCATGCGACATGGTGTTCATCGGTACCGGTGAGCGGGCGAATTCTGATGAGTATGTTGACGTTCTCGGAGTAGCGGTGGACGATCGCGACTCGATCATCGTCGACGACCATATGCGCACGAACATCCCTGGCGTCTACGCGATCGGCGACATCATCGGCCCACCGATGGAGATGTTCAAGGCGCGCAAGTGCGGCATGACCGCGGCGCGCAACATCATGGGTGAGGACTACTCATTCGATTTCAGCGAGTACCCAGATTTCCTGCACTCCACCTACGAAGTGACGTGGGTTGGGTTGTCCGAGCGGGAAGCACGCGAGAAGTTTGAAGAGGTCATCGTTATCCAGATGCCACCACCCGGTGTTCCCTACGGCGACATCCCGTTGCCCTGCGCGGACGGCACAATGCTGATGGCGTTTACCCATCCCGAGCGCACCGGATTCCAGAAGGCGGTATTCGATGCCAAGACGCGCAAACTCGTTGGCGCACACCACGTTGGCTACGGTGCCAAGGATGGCTTCCAGTACTTAGACTTCCTGATTCACCGCACCGATGGATTGACGATCGATCAGCTCGCGGAGATGAACGAACTGTTCCTCAACCCGAGCCACTTCATCCAACTGTCGCGCCTGCGCGCCGG
>CANGPO010000092.1 GCA_947455705.1 Actinomycetota bacterium | reverse complement strand
TGTGGAGCCTCAAGGGAGTGGGTCTTCGTGAGGATCGACTCCCCATGATCCTTGGTTGCGATGCCGCGGGAGTTCTCGACGACGGCTCGCCCGTCGTGGTGCACGGTGTAGTGGGAGATCCCCATGCAGTGGGTGGTGATGAAACCCTTGATCCCAAGCGCACCCTGCTCAGCGAGCTATACCCCGGTACGTTCGCTGAGACTGTCGCGGTGCCGGCGCGCAACGTGATCGCCAAGCCTGCTGAGCTCAGCTTCGAACAGGCGGCCTGCCTTCCTACTGCGTGGCTGACGGCCTACCGCATGCTCGCGACTAAGTCTGGTCTCACCGAGGGCGGCACCGTCCTGGTCCAGGGTGCCGGTGGAGGAGTGGCCACGGCTGCGACTCAACTGGCGAAGGCCATGGGTTTCCGGGTATGGGTGACGAGTCGTGACGAAGCCAAGCGTGCTCGTTCGCTTGAGCTTGGTGCCGACGAAGCGTTCGAGATCGGTGCTCGGTTGCCCGATCGCGTCGATGCCGTTATCGAAACCGTCGGAGAAGCGACCTGGTCGCACTCACTGAAGTCTCTACGTCCGGGTGGAACCGTGGTTGTCTCTGGTGCCACTAGCGGGCCGAATCCGCCGGCGGATCTCAACCGTGTGTTCTTCCTGCAACTCAATGTTGTCGGCTCGACCATGGGAACTCGCGATGAGTTGGAGTCGATGCTGGCGCTGCTCGCACGTACCGGTGTGCGGCCAACGATCGACGCGACCTTCGACTTACGTGATGCTCGCGCGGCTTTCGAGCGGCTCAACGCTGGCGACGTCGTTGGCAAACTCGTTTTGACGAACGGCTGATCGGCTAGTCGCGCAGGATTATTCGTCGTCTGGGTCTTCGTCATCGAGGCGGGCTAGCCAGACGGCTAGCCGCTCGACCGGGGTCTCGAACTCGGGATTGAGATCCACGAACGTGCGCAGGCGTTCGGCGAGCCACGCGAAGGTGATGTCCTCATCACCTCGACGCTTTTCCAGTTCTTCGATCCCGCGATCAGTGAAATACATTCGTGCTCCTTATGCGAACGCTGTAGCGATGAGTTCGGCTTGTTCGCGTTCGTGAACCTTATGTGTTCCGACGGCGGGTGACGACGCTGCCGCACGCGACACGACGCGCAGGTTCCGATGACCGAGATGTCCCATTAGATTCACCGCCACGTACGGCCATGCGCCCTGATTAGCCGGTTCCTCTTGGACGAACACAAGTTCTGCTGCTTCGGGGTAGCGAGCAACTGCCGCCGCGAGGGCATCGACGGGCAGAGGTGCCAATTGTTCGAGGCGAACAATTGCAACATCGGTGCGGCCAGAACGATCACGCTCGGCGAGCAAGTCGTAGGTGACCTTGCCTGAACACACCAAGACGCGGGTAACCGCCGAGGCATCCACACTCGCATCAACAATCACTGGTTCGAAGGTGCCCGACGTGAAATCGGCTACCGACGATGCTGCCGCCTTGAGTCGAAGCATTGACTTCGGCGTGAAGACAATCAGTGGCTTGTGATGCGGGGCCAGTGCCTGCCAGCGCAGTAGATGGAAGTAGGACGCCGGAGTCGATGGCATCGCGACCGTCATGTTGTCCTGGGCGCACATCTGCAGATACCGCTCAATCCTCGCCGACGAGTGATCGGGGCCCTGTCCTTCTTGGCCATGGGGCAGAAGAAGAACCACGCCAGACAACTGGCCCCACTTTTGTTCACCTGAAGAAATGAACTCATCAATGATGGTCTGTGCCCCATCGGCGAAATCTCCGAATTGGGCTTCCCACAGCACGAGCGCATCCGGGTCGGCGACGGAGTAACCGTATTCGAAGCCCATCGCTGCATATTCGGAAAGTAGTGAGTCGTAGACGAAGAAGTAACCTTGGCTGTCACTTAAATTCGACAGCGGTGTGTGCTCTTCACCGGTGACCTTGTCGACGATCACGCTGTGACGCTGACCAAAGGTGCCGCGCCGTGAGTCTTGGCCGGCCAGCCGTACGGTGCGGCCTTCCAACAGAAGTGATCCAAACGCCAGCGTCTCACCAAAAGCCCAGTCGACGTTGTTACCCCGGACCATGTCGACGCGACGCTGTAATTGCGGCGCCAAACGAGGATGGACGGTAAAGCCTTCTGGCAATGAGATCTGCGCGTTCGCGATGAGCTCGATGGTTGCCGTGGGCACTGCCGTCTGTACTCGAGCCGGGTACTCAGGCGGATCGACGTGATGCACCTCGCGCGGATGTGAGAGATCTTCACGTGTTTCAGCGAATACTCGCTCGAGTTGCTCCTGGTAGTGGCGAAGGGCAGTTTCGGCTTCCTCGAGGCTGATGTCGCCACGACCGATCAGTGCCTCGGTATAAAGCTTTCGGGTGGACCGCTTGTTATCGATCAAGTTGTACATCAGTGGCTGGGTCAACGATGGGTCGTCGGCCTCGTTGTGACCACGACGTCGGTAGCAAACGAGATCGATGACGACATCCTTATTGAATTCTTGGCGGAACTCGAATGCTAATTCGGCCACTCGCACAACCGCTTCTGGATCATCGCCATTCACATGGAAGATCGGCGCTTGAACCATGCGCGCCACATCGGTGCAGTACACCGATGAACGTGAGGCCTCTGGTGAGGTCGTAAATCCGACTTGGTTGTTCACGACAATGTGTACCGTTCCGCCGGTGCGGTAGCCGCGAAGTTGCGAAAGATTAAGGGTCTCCATAACAACGCCTTGGCCCGCGAAGGCGGCATCTCCGTGCAACAAGATTGGAAGCACCGAGAAGACGCGATCGATTGGCAATGCGTCTTGCTTCGCGCGGACGATACCTTCCAGAACAGGATTCACTGCCTCAAGATGCGATGGGTTGGCCGCAAGGTAGACCGGGATGTGTTCACCGGACTCTGCGGTGAAATCACCACTGGTACCCAGGTGGTACTTCACGTCGCCGGATCCTTGAACCGAACCCTCCACCTCGAAGTCGCCTTCGAACTCACGGAAAATCTGTCCATACGACTTTCCAGCGATGTTTGCCAGGACATTCAAGCGTCCGCGGTGTGGCATTCCGATGCACGCTTCGTCCATTCCTGCGCGGGCAGCCGCGGAAATCACCGCGTCCATGAGCGGGATCACTGATTCGGCACCTTCGAGTGAGAACCGCTTCTGTCCCACGTACTTGGTCTGCAGGAATGTTTCGAACGCCTCAGCGGCATTGAGTCGACGAAGGATGCGCAACTGTTCATCACGGGCAGGCTTGTCGTACTTACGCTCTACTCGCTCCTGAATCCACTCTCGCTGCTCCGGATCTTGCATATGCATGTACTCAATGCCAATGGTGCGGCAGTAGGCATCGCGAAGAACACCAAGAATGTCTCGCAATCGCATGAAGCTCTTAGCGCTGAAACCGCCGGTGGGAAATTCGCGATCAAGATCCCACAGGGTTAGGCCATGGCTGGCAAGTTCAAGGTCTGAGTGCTGACGTTGGGTGTAGTCCAGGGGATCGGTGTCGGCCATGAGGTGACCGCGCACGCGGAACGCATGGATGAGTTCCTGAACCCGCGCTGTCTTGTCCAGATCAGCATCGTGGGAGGTGGTGATATCGGCAGCCCAGCGAATGGGCTCATACGGAATGTGCAACGCAGCAAACACGTCGTCGTAGAAATCGTTCTCGCCGAGCAGTAGGCCATGAATGATTCTCAGGAACTCACCTGACTGGGCGCCCTGAATGATGCGGTGGTCGTACGTCGAGGTGAGGGTGACAATCTTGCTGATTGCTTGCTTGGCAAGGGTGTCAATGGATGCGCCCTGCCATTCAGCGGGGTAATCCATGGCGCCGACGCCGAGGATTGCGCCCTGTCCTGGCAAGAGGCGCGGGACCGAGTGAACCGTGCCGATGGTGCCGGGGTTGGTGAGACTAATTGTGGTGCCGGCGAAGTCGTCAGGGCCGAGTTTGTTGTGCCGCGCCTTACGTACCAACTCTTCGTACGTCGACCAGAAGGTCGCGAAATCAAGTTGATCGGCGTTCTTGATATTGGGCACCAGTAGTTGACGGCTGCCATCGGGTTTGGCGAGGTCAATGGCCAAACCGAGGTTCACACGCTCGTTGTGTTGGATCGCGGGCTTGCCGTCGAGTTCGGTGTAGGCCCAATTCATCTCAGGCATCGCCTTGAGCGCACGCACCATCGCCCAGCCGATGAGATGGGTAAACGACACCTTGCCACCGCGTGCACGAGCCAGATGATTGTTAATGACAATGCGGTTATCGATCAGTAGCTTGACGGGCACGGCACGCACACTGGTTGCCGTTGGTAGGGCCAAACTTGCTTCCATATTGGATACGACGCGTGCGGCAGGGCCCTTGAGGAGCACGACTTCGGCTGCTGCAGGGGCGGGGGCGGCAGGAGTTGTTGTGGGGGCGGCAGGAGCAGTTGGTGCCGGCGCAGATGACAACGACGGAGCAGAAATGGTGTGGGGTGCTTCGTGTGCGGCGCTGGTCGCATCTTGGGCTATCTCTGCTGCCTGCGCTTCAACGCGAGCGGCCTCATGGGCAGCAAGCGCGGCCTCGGTAAGTTCGATTCCCGAGTGTTCGGTGGGCATGTAGTCGGCGAAAAAGTCCCACCACGCTTCGTCTACCTGCTTGGGATCTGTCAGGTACTGCTGGTAGATCTCATCGACGAGCCACTCGTTTGGTCCGAATGACGGCAAGTGTCCTTCGTGCTCGGACTGCGCAGACATGGATAACCCTTCACTCCCACACACCTAGGCCTGACGAAACCGCCAGACCGTGACCCTCCAAGGGTACGCGCCGAGAGGTGGCCTTTGCTGAGTCGAACGGCGATCGGGTGGGTGTTGCTGACCACATCCAGTCGGTGTTGCTATTCGGTTGCGCCTTGTGGGGCAGCGCTTGGTGTCGCTGGCTTGTTGCGTCCGGCGAGAAGCGGCTGACTCGGATCCCACGTCGTTCCGTTCGCGGCATCCTGACGGCGACGCGCAATTCCTGAAATAGCCTCAAGGACGACGCGGTTGCCAAGCATGGCCGTGATGTCTGCGTGGTCGTAGGGGGGAGCAACTTCAACAACATCCATGCCGACGACGGGCAGTTCTAAGGCAATACGACGAACTGCGTCGAGCAACTCGCGAGCCGACAGACCGCCGGATTCTGGTGTACCCGTACCGGGTGCCGCTCCGGGATCGCACACATCAATGTCGACGGACAGGAAGACACCATCGCAATCATCCATGGCGATCGCGAATGCTTCAGTCAGACATTCGTTAAGGCCGCGGTGAACGATCTCTGTCATCTCGTAGGAACGCATACCCTGCTCGGCCATCCAGTCCAGAGTCTCCGGGCCCGGCCAGTATCCGCGAAGGCCAACTTGGAGGAATCGATCACCGCGTACGGCACCTGATTCGATGAGTCGGCGCATGGGCTGGCCGTGGCCGACGAGGGAACCAAATTCGATATCGCCGGTGTCTGCGTGAGCATCAAAGTGGATGACGCTGACGCGGCCCCAGCCGCGTGCGCGCGCGGTGCCAGTCGCGTTGGGCCACGTGACGGTGTGATCGCCGCCAAGAACCAGCGGGATCGCCCCCGTGCGGGCGATCTTCTCGATCACCACCTCAAGATCGGCACATGATCGGGCGGCGTCGCCTGAGTACATCTCGACGTCACCGGCGTCAACAACGCGCATATCTGCCAGTCCATCAACGCGCAATGCCAGCGAGGGCCGGGAGCCATCGTGCGGGTTGTAGTCGGTCATGCGAATTGCTTGCGGACCAAATCGGGCACCCGCCCGCCACGACGTGCCGCCATCGAACGGAGCGCCCACGATGACGACATCGGCATTCTCATACGTCTCAGGCTCATCGATCGTGCATCGGTCGATACCGAGGAAGGTGATATCCGGACCGAACTGTGGGCCGTACCGTGGCATCGTCTAGCTCCCGTTCCGCACGTCGATCATGGATGTTTGTAACTCGGCCTTACGTTATCCGCCCAAGCCCGTCAGGGTGGCATCGACCAGCGTTCCGAGTGTGTCGAGGTGATAGCCGCCCTCCTGGACTGCGACGATCGGCAGTCCGAGTTCCGCCAAAATCCGACCGGCAGTTTCATACCCTGTGGCAGAGACACGCAGTGGCGATTCAGGATCGTCCAGTGCGGCATCTACTCCCAGGCTCACAACGAGTGCGCTGGCGTGATGATCCCTTGCGTGAGCCGCGAGCTGCTCGACCGCACCCAGCCAGCGGTCGTCCCCGGTTTCTGGTGCCAGGGGGATGTTGAGATTCGCGCCAGTGCCAGTTCCGCGACCAAGCTCATCGGCGAATCCCGCATAGTGTGGAAACCACCCGGCGGCCGGGTCAATGTGAAGTGACCCGTATGTCACATCGGCGCGGTCGTAGAAGATCGCCTGAGTGCCATTGCCGTGATGTGCGTCGATGTCGATCACGGCCACGCGTTCATGTCCAGCCTCGCGAAGCGCTTGGGCTGCCACCGCCGCGTTGTTGAGATAGCACGATCCACCGAAGGCACTGCGGGTGACGTGATGTCCTGGTGGTCGAGTGAGCGCGTACGCGACGGGAGCACCTTTCATGACGTGATCAACAGCCGTGAGCGTGACATCTATGGCAGCTCGGGCTGCCGTCCACGTGCCTGGTCCGATGAGTGTCATCGTGTCGTAGCACCACCGCCCCGCCGCAGCGTGGATCGCTGTGGGTTCGCGCTCTGGAAGTCCGTCGAGCATCCCGAGAGTGGGCATCAGGTAGGGAACAACCCGGTCCTGTCCGGGATCGACCACGAAGCCAGCTTGCGTCCACCGCTCGTAGGCTGATTGCAGGTAGGCGATGAGCCCGGGATCGTGGATCGAAGCGAGCACAGAATCTGGGTAGGCCACCGCGTCGACGACGGTGTAGTCGCGTGAGTACAAGGTGGCTTCGATGCGAGCAGTGCGTTCGGCAACCTCCGTTCCCGGGGTGCGCACGCCAACCCAAATTTCCGCGCCGGGAATGTGCAGGGCGCAGTAATCACTTCTGACGACGATGGCTCGTCTGATGTTGGCGTCATGGGTCACGGGATCAGCATCCCAAAGTTTGTCGGTAATAGGGACGCGCATAGTGAACCTCGGGCGAGTTCAGCGACGGCTAGGGCAGGATGCAGGTATGACGCGTGTTGCTGATCTCGGACTCAGTATCGGATCACTTCCCACTGGTCCGACCAATTCCATTTCCGATGTGCCTGGGGTAGGCCTTGGCCACTCAACCGTGGTTTACGACGATGCGCCGCCGCCTTTCGGCCGCGGGATTGCGCGCACCGGGGTCACCGTCGTCAACCTCGGTGATACGTGGTCGAGTCCGGTCCCAGCCGGGGTGAGTGTTCTGAACGGAGCCGGTGAGTTAACGGCCCGCTCGCAAATTGATGAGTGGGGGATCCTCGAAACCCCCGTGTTCCTTACCTCAACGATGCAGGTTGGCCGGGTTTACGACGCAGCCTGCCGGCTGCTCATGGCTGAACAGCCTCGGATCGGCGTGGATGACGTGATCATCCCCGCGGTCGGTGAATGTGACGACTCATGGCTGAACGATCCGCGGTACATGCATGTGACAGATGAGAATGTTGCGGCTGCATTAGCGGCAGCCAGAGTGAACACCGGGTCGAACCTGGCACCTGAGCATGGTGCAGTCGGCGCGGGCACCGGGATGTCGTGCTTCGACTACAAAGGTGGGATCGGTAGTTCATCGCGTGTATTGCCCGATGGTCACGTCGTGGGTGTTGTTCTGTTAACCAATTACGGATCCTGGTCGCGGTTCACCCTTGCTGGTCATCCCATCGGCGCGCAGCTTGGTGATCCTGGTCGACCAACGCCACCTCCTGCGGGCTCCTGTATTGGCGTGGTCGTTACTGACGCTCCCATTGATCATCATGGTTGCGATCGGTTAGCTCGACGCGTGGGACTTGGTTTGGCGCGTACCGGCTCTGTTGCCACGCACGGTTCAGGTGAAATCTTCCTCGCGGTGGCCCTCGGGCTTCGTGCCCCGCGTGGTGACGTTTCAACCCTCACCCCACTATCGGGTCGGGCCTTAGATCCGTACTTCGAGGCCGTCGTCGATGCGACTGAAGAAGCGGTGATCACGTCCATGCTTGCCGCGCACGATGTCACAGGAGTCGATGGACGCACGGTGCCCGCCTTGCCCATTGATCGAGTTCGCGTTCTTTTAGACAAGGCGGTGTGACATGTCAGTCCACGACGGAGCAGTCCCGGCAGGAACGAAAGGCTCGCTGGCTAACGTGTGGCTGCCGATGCGCGATGGCGTTTATCTTGCAGCCACTGTCTATATCCCGCACTCAAGCCGTGGCCCGCAGCCGTGCATCATCGAAGCGTTGCCGTATCGCAAGGACGATGCCACCTCGTTCTCACATCAAAGTGAGTATGAACGGCTACGTGACGACTATGGGTATGCCGTTGCGCGCATTGATCTACGTGGCACTGGCAACTCGGGTGGGCGTGCGGTGGATGAGTATCCCGTTTCCGAACAGATGGATCTCGTCGACGCCATGGAGTGGCTCGTCGCGCAGCCATGGTGTGATGGCAACATCGGGATGTACGGGACGTCGTACAGCGGTTTCAACTCACTCCAGATGGCGTGTGAACGTCCACCGCATCTCAAGGCAGTCGTCGCCATCTATGCAACCGATGATCGGCATACCGACGATGTTCATTACATGGGTGGTTTGCTCAAGTGGATAGACCTCGTTGACTATCCGCATTACATGACCGCCTACAACGTGCTGCCGCCTACTCCAGCGGTATTCGGGCCGGCGTGGCGTGAAGAATGGCGTGCTCGTTTCGAGAAGAACGAACCCTGGTTACTAACCTGGCGTGAGCATCCGCGTGATAGCGCATATTGGCGTCAAGGGTCTGTTCGTCCCGGTTATGACCGCATCAATATTCCGACCATGATCGTCGCCGGTTGGGCTGACGGATATCGCAACAACTCCTTCCGAATGATGCAGCAGTTGGCGCGAAACAATGTGCCGCGCCGCCTGCTCGCCGGGCCGTGGGCACATGCGGACACAGCTACCTCTGCACCAGGGCCGAGGATCGATCTCGTCCCAGAGATGGTGACGTGGTGGGATCGCTGGCTACGTGGGATCGACAATGGAATTGATCGTGCGCCCGAGGCCGTCTGGTACGCGCGGGCTTCACATGATCCGGCACCGGCACTTGATGATGTTCCCGGTGAATGGCGTGCCGATTCATGGCCATCCCCGCGGTCTAGCTGGGTCGAGTTCCCGCTCTCCGGACCCCGCACGTACCGCGTGATTCCGGACGTCGGCACGGCGGCATGGATTTCATGTGCGGGCCATTTGCCCTGGGGGCAGCCCACCGATCAGCGCTACGACGACGCCGCCTCGCTCACGTGGGATTTTGATCCCGACGGACTCGAGATTGCGGGCAACGGATATGTTCGGCTGTCTGTTTCGTCGTCGGCCCCGGTCGCAACGATTGCGGTGCGGTTAGAAGATGTCGGGCCGGACGGTACGTCGACGCTGGTCACCCGCGGCACCCTCAATCTGACGCGTCGACACGGTATGGATCGGGCAGACGCACTCGTCCCCGGAGAGGTCTACGGCGTCCAGGTAGAGCTCGAGGCAACGTCGTGGACGTGGTCGAAGGGCCGTCTCCTGCGGTTAGCCATCGCCGGGACCGACTGGCCAAACACAGTTGCACCGCCCGAGCCGCTCACTCTCACGATTGCATCTGCAACCTTGATGTTGCCGAAGTACGAACCGACTGGATCGGCGGCTGCGCCCTCGTTTACACCGGGCAATGATCATTCGTCCGAATCTGCCGAGGGTGTCACCTGGCGAATCGAACGTGACGTGTTGGCCGGGACGACGGCGTGTGTGACGGCCCAGGGCAGTGAGTACGAAACCCCCTAT
>CANGPO010000091.1 GCA_947455705.1 Actinomycetota bacterium | reverse complement strand
GTGATTCGGGAATCGTGCGAGCGGCGAATCCATAAACCAAGGCCGGAACAATCTCAGCCAGGAACATCCATCGCCATGCTTCGATCCCGAAGAGCCAATCCTGTGAGGCGCTTCCGGCCGCATGGGCGATCACGTAACCGGTGAGCAATGCAATGAAGATGCCGGTCACGATGGCCAATTGCTGCAGTGAGCCGAGCCGACCACGCAGGTGCGCCGGTGCGATCTCAGCGATGTAGGCCGGCGCGATAACCGAGGCGGTACCAATGGCCAGGCCGCCGATCAGCCTCCAGAACATCAGCCCATAAATGCCACCGGGAAATGCCGAGCCGATGGCTGAAACGATGAACACGATTGCGGCCAAGGTCATCACCTTGATTCGGCCGATCCGATCAGCGATCCGTCCGGCAAACCATGCTCCGATGGCACAGCCGATCAGCGCGATTGAGACAGTGAATCCTGTGACCGCTGGTGAGGTGTTGTACTGGGCGGTGATCCCAGGGATGGCCCCGTTGATCACCGACGAGTCGAATCCGAACAGGAATCCACCCAGGGCAGCAACTGCGGCCACCGTGATCACACGTCGGTTGCCTGACGTGTCATGGGGGCGTGAATCGGCGGGAGGCAATGGCGGGGCTGAACTCATAGGCAGATCATGTACCTCACATGGCGGGGACGCCCGTGGTTTTGCCCCGAAATTCGTGGGTAAACTATGGACCTGTGTTGGGTGAGTTGCCGTTACCCGTGCTCACGTTCGGGTTGTGGCATACGAGAGGAACTTCATGAATTGGCGCGCTGCGCTTGTGCGACCGGAACTGTCAGTGTTGGCCGCAGTTGCCGTCGCAGCTACCGGGATCGCGATTGTCACCGTATCTACCCCTGCGCAGGCCGCAGGGGTGACGGCAACCTCGTGTTCGCCATCTCCGACTCCCACCCCGACGCCCACTCACACGCCGACGCCAACTCCCACCCCCACGGCGACACCAACGGCCACGCCAACGGCAACGCCGACGTCGACGCCAGCCACCCCAGCCGCCGTTGCCATCGTTCCGCTAGCGGCCTCGGCTACGTGTCCGCCGGCAAAGCCGGTTCAGGGCGTCTCCATCTCGGTGTTCCCGTTGAGTGGAAGGACGGTCGGCGTTGCCTATCCCATCACCGTCAACTTCACTCACGATGTTGCGCATAAGCAACTAGCCGAAGAGAACATGCGCGTGTACGTGAACGGCAAACTGTCCTCTGGTGCGTGGATGTGGCAGTCGAACAGCTCTGCGATGTTCCGTCAGAAAGGCTTCTGGCCTGGACACGCGACAATCAAGGTGGCATTCACCCTCAAGGGCGTTGACCTCTACGAGTCAAAGCAATTCCGCTACTTGGGACGATCGAGCACCACTCGCACCTACATCCTGCATACGTCGCGGGCATTTGTGGCCAAGGTCGACGCGGTAACCGATCGCATGAAGATCTTCATTGATGGGCACCTGGTCAAGAAATTCCCGGTGTCGCTGGGCAAGAAGGGTTTCGAAACCCGCTCTGGAATCAAGACGGTCATGGAGAAGTACCCCAGCCGTCACATGTCGAGCATCCTGGCGGGCATCACTGATCCCAACGATCAGTACGACCTCACTGCGCCGTGGGCAGTGCGGATTACCTGGTCGGGTGAATTTGTGCACGGGGCACCGTGGGCGGCCGGCCGCATTGGTAAGTGGAATGGTTCGCACGGTTGCACCAACTTGCTGGCGAACGACGCAAAGTGGTTCTACGACAATTCGCTGCTGGGCGATCCGATCATCACCACGGGCACGAAGCGTCCGATGGAGTCCAACAACAGTGTGGGTGGCCCCTTCAATATTGCCTGGTCGACCTGGTTGGCACACTCAAAGCTCAAGGGTCACTGGCCGGTCGTCAAGTAACCGCACGTCCAGTTGGTGAGCGCTGTTGATGAGCGCTGTTCATCAGGACTGTCAGGTCAACGTGGATCGGCACTACCAACTGACGCTGGCTGCCTCGGTGCGTCGAAAGTACGTTGTCACACCGGCCTAATAACGTGTTGGTGTGCGCTTGCTCCATACCTCCGATTGGCATCTTGGTCGATCGTTTCACCGCGTCGATCTCACCGATGCCCAGCGTGACTTCTTGACGTGGCTGCTCGCACAGTCCATCGACCAGCGTGTCGATGCGGTCGTGGTCTCGGGTGACATCTTCGATCGTGCCGTTCCGTCTGTTGATGCGGTTGCGTTGGCGTCGGCGGCGCTAGCGCAATTTGCCAATGCCGGTATTCCGGTGATCTTGATTGCGGGAAACCATGACTCAGCAACCCGCCTTGGATTCGGGGCTGAGTTGGCGCAGGTGTCAGGTATTCACGTCCGCACACGTACCGCCGATCTCGATCGCCCCATCACGATCACTGACGCGCACGGTCCCGTTCATATCTTTGCAATTCCGTATCTCGATCCCGATGTCGTGCACGACGAGTTGCAGACGGGTCGCTCCCATGTAGAGGTCCTCACCGCGGCGATGAATCGGATTCGCACCCAATTGCAGGAGGTTCCAGGTCGATCCGTTGTTCTGGCCCATGCCTTCATCACGGGTGGTCAGCCAAGTGATAGTGAGCGCGATATTCGCGTTGGAGGAGTGGGCGACGCTCCCGCCTCTGTGTTTGATGGCGTCGACTACGTAGCGCTCGGGCATCTGCACGGGGCGCAGCAAGTATCGGGATCAACGTCCACGATCCGTTACAGCGGAAGCCCGTTAGCGTTCTCGTTTAGTGAGATCAACCATGTCACCTCGGTCACTCTCGTCGATATAGCTCACGACGGTCAGGTTGAGTTCTCGCTCATTCCCACTCCGGTGCCACGTCCGATCGCGCGAATCACCGGACGCCTAGAAGCCCTGCTCGCCGATCCACAGTTGGCTGTTTACGAACAGGCGTGGTTGCATGTCACGCTCACTGACGATCGACGACCGGATGCTCCTATGGATCAGCTTCGTGAGCGGTTCCCACACGTACTGGTCATGGAGTATCGGCCGGATTCCGCGCTCGTCACTGTCGATGCTGATCTGGCGCGGTTGCGGGCCGTCGCACACGACCCGGTTGAGGTAGGTCGCGCTTTTCTGGCCTACACAGGTGGTGGTGAGCCAACCGATGACGAGATGGCTGTGATCGCCACCGTTGAAGAGCTGGCTCGGCACGTCCACGAGAGTTCCGCATGAGATTGCATCGCCTCCGGCTGGCGGCTCTGGGCCCTTTTGCTGCCGAGCATGAAATCGATCTGACCCGCGTGAGCGCAGGTGGCTTGTTCTTGCTCGAGGGCCCAACAGGTGCAGGTAAGTCGACGATTCTCGACGCGATCACCTTCGCTCTATACGGCGGTGTTGCTGGCCGAGGAACGAGCAAAGATCGGCTCTATTCTGATTTCAGCTCCGAGCTAGATCCGCTGGCCGAGCTTGATTTCTCCATGGGTGGTAACCGATACCGGATTCGTCGTACCCCCACGTTCGAGCGGGTTAAGCGTGACGGTTCTGGTACCACCGTGGTCAATGCAAAAGTCTGGCTGTGGCGGCTCAACCTCGAGGCCTCCGGTGAGTTCTCACAAGAGCTCATCTCCAATCGGGTGCGTGAGGCAGACGATGAAGTTCGTCGCCTTCTCGGGGGTTTGAGCCTTGAACAATTTTGCCAAGTGGTCGTCCTGCCCCAGGGAGAGTTCGCCACGTTCCTGCGCGCCGATGCTGAGCAGCGCAGGGATGTTCTTCAACGATTGTTTGCAACCGACCACTACCAACACATGGAGCGGATCGCCGCCGAACAGCGCCAGATCGCTCAGCGTGAGATCGCGCAAGAGAATCAATTACTTCGCGATGCGGTTGTCTCGCTGCGACAAGCAGTGGGCGAGTTGGCCGTTGATGTGGTCGCTGACGAGCCACCACCTGTGGCTGCCATCCCACCTGTAACCGTTGAGCAGGGCGACAATCCGGTCTCCTTCGACGTCGATCAGGTGCTCGGGCTTTCCGACGACGAGCGCGACGAGTGGATCCATGACATTGAGGCGCAAGCGAAGGCAGCGTATGAACGGGCCATCTTCATAGATGCCGACGCGCAATCAGAGCTTGAGGCGGCTCGTACAGCGCACGACGCGCTTGTTGCCACGCATGAACGAAACCGTGAACGTATTGAGCATGAGCAAGAGCGAGTCCGCCTTGCCTCGATGGCCGAGCAGATGTCTGCGCTGGTAGATGAGCGAGATCGTGCGATCCGCGTTCAGGCGCTCGTGCCCATGTTCGACGAACGGGATCGCATCGCCGCGCAGCTGTCGGCTGCCATGGTCGAGGGCCAGCAGCAACAAGCACTGGTGGGTGACGAGCACGTCCGGTCGCTACCCGCAACGCCTCGATCCGCAGACGTGCTCTCGCTGGTTGAGCGCTTACGTGGTGATCACGCGCAACTGACACCAGCACTCGCAGTAGAAAAGAGCCTTGAGCAACAACGTGACATGGTGCAGAGCGCCATCGCGTCCCAGCTCAGTCACAACAGTGACGTGGCCGTGTTGGCTGAGCTGGTGGCTACGCTTCCGGCTCGGCTTGCAGAGCTGGTCAAGCAGCGCGATGAACTCCGGGCACTGTCGGTTCGTGCCCCGGATCTCGCCCTGAGCCTGACCCAAGCACAAGAGCGATTGCGTTCGTGGCAGCGGCTGCCCATCCTTGATGCCGAGGTCGTCGCGCTAGATGAGCAGCGTCGCGCAGCAATCGATTCGTCCCAGCAAGCGCGCGAGGCACTTCAGCAGGCGACCGCCCATCGACTGGCCGGTATGGCAGCAGAGCTTGCGAGCACCTTGGAGGCGGGCCAGGCCTGCATGGTGTGTGGCTCAACAGATCATCCCGTGCCGGCGGTGGCAACGGGAGTCCGAGTATCTGAAGATCAACTCGATGAACTGTCGCGCATTGCTGACCGGGCAGCCCAATGGCGTGAGGAGGCGCAGACGAGCCTCAGTGCCAAGATCGTGGAGCGCGAGCGCTGCCGAGCGGACGCTGGACAGCAGGATCCATCGCAGGACGTGCAGCGTTTGACCCTTGAGGTCGCGAAGGCTCAATCCGCCGTGCAAGAACTCCCACGCCATGACGCTGCCTGTGAGCAGGCTCAACATGAGCTCGATCAGGCGCGAACTGCGCTTAGTGCCGCTGAGTTGAACCTCGCGGTCGCCGTCGAGCGAATCGCCAACCTTACCGAGGAGGTTGCTGCCTCCGAGGCAGCCATCGATGCAGCTCGGGCTGATTTCGACACGGTCGCGGATCGATCGCAAGCTCTCACTGCTGCGATCTCGGCCGCACAGCAGTGGGCCGGGTCATGTGCCCAGGTTGAGGCCCTTGATCAGAATCTCGCCGCAGTTTCACACGCTTTAGACGCGGCTGCTCGGGATGCGGGTTGCCGTGATGTCGACGAGGCACGGCAGGCCATTCGACATCCAGCGGATCTTCAAGCCAGCACCGAGCGCATTGCCGAGCACGCGCGGCTTTCCGCGGTCAATGCAGCCGCGTTAGACGGCTTTGTCGATAGTGCTCCGCAGAGCGAGTTACCAAACGTGGACGCATCTGCACATCGACTGGCGGCCGCCGCGATGAAGGCAGATGATGCCCGGGCTCTGCTGACGTCAACGCAGAACACGGTCAAGGACGTGAGTCATTGTGCGTCGGCTATTGCGGCCGCAGCACGATCAATCGTCGAGGTAAACGCGAAGGCGGCTCCGACGATTCGGGTTGCGGACGCTCTTGGCGGTCTGGGCCGGGTGAACAGTCGACGAATGACGCTGTCTACCTATGTTCTGCGTGAACGGTTCGCATCGGTGGTAGACGCGGCAAGTCGGCGTTTGGATCGGATGAGTGATGGTCGCTACGTGATGGAACGTGATGAGGCGGTCTCCGGCAATAGAAGGGCCGGGCTTGGCTTGGTCGTGCTTGATCAATGGAACGGCTCGCGACGCGACCCCAGAACCCTGTCCGGGGGTGAATCGTTTTACGCATCCCTGTCGTTGGCCCTTGGACTCGCTGATGTGGTGCGAGATGAGGTCGGGGGAGTTGAACTGGAGACCCTCTTTATCGACGAGGGCTTCGGATCGTTGGACCCGCAAACCCTCGAGTCGGTCTTGGGGGTGATCGATTCACTGCGAGATGGCGGACGGGTAGTCGGAATCGTGAGCCATGTGAACGAGCTCAAGGAGCGAATTCCCGATCGGATCGAAGTTCGTCGTCGAGCAGATGGCTCATCCACTGTCTCGATTCGGGCCACGTAATCTCACTGCCGACCTAGTTGCCTAAGACGTAGGTGACGTCCCCCTTATCGGTGGTTTGGGTCACCACCACGGTGCGCTGCGTGCCCTGCGTATCGGATGCGACACACTCGAAGGTCGCGCCTTGAGCGACAGGTACATGGCCAGGGCAGCTGACCGAAATGGTGGTGTTGTATTTCGAGGAGAGTTCCGCTCCGAGACGACTGGCGAGCGCGTCTGTGTCGAGATTGCTCTTGTTAAATGCGGCGGATAGCGCAAAAAGGGCGCCGATGATGACAGCAACGAGGATGCAGACGATCGCAACCGCGGGCCACATCCTGCGGGTGGGTGATGAGTGGGCAGAAGAGTCAATGTCAGGTAAAGGGTTAGTGGTCATCGCAGGCTCAGCGGGTATCAACCGATGGGTGGCGTCTGACCAACTCTGCCCATTCCACCATCGCAGGTAGCCGGGTTGTGCCGGATCGGGATACCAGCCGGCTTCCGGGAGCGCGCCAAGGGTCACAGGTCAACGTTAGCGCGACGTAGGCTCACGTGCTCCTCTTTAACCTGTCTGTTAATCGACAGTGATCTTGGCAAAAGGTAGTCTTACCTACGGCCCCTGCGATTCAGGATGGGCTGTGTGTGCGGACCGCCGAACCCCGTCCCCGTATGCATACCGGAACTAGGACGGGGGTGGGGGAACCACCATCGGGTGATCCAAAATCACCCTCGGGGTGAAGTCACTCCCCAGTGACGGGCCATGTCCTTCGGCCTAACCCGACAGCTCACCTCGCAGGCGGCGGAGGATCGACATGTCACGTCGTGTCGTCATGTGGGCGTCAGCGCTCGCCGTTGCGACGTCCGTCGCCGCCGGCAGCATGGGTGCCGCGCCCGCACAGGCCGCAACTCATCGTGCCGGGGTGTCTGCGACCTTAACGTCGGCCGCCGTTCTTCACACCGCTGCATTGACCCCGCCAAGTTACTTGCCGGTCCTGCACCAAGGGGCGCGCGGCAAGGCGGTCAAGTACGTACAGATGGTGCTTGGCTTGCCCGCGAGCGGCACGTATGGGCCGAAGTCTGTTGCTGCTGTCAAGAGTTTTCAGGCCAAGAAGGGCGTCAAGCCGGCCAATGGAGTTGTGGGCCCAGCAACGTGGAAAGTCCTCATCGCACATGCCAAGGCTCACCCACCGGTGTTGGCCGACGTGCCCGCGGTTCCGGCCGCCTGGGCTACGACCAGCGATGTGTGGGCCAAATTTGATGCGGGCGTGGAGAAGTTCGCGCTCTGCGTGGCACGTCATGAGTCTTGGCGGGCTGGGCTCTGGAAGGCCCGCAACCCCAACACATCAGCCTCTGGGGCGTTTCAATTCCTCGATTCAACCTGGCGCATCCAATCCCATCGCGCTGGAATAACGGGATATGCGCGTGCTTATCTCGCACCGCCGGATGCGCAGGCGCTGACCTTTGCGGTCAGTGTGACCAAGTACAACTTGTGGACGGCGTGGCGTGGAACGAACTGCGGTCACGGCACCTGAGTTGTTCTGCCTCTACCGCTGCCCATTGGTCGTAGTAAGACGTTGGTAGAGCAGGTCGCGTACGTCGTGACCTTTGCGCAATCCCGTTGCCTCGAACTTCGTGGTTGGTCGATGTCGAAGCGGCTCGGCTGAGTCGGCGACGAGCGTCAACTCGTCTTCGGCCGCGCAGACGGTGCGCATGGCATCGGCGTAGTCGGCCCAATCGGTGGCGACGTGGATGTAGCCACCTGGTTCGAGTTTTTGTGCCATCAGATGCACGAGGTCCGGGCGGAACAGTCGACGCTTGTGGTGGCGGGCCTTCGGCCACGGATCTGGGAAAAAGGCGCGACATTCGTTGAGACAGCCGTCAGGGACGAACGTACGTAGGTAGTCAATGGCATCGCCATGCAGCACGCGGACATTCGTGAGGCCCAACTCATCAATCCGGTTGAGTAAGCGCCCGACCCCCGGGGTGTGGACGTCCGCAGCGATGATCCCGCGCTCAGGCTCAGCCAGGGCCATCTCAATGGTGGCATCACCCAGACCAAATCCGATTTCGAGGATGATCGGCAACCCAGAAAAGATGGTCTGTGGATCAAGTTCGACCGCGGCTACGCCGAAAACCGGTAGTAAGCGGTCAATACCGTCGCGTTCGGCTGCGCTCACTCGCCCCTTCCGAGCATGGAAGGTACGAATGTCGCTCATGTCTGGTTTATCCTGTTCAATCGTGGGGTATATCGCGCCAGACACTAGCGTCGCAGTACCGACACGTGCGATGGGGTAGCGCTGTGAGTTGAGTCGTCGGCGGTTTTCGCTGCCGATAGTCACTAGTTAAGGGAGAACGTCTCGTGTTGAGTTTCGGACAGCGACTTGCTGCTGCACCCGCGGTCATCGCGCTTTGCGCCGTGTCATTGGTCGGGGCGGCCCTTCCGGCAGCGGCGACAACGCAAACAGAGCTGTCTCGCGCAGATGTGACGAGCAAGATCGACTTCCGGTTGAATCGGCTAAACAACCTCAACACAAGTACGGCCAAGAGTTCGGACCTGACGATCGGTCAGAAGGAGGGCCTCCAACTGATGATTGCCGATGCCATTGCCAACCTTGGAGAGCTTCGCCTCAGTGTTGCAACGTCCGCCACTGTTGACGAAATCGAGGCCGATCGGCGCACGATGACCGGTTACCGAATCAACCAGGTTGTCGTTCCTAAGGGAACATTCGTCATTCGCGGAATGCGCATGGCGCATCGCATGTCCGCTGCTGCGGCAAACATTCGGGCGGCTCGAAGTCGCACGAATTCCGCAGCAGATATCCAACTGACGCGAGCGGCTGCACAGCTAGATGTCGTGGCATCCAAAGCAGTAGGTGCCGCGACTGCGGCCTATCGCGTTGCACCACGTTCTGCTGTTGACGGGGTTACGCCATTTGGATCAGCGAACACGTATTGGGCGGCCGCGCTCACCGCTCTGGCCAAGGCCCGCGGTTACCTCGATGCCGCTCAGAAAGCTGACCGTAAGGCACCTTCTGACACGGTGATTCGCCCGGCTGAAGCAAAGCCGGGCACACCACTCTTCGACGCGCCCTAGGTATTCTTCTGGGCGAGTGAAGATCAACGCCCGCGCCGTTGGGCCGATCGATGCGTCCAAGAGGGTGAAGTCCCAATTTCATTGAGACTCATGCGTAATCTGCGTTGCACTCTAGATATGTGACGGGGGTTAGCCAGCAACTTGTTCCGGGTGTTGATGCGATGGTGAGTCTGGAGTTTGCTCCAGACGCCATGGTGATCATTGCCCCAGATCTGTCGTTGGCATGGGCGAACGCTGCAGCCGAGGCGCTGTTCGGGGTTGGTCGCTCCGAACGCATCGCGGCCCATGTTGTTGATCTCATTCATCCTGAAGATGTCCCGCTGATAACCCATGCCTTCAAGACTGTGCATGACAAGCCTGTTGGAACACCGCTCGAAGTACGCGTGGCAACAAGCCGGGGATGGCGACTGGTTGAGATCGTTGGACGCTGGGTCCCGGGTCTTGGTGAGCACGGGTCGATCGTTGCAGCCATGCGTGACCTGACCGATCGTCGCAAATGGGACTTGGCCGCGCATGCCGATGAGCAACTTCGTCGACTGGTCGACCACGCGGACGTCATCACGCTTCTCGTTGACATGAACGGGAACGTGACCTCTCATTCCCCGGCACTGACGAGGCGACTTGGCCACGATCCCGAGGCGGTTCAAGGTCGGCCACTGACGGATCTTGTTGACGAAGAACAGCGTGAGTTGTTGTCGCGGATGTTCCTAGCGATGGCGGGACGGCACGACGATGGTGTCGTCCATCGTGAAGTCGTTGAGGTGGGTCTGCTTTC
>CANGPO010000090.1 GCA_947455705.1 Actinomycetota bacterium | reverse complement strand
TTACCACGCTGTCCGTCGCCACCTACGCGGAGACGATTGACGAACGACTGGCCACACTTCGCCAGATGGCCGAGATCCTCGACGCATCAGGCCTCGGCGACTAGCGGGCGTTTGGTGGGCTAGAGCCAGCCGCTCTTCTTGAAGGCTCGATACATCAAGACGCAGGCCGTGCCCATGATGCCCAGGACGACGTAGTAGCCGTATTCCCAATTCAACTCGGGCATATTGTCGAAATTCATGCCGTACACACCCGCGATAGCCGTTGGCACGGCAAAGATTGCGGCCCATGCTGAGATCTTGCGCATGTCGGAGTTTTGCTGCATTGCCTGGCGTGAGCGCGAGGCCTCAAGTGCGGTGCCAAGAAGTGAGTCGTACTGTCCACTTGCTTCACCGATGCGTAAAAGGTGGTCGCCAAGATCTCGGAAGTACGGGAGAAGTGGGTCTGGTACGTCAACCTCCGCCGCGTTGAGTAGGCGATCAGCAAGTGGAAGTAGCGGATCAAGAGCTCGCCGAACTTCCATGTTCTCGCGCTTGAGTTTGTAGATAGCTGCAGAGTCATCGGTGAGGTCAGGGGAGAAGACTCGTTCTTCGACCTGTTCGATGTCTATGCCGAGTTCGTTTACTACTGAGTCGTAGCCATCCACGACCACATCAAGAATTCCATGTAGGACAGTCATCGGACCTAGCTTGAGCAGGTGCACGTCGCGTTCAAGTTCTGACCGCAGATTGCTCAAGTCACCGGGTGTACCTTGGCGAATCGATAGGACATACGAAGGCCCGACGAAGATGGCGATTTGGCCCGTCTCCACATCTGAGGTTTCTTCGATGTAGCCGAGCACCTTTAAGACGGCGGCAACATGTCCTTCTCGGATCTGTACTTTCGGTCGCTGTACTTGCGACAACGCATCTTCGACGTCGAGGTGATCGAGTCCGAACAGGCTTGCAGCCAAATAGACTTCATCGTCCAGGGCGTCCCGAAGGCCCAGCCAGACGAAACTGTCGACGCCCCCCTCCTTAGCCTGCTCCCACATGCCTTCCAGAGCCTTCACATCTGTGCCGTCGAGCACGCCGTCCATCAGGATGCCGTTTGTGAGTTCTGGGTGCGGTTGTCCGTCGCGGTAGTAGCCAAGTCCTCTAATCACAGCCCCATCGTGTCAGCACAAAGGCCCATCTGGCCTTAAGGTCGTCATGTGCCGAATGTTTTCCTTGTCCGTCATGGCCGCACGGCGGCGAACGCCAGTGGCGTCCTGGCTGGTTGGACGCCGGGTATCGACCTTGATGAGAAGGGCCGAGAGCAGGCGGTGGTTGCCGGTACGCGGCTGATTCCGGTGCCATTGGCGGCGATTGTGACGAGCCCTTTGGAACGCACGCGCGAGACGGCGGCCGCGCTTAATGCGGCACGGACCTCCGAGGTCCAGGTTCATATCGACGAGCGGGTTGGTGAGTGTAAGTACGGCGACTGGACCAACCAGCCGCTCAAGACACTCGCGAAGGACCCACTGTGGAAGGTCGTGCAGGCTCATCCGAGTGCGGCTGTGTTCCCCGGAGGCGAGGGCCTGTCAGAAATGTCCCAGCGAGCCGTGGGCGCTATCCGGGATTGGAATTCTCGCCTGTGCGCCGAACATGGCGATGACGTGTCCTACGCGGTCGTGTCTCACGGAGATGTGATCAAGGCGATCGTGGCTGATGCATTGGGTATGCACTTGGATTCCTTTCAGCGCATCGCCATTGACCCGTGCTCGATTACGGTCATTCGCTACACGGAGATGCGTCCATTCGTCTTGAAGACGAACGACACTGGGTCCGATCTGTCCGGCTTCGCGGCCGTTCCGAAGAAGGGGCGCGCCAGTCGCAAGAAAGCGTCGTCGGATGCAGCGATTGGTGGGGGAGCAGGCTCCTCCGGCCGAGGATAGGCTGATCTCGTGGCCCGCGAACTCTACGTCTTTGACCAGCCTGAGCGATTTGTCGCCGGCACTGTTGGTCAACCAGGTGAACGTCAATTCTTCCTTCAGGCCCGTGATGGCAGAAGGTTGGTCAGCGTGGCGTTGGAGAAGCAGCAAGTCTTGCTACTCGCCGAGCGTCTCGACGCTCTTCTTGATCAGGTTCTTCGACGTTCCGGCGGCGACGTCTCCATACCTGCAGTTGCGCCCAGCAGCGTTGAAGATAGCGAGCCGTTGGATACTCCGATCGCCGAGGAGTTCGAAGTCGGTTCGCTGGCATTTGGGTGGAACGAAGAGACCCAACTCGTCATCGTCGAGACGCACGAAATTGTCGATGAGGACGAGGAGATCCCGGATCTTGAAGAGGATCCAGACGATGGCCCGGCGACCTTGCGGGTGCGCATCACGGCCGCCTACGCCCGCGGTTTTGCCAAGCGAGCGAAGAGTGTTGTCTCAGCCGGCCGTCCACCTTGCCCGTTCTGCACATTGCCGTTGGAGCCGAGCGGACACATCTGCCCGCGCGCCAACGGTTACCGCCGCTAAGTTTCGTCAGGCACGAGATCCTTCATGAACCCCCTCACCCGTCAGCACGATGCTGATCTGCTCGCTGTCCTAGAGGCCGGCACGATCACGATCGAGGGACGACTCGTGGACGCGAGCAATGCCACGCTGTTTGGCACGGCTGAACTCGACGGAGTAGTCGTCCAATGCGTTTACAAGCCGACGGCGGGGGAACGGCCGCTCTGGGATTTCCCTGACGGCACGCTGGGCCTGCGCGAGGTGGCTGCCTACGAGGTTTCCGCCGCACTGGGATGGAATCTTGTACCTCCGACGGCCTGGCGTCACGATGGTCCGTACGGGCAAGGGATGGCCCAAGCGTGGGTTCTGAGCCCTGACGGTGACGAACCAGAGCCAGGGGCCGGTCTGATCGATGTGGTGCCTCTGGGGCGCACCCCGTCGGGCTGGATCGACATCGTGGAAGCACACGGAAATGACGGGTCGCCCGTCTCCCTGGTGCACGCAGATGATCCGTCGCTGAGGCAGATGGCCCTGCTGGACGTCATCGTCAATAACGCCGACCGCAAGGGCGGTCACGTACTCGTGGGCCGCGTACGTCCAGACGACGAGGTCAGCACCTTCGGGGTCGATCACGGTGTGGCATTTAACGAGGACGAGAAGTTGCGCACGGTGCTCTGGGGTTTCGCTGGCGAAGAGGTGGCCGATGATCTTGTTGAGGACGTTGAACGTTTCAACGAGGACTTGCTCGGTGAGCTCGGAAATGTGCTCAGTGAGTTGCTCACACGTCGCGAAATCACCCGTACCCAGCGTCGGGTGACGAGGCTGCTTCGTCAACGTATGTATCCAATGCCGGGCGATGGTTGGCCCAGCCTTCCATGGCCGGCATTCTGAGCCGCTGACGGCGCGCAGCGCCGCCGCCCCATAGACTGCTCACATGCATGCATGGGCCGCCCCTGACGTTCCAACCCTGCCCGGTAAAGGCGCGCTCCTGCGTCTTCATGACACCGGCGCTCAGGCTGTGCGTCCCACCGATCCCGGCGATACAGCCACCATGTATGTCTGTGGGATCACTCCGTACGACGCAACACATATGGGCCATGCAGCCACCTACGTCACCTTCGATTTAGTGCACCGTTACTGGCTTGATGCGGGTCACGATGTGCACTACGTGCAGAACGTGACCGATATCGACGATCCGCTCCTAGCGCGCGCCATCGATACGGGAGATGACTGGGTGGCTCTTGGCGACCGCGAAACCCAACTGTTCCGCGAGGATATGACGGCGCTGCAAGTGATCCCGCCTCGTCACTACATTGGAGCAGTTGAATCCATCCCGTCGGTGATTTCGTACATCGAGAAGCTGCGCGATATGGGCGCGGTCTACGACGTTGATGGCGATCTCTACTTCCGGGTTAACTCCGATCCGAACTTTGGTAGCGTCGCGCACCTTAGTGATGAGCGCATGTTGGAAATCTTTGCCGAGCGCGGCGGTGATCCAGATCGCCCGGGCAAGGAACACCCGCTTGATTGTTTGCTGTGGCTGCTCGAGCGTCCGGATGAGCCGTCATGGGAGAGCCCATTTGGTAAGGGTCGGCCCGGTTGGCACATCGAATGTTCAGCTATCGCCCTCGACCATCTCGGAATTCCAATTGATCTTCAAGGTGGGGGAAGTGACCTAGCCTTCCCACATCACGAGATGGGTGCAGCCGAAGCGCAGGTGGCCACCGGTGTTGGCCCCTACGCGAGGCACTACACCCATGCGGCGATGGTTCGTCTTGATGGCGAAAAGATGAGCAAGTCGCGCGGTAATTTGGTGTTCGTATCCACGCTTCGGCAGGCGGGTGTGGACCCTGCTGCCATCCGGTTGGCGATCTTGGCCCATCACTACCGTACGGATTGGGATTGGACGGACGAGGGCCTAGCCCAAGCTCAGGAACGGCTTGCGGCATGGCGTGCGGCCTGTGCCGCGCCAGCTGCGCCTGGTGCAACGCCAGTATTGGCCGCGGTGCGCGCACATCTAGCTAACGACCTCGATGCCCCAAGCGCCCTGTCGGTAATCGACCGATGGGCGGAAAACACTCGGCTTCGGTCAGGTGCGTCTGGTTCAGAAGACTCACACGCTGGCGGCGAGATCAAAGCAATCGTCAACAGTTTGCTCGGAGTTGCGCTTTAGCCTGTCGGTGTCGCGCAATTCGCTAACGAAGCAGTCGGGCCTATGACTTCTTCTCAGCGTGTCCGCCGAATTGCTTGCGCATCGCCGAGAGAGCCTTGTCTCCATAGAGCGCATTGCCACGTGAGCTGAATCGCGAGTAGAGCGCGGCAGTGAGAACCGGTGCGGGAACCCCTTCTTCTATGGCCGCGATTGCCGTCCAGCGGCCTTCACCGGAATCCGAAACCCGACCACTGAATTCCTCAAGGGTCGGAGATTCATGCAATGCGTTGGCAGTGAGATCCAGTAACCAGGACGACACCACCGATCCACGGCGCCACAATTCGGTGACAGCGGGAACATCGATGTCGTACGAGTAGAACTCAGGATGATCCAGCGGCGCAGTTTCGGCATCGTTCTCGCGTGAGCGCAGCCCCTCATTCGCGTTATGCAAGATGTTGAGGCCCTCGGCGTAAGCGGCCATCAGACCGTACTCAATACCGTTGTGCACCATCTTGACGAAGTGCCCTGCTCCCGACGGCCCGCAGTGCAGCCAGCCGTTTTCCTCAGGCGCGAGGCTTCCCGATCGGCCTGGAGTTCGCTCGGCCGCGTCGACACCAGGTGCCAGGCTCGTCCAGATCGGCGCAAGTCGCTCAACGGGCTCGTTCGCGCCACCGACCATGAGGCAGAAGCCGCGTTCGAGCCCGAATACACCGCCGGACGTACCGCAGTCGACGTAGAAGATCCCACGCTCGGCGAGTTCCGCCGCGCGGCGAATGTCGTCACGGTAGTAGGTGTTGCCGCCATCGATGATGGTGTCGCCATCGCTCAGGTGCTCAGCGACTCCGGCGACCGACTTTTCGGTAATCTCCCCGGCCGGAACCATGATCCACACGTTGCGCGGGCCATCCAACTTGGCTGCCAGATCGGCGTAGGAACTCGCTCCGATGGCACCTTCGGCAACGAGCGCATCGATCGCCGTTTGATTAACGTCATAAACGACGCAGGTATGGCCATCACGCATGGCGCGTCGTACGAGGTTCGCGCCCATCCGTCCGAGCCCGACCATGCCGAGTTGCATGGGAGTTTGGGTAGCCATGGTTCACGCCTTCCTGCGCACGTGCGATGTTCAATCGCTAGGGTCTAAGAGTGAGACTAAGGGACGAAGGGTCTGTCTTGCGTGAGACTCAGTGGAGGCTGACATGAATTCGATCAACAATCCCGAGTCTGTAACCGACGGTTCCGTCGCGGGCCTACTGGCGTGGTCAGACCTGGCGGAGCAGTTCGACCGTCTGAGGCACGCAACGTTGCGGGAATTGTTCGCCGGGGATCCTTCTAGGGTCGAGTCAATGACCTACGACGTCGCGGGAATTCATGCGGATCTGTCCAAACACCGCATTGATGGCCAGGCCCTAGCCGCTTTGATTGAGCTCGCCGAGCAGCGGGATCTACGGGCGCGGATAGAAGAAATGTTCACCGGTGCTCGGATCAACACGACCGAGGATCGCGCGGTCTTGCACACGGCACTGCGGATTCCTCGCGGTGAGTCTCTCATCGTCGACGGCGTTGATGTTGCCGCTCAGGTCCACGGGGTGCTTGACCAGATGGCGACCTTTGCGGATCGAGTCCGTTCCGACGAGTGGAGGGGAAGCACTGGCAAGCCCATCCGCGCCGTAGTGAACATTGGTATCGGCGGATCTGATCTCGGCCCGGTGATGGCCTACCGCGCCTTGCGTCACCTTTCCAAGCGGGAGCTTCAATTCCGTTTCGTTTCGAATATCGACGGAACCGACATCGTCGAGGCCACGCGCGATCTCGATCCAGCCGAAACCCTGTTCATTGTTTCGAGCAAGACGTTCACAACCCAGGAGACGATGACGAACGCGCAATCGGCGCGGTCATGGTTGTTATCGGGTCTTGGATCTCAGGCCGATGTGGCCAAGCACTTCGTGGCCGTCTCTACCAATGCCGATGCCGTCCGGGCGTTCGGGATTGATCCGTCGAACATGTTTGGATTTTGGGATTGGGTTGGCGGACGGTACTCGATGGATTCCGCCATTGGCCTGTCGTTGATGCTCGCAGTAGGCCCGGACGCCTTCGAGGACATGCTTGCCGGTTTCCATGCGGTGGATGAGCACTTTCGCTATGCCGACCTCGACGGGAATCTCCCTGTGCTCATGGGATTACTGGGCGTCTGGTATCGCGACTTCTTCAATTACCAAACGCAGGTTGTCTTACCGTACGAGCAGTACCTCGATCGCTTTCCGGCATATCTGCAACAGCTCACTATGGAGAGCAACGGAAAATCTGTCACGCACGATGGCACTGCCGTCGGTGTCGATACTGGTGCAATCTGGTGGGGGGAGCCGGGCACCAACGGACAGCACTCTTTCTACCAACTTCTACATCAGGGCACGACGGTCTCGCCGGCCGACTTCATCATGTTCGTTCAACCGGTGAACGACATCGGTGACCATCACGACAAACTCATTGCAAACGTTTTGGCCCAAGCGAACGTACTGGCCTTCGGCCGCGATGCCGATGAGGTGCGTTCTGCAGGTACGCGAGAGCAACTCGTTGCGCACAAGGTGATGCCGGGTAACCGACCGTCAGCGACCCTGATGTTGGATCGGCTCACCCCATACGCACTAGGCAGCCTCATCGCCCTGTACGAACACGTTGTGTTCACCCAAGGAGTGATCTGGGGTGTCGACTCATTCGACCAATGGGGTGTTGAACTAGGTAAGACGATGGCTGGCCAGTTATTGCCAGCTCTCGTCGCTGACGATGTGCCCGACCTCAGTGGCTTCGATGCGAGCACCGCACGGCTCGCCATGCGCTACCGCCAACTCCGCGGTCGCTAACCACCACAACAAAACTGAGGGGTGCCGCGATATGCGACACCCCTCAGGACTTCTGACGATCATTGACTGTTAGCTCTGCGCCTCGTTGGCCAGGAAGGCTTCCTTGGAGTCATCCAGAGCGAGCATCCACGTGGTGTGGTGCGGGGGAGCCTGGTTACCTGTGATCACCGAAACATAACTGCGATCACGGTAGGTCAGGATGCCCTCTTCCTTGTGGTGCTCCCACGTCTTGAAGAGTTCAGCAACCTGCTCGACCTTAAGCTCGGGGTAATCAGTGCTATCGAGCATGTCGCGCATGTAGGCGGTCTGGAAGTCGATGAGATCAAATGCCGTCTCGCATGCCTCTTCCTTGGCACGCCATTCCTTGTAGTCAGCTTCGCGGGTCGGTGCATCCGGCAGAGCGATACGTCCGAGTACGACGTCGCGTGCGTACCACGCCTGTGCATCGAACATGTTGAACGTGTAGAACTGATCCTGCGCACCGATGTACATGAACTTGGTGTTGTTCTGCCAGAAGATGCCCTTGTACAGACCCAGTGGCCACAAACGGTTCTCACTCTTGAGGCGAAGATCTTCCCCAAGGTACGGGTAGTTGTGCAGGTAGCCGGTACACAGGACGATCGCATCTGCGTGCTTGCTGCTGCCATCGGAGAAGTGGACGATGTTGCCCTCTACGTGGGTGAGGATGGGACGCTCGTCAACGGTCTCTGGCCAGTTGAAGCCCATCGGAGTGTTCCGGTAGCAATACGTGACCGACTTCGCGCCGTACTTGTGGCACTGGATTCCAATGTCTTCAGCTGAGTACGAAGCACCGACGACGATGACGTCCTTGCCAGCGAACTCAACGGCGTCACGGAAGTCGTGTGAATGCATAACGCGGCCTGGGAACTTGTCGAAGCCGGGGTATTCAGGAACGTTCGGCGTGGAGAAGTGACCACCAGCGTTGATGACGTAGTCGAACTCCTCTGACGAGTCGAGGTTGTTGGGAAGATCGCGAACGCGAACGGTGAACTTACCCGTCTCTTCGCTGTACTCGACCCAGCGAACAGCGTGGTTGAACTTGATGTACGGACGCACACCGGACTTCTCGACGCGTCCGGCGATGTAGTCATGCAGCACCGCGCGCGGCGGGTACGAGGGGATGGGGCGGCCGAAGTGTTCCTCGAACGAGTAGTCGGCGAACTCCAAGCATTCCTTCGGGCCGTTCGACCACAGGTAGCGGTACATGCTGCCGTGTACCGGCTCGCCGTACTGATCTGTGCCCGTGCGCCAGGTGTAGTTCCAGATGCCGCCCCAGTCGTTCTGGCGCTCGTAACAGACCAGCTCAGGAATCTCGGCGCCCTTTTTGCGCGCCGATTCAAATGCGCGAAGTGCTGCCATACCGCTTGGGCCGGCGCCAATGATCGCCACTCTGGTCATGTGTAACTGCTCCTTGGTCGGTTCTGCATTCAGTGCGTACTGACGAAATCGGTTAAATCCGTCAGGAACCTACCGCGTCGCGGGGTCTTCTCGCTACGCCGACGCCACGAAAGTTCGCAATCGTTGAGGTCGACGCAGCGAGAGTTTCGTCAGGGGCAACACGCCCCTGAACAGGCACTTTAGGTAAGGATTGCCTTACCCGTGTCGGGTATCTCGGTGCACCAAGACGGGAATCGACGCTGCGTGCAGCACCTTGTGCGCGGTGCTGCCGACTAGAGCGGCGTGGAGATCGCCATGACCGCGAGTCCCGACCACGATCAATCCGGCCTTTTCAGTGTCCGCGACGCTCAAAAGGACGTCTGCGACTTTATCTACAGTGGACCGTGCAATCTGCCCGTGCGCGGTGAGTCCCTCGCTGGTGAACAGCGCCACAGTCTTGTCGACAAGGGCTTGAGCTTCACCCAGGTCCTCGATGGGTACCGGCGCGGAGCCGGGTGAGGGAGTCCCAAGGGTTCGCACATGGACGACGAAAATCTCGTCTCGTGTGACCTTGGCGAGTTCCAATGCGGCATTGACTGCCTCGAATGAGTGGCCGTTCTCATCCACTCCGACGACGATCTTGTTGTACATGACGTACTCCAATCATCTCGATTAGTGACGTCTTCACGCTACGCCTGCCGAAGGTCCCAACGCACTCGGACGACCGGTCATTACACGATGACTTCGGTGATAGTCATCACGGCGAAACAGGTTGAAGCAGTAAAAGAAACGGCGGATAATGATCTTCCGCTAAACGTATATCGCTGCGTCTAACGCAGCGGGTAGGTCGTCCTAGGGTTGTCGGTCTGACGTACGCGTCGGTACGCGCGCAAACCGAACCAATACCACGCACCAAGTGCGACCACAGCCGTGATCGGTATCGGCGCGTTTCGGGCGACGAGCAAGACTGCCAGGGCTGCCAAGAACGCTTGGACGATGAATCCCTTGCGCCTGGCTTGGTACGCGGCCGCGCGTCGGTGGATTTCCTCGACCGTCGATTTCGGCAGTTTGTTGCTGTCGTACGGTGCTCCACATGCACACGTGCCGGTCTGTCCGAGCACGATGGGGATCCTCGTGCCGCACGTCCCGCAGACCACGGTTACGTGGAAGTCAGGCACCGAACCTCCAAATACGATCAATAAATTACGCGAAAGGTACTTGCTTTAGCGCAAGACTTGGCTAGTGTACGGGCAACCGCAACGGCTTCGGCCGACCGTATCGCATGCCTCTTGGGAGCGCAGAATGTCAGACACGCATCACGAGTCTTGGGGTGCAGCCCCGGTCATCGAAGTTGAAGACCGCGAACTGCTTCAGACCCTTCGTTGGTGGGACGGCTTCGCTGTTTCACTGGCAGTTCCGAGCTTCTTGCTTGGTGTTCTTGCCTTCACCTTCGCGAGTCTAGGTACTTGGGGAACGATCTTCTTCTGGACTCTCTCGATGTTCATCGGTGCCCTCCAGGCGTTCGTGTACCA
>CANGPO010000089.1 GCA_947455705.1 Actinomycetota bacterium | reverse complement strand
GCTCGCGAGAGGACAAAATCGACGAAGGCCTGCGCCGTTGCTGAGTTTTGGCTCTTGGTGATCGGAGCGATCGGGTAACGGGTTTCGACATTCTGGGCGGCCGGAATCTCAACGCCCTTCACCTTGTCGGCGGCTGCCTTAACGTCGGTGACGTACACGATGCCTGCATCAACCTCACCGAGTTCGACCTTCGACAGCACGGCCTTCACATCAACCTCCTCGGTCGATGGAGTAACCGTGACTTTGTTCTGATCGAACAGGGTTTGTGCCGCAACACCACAGGGCACATCCTTTTGGCAGACAGCTAACTTGATACCCGGCTTGCCTAGATCAGCCAGAGAGGTGATGCTCGCGCCACTGGATGCTGGGGTCGCGATTTCCATTGTGTTCGTTGCGAAAACCTCGGTGTTAGTTGCATCACCGGCCGCAACGACGGTCTCCATGGTCTTCTTGCTGGCCGACGCGAAAACATCAGCGGGGGCACCCTGGGTGATTTGCGTCGCGAGCCCACTTGACGGACCAAAGTTGAAGGTAACCGTCGTACCCGGGTAGGCCTGCTGGAATGCCGCACCAATATCGGTGAACGCACCCTTCAGCGATGACGCAGCGAACACGGTAATCGATCCACTGATGGCTGCTGCTGAAGAGGTCGAAGTAGAGGGACTCGGTGAATTACTCGATGACCCACCACCTGAACTCGAGGAACAGGCAGCCAGTGAGACAGCAGCGATAACAGCAAGAACAGCAGCCGAGCGACGCATAGGGATTCCTCTCAAGGGATGATTAACGATGTTCTGGGATTTCGATACCGACGTTGGTGGACTTAACGGTGGCAACCGCCAACACTCCCGGTTCCAAACCCAGTTCGTCGGCGGCTTCACGACTCATGAGGGAAACCATGCGATGCGGGCCCACCTGAATTTCGACCTGGGCCATGACGGTGTCGCGCACAACCCGCGTCACGATCCCGGTGAGCCGGTTACGCGCTGAGGCACTCACAACTGGGCTCACGAGTGATGGCTCATCGGCACCCCGATCGGCCATCAGGCGTGCCAACTCGGCACCCTCTATGACGATGCGGCCCGCCTCGTCCGTCGCGGTAGCCAACCGCCCAGAATCAGCCCATCTGCGCACCGTGTCGTCACTGACCTGCAGCAACGCCGCAGCTTCAGCGATCCGGAACTGGGTCATGTGAGGAATCTATCCGCATTTACGGTTACCTGCAATCTATAGTTCCGTAAATACACCTATATATATGGTGTAAAGACTCATATGCGGGTTCACGATTACACGACTGGCCGCACGTCCATATCCTGCCCATCGGCCACACCATCGAGCGGTACCAATCGCACGTCACGACCAGCCAGATAGGCACGCGCCCCCTGATCACCCACCGCCGACGCGTGCACCCCAGCCCAGTGGTGACGCCCGATCACAACCGGATTCGCGCGCTTACCCTCGAACTGCGCCGCCACGAGCGAATCCACCTCCGCACCGTCGATCAACAGCGAGATCGCCTCACCCGTCATCCCCGGCAGATCGACCAGAGTAACGAGCACCGCATCAACCTCGGCCCTGTTGGCCAGCGATTCCAGGCCTGCGCGCAATGAGGACCCCATCCCGGTAGCCCAGTCGTCGTTGATGACGATCTCGGCGTTCGGAACCTCGCCAACCCATGCGCCGAGCACGACGAGAATCGGATCGCAGCCGCCCTCGTGGACCACCCGCACAGCACGATCGACGAGGCGTTCACCCTCGACCACATAGGGCGCCTTGGGCCCGCCAAACCGCGAGCCCTCCCCCGCAGCCAGAACCAGCGCAGCAATCACAGTGGCAAAGAATTCATTATGTGAAGGATAGGCCGGGACTTAGCGCGGTGCACCGGCATGAATCGGGCCGTCGGACTTCGTCAGCGCCTTGCCACTGCCACCCCAGCGAGCTTGAACGATTTCAGCGGCAATCGAGATTGCCGTCTCTTCAGGAGTTCTGGCGCCAAGATCCAGACCGATCGGTGAGTGGATGCGGCCAATCTCCTCGTCGGTGAGCCCAGCTTCCTTAAGGCGAATGACTCGGTCTTCGTGCGTGCGACGTGAGCCCATCGCGCCGATGTAGGCAGCCTTGGTGGTGACCGCTGACTTCAATGCCGGGACGTCGAACTTGGGATCATGAGTCAGTACACAGATGACCGTGCGCGCATCGATCGTCTGGGAATCCAACCAGCGATGAGGCCAATCAACAACAACCTCGTCGGCGTCGGGCATCCGCTTACGAGTTGCGAAAATCTCGCGCGCATCAACGACAGTGACGTGGAAGCCCAGAAGCTTTCCCGCCTTCGCCAGAGCCGCGGAGAAATCAATAGCACCGAAGATCACCAGGCGAGGGGCGGGCGAATACGATGCAACGAACACTTCGAGGTCAGTCCCGAGACGTTCACCTTCAGCACCGTAATGCAAGAAACCCGTCGTGCCGGATTCCAAGAGCCCCAACACATCTGCACCGATCGTGTCGTTGAGACGCGACGTACCCAGATCGCCTTCGACGCCACGTTCACGCACAACGAGGTGCCGCCCCACACCGTGTGGGCCCTTAACGATCGTCGCAACGGCAACAGGTTCGCCCGCGTCAATACTCGCTGCGATTCCGGGAAGCTCCGGCCATGTCTCGGCATTGACCGGCTCGATGAAGACTTCGAGAATCCCGCCGCAGGTGAGGCCAACCGCGTAGGCATCGCCGTCGCTGACGCCATACGTCTCGTACCGGTAGCCGCCCTGCGCGATGATGTCGTTACCCACCTCATAGAGAGCGCCCTCGACGCACCCACCGCTCACAGAACCAACCGCCTCGCCGCCATCGATAACGAGCATCGAGGCGCCGGCCGGACGGGGAGCTGAGCGCCAGGTACGCACAACGGTGCCCATGGCGACCTTGTCGCCACGCTCATATGCCGCGACGAGAGCGGGCAGTACTTCACGCATAAATCCCTAGCCTCCATTGCGCAGTTCTACGGTCCTACGTCAATAATGACTCGCATGACCGTTATTCGGCGCGCTGACGTCGTAACTGATCCCATTGTGGTGGGTGATGTGGAGACCTTAGTGGCAGATCCCAGCGCCGGCGCAGTCGTGAGCTTCAGCGGTGACGTGCGCGACCACGATCACGGACGCACCGTCGCAACGCTGACCTACGAGGCGCACCCAACCGCATCTGCCGTAACCACCGACGTCGCTTCCGAGGTTGCCGCACGTCACGATGTGATTGCTATCGCGGTGATTCACCGAGTTGGCCCGATCAGCATTGGCGAATCTGCCCTAGTAGTGGCAGTCTCTAGCGCACACCGCAAGGAAGCATTCGCTGCCTGTGCCGACCTCGTCGACACGATCAAAGAACGCCTACCGGTGTGGAAGCATCAAGTCTTCACTGACGGCACAGATGAGTGGGTGAATTGCGCATGACGGCAACAGCCGTAAGTACAGAGCCGCTCGTCGACTCGTATGGCCGAGTTCACCGCGATCTTCGTGTCTCCCTGACCGACCGGTGCAATCTACGTTGTACGTATTGCATGCCTGCCGACTTTGCAGACTGGCTGCCCGGGCCCAGTCTGCTAACCACCGACGAAATGATGATGGTCATCGGCGTGGCAGTTGACCTCGGAATCACGGGTATCCGCCTCACGGGTGGCGAGCCGCTCCTACGAGGCGATGCCGTCGAGGTCGTACAGCTGATCACCTCACTGCCCAAGCCACCCGAGGTCAGCGTCACCACAAACGGTCTTCGCCTCAGCCAGTTGGCCGCACCACTGCGCGATGCCGGCCTGACTCGAGTAAATGTCAGCCTCGACACTCTTGATCGTCAACGATTCCTCGAACTCACCAAGCGCGACAGGTTCGACGACGTGATCGCCGGCATGAAAGCAGCTCAGGCTGCGGGCCTATCCCCCGTCAAGGTCAACAGCGTTCTGATGCGCGGTGTAAACGATGACGAGGCCGTGCCACTGCTCAAGCGAGCATTGTCCGAGGGCTGGCGTTTGCGTTTCATTGAGCAGATGCCGCTGGACGCTGGTGGCACGTGGGATCGGTCGTCGATGATCACAGCTGATCAGATTCACGCCATGCTGTCCGAAGAGTTCACCCTCACCGAGAAACCAGGTCGTGGCAGCGCGCCAGCCGAAGAGTTCTATGTGAACGGTGGGCCAGAGACCGTTGGCATCATCGCCAGCGTGAGCAAGCCGTTCTGCGCCGCATGTGATCGCCTGCGCCTCACCGCGGATGGGCAGGTGCGTAACTGCCTGTTCGCTCGCGATGAGATGGACATGATGACGGTGCTTCGCGATGAGTCGCTCTCGTCAGCACACATCCGAGACGAAATCGAGCGCCGACTCCGCAAGGTCATAAGCGACAAACTTCCCGGACATGGCATCAACGATCCGCTGTTTATCCAGCCCATCCGCCCCATGAGCGCCATCGGTGGCTAGTTTATCGCGTTGAGGTGACTCAGCCGCCAGCGAATGGCGGCAGCACATCGAGCCGTCCACCGGGGGGTACTGGAAGCTCGGTATCGCTGTTCCGGGCGGCAATGCCATCGATTAAGTACGAACAGCGCGGCAAGACCTCAGCCAGCGACGGCGAGTGCCCCGCAAGATGGCTCAGCACATTGCCCAACGGACCCGGCGGGCATTGCATCCGCTCAACTCCGGCAGCGGCGCGCGCAGCCGCGAACAGGTGCACCTCGACGGGTTGAGCATGGGTCATGAGACCAGCCTATTCCACGGTTGGCAAGGTGATAGATCCCTCACTCAACTAGATCGATTTTCAAGTAGCGGCAGGGGCCCTATAGGTCTAACGTCAGGCCGTTAGGTGTGGGCCACATCACCACGCCCTTGTGCTACTTCAGGAGAGCTTCATGGAACTGCAGAACTCATTCGTCGTACCGTCCGACATGGAGACGGCATGGGAAACCCTTCAGAACGTTGAGGGTCTAGCCCCGTGCGTCCCCGGCGCAACGTTGGAGTCAAGCGACGGCACGAACTTCACTGGCTCAGTCAAGGTCAAGCTTGGCCCAGTGGCAATGACGTACGGCGGCCAGGCGCACTTCGTCAGCTTGGACAAGGAAAACTGGACCGCTGTTATCGAGGGCTCCGGCAAGGAGACCAAGGGAACTGGTACGGCTAAGGGACTTGTCACTGCAAAGCTGACGTCCGAAGCTCCAGACCGCACACGGGTTGACGTCAACACCGACCTTCAGATCACCGGTAAGGCCGCACAGTTCGGCCGCGGCGTGATCCAGGATGTTGCTGGTCGCATCATCGATCAGTTCTCCAACAATCTCGCCGCCACGATGACGGCATCGGGTGCTGCCGCTGCTGCTGCCGCCGCGGCCGTAGCCGCAACCACGGCCGCTGAGACCGGCGACGCCGCTGCCGTTGAGGCTGCAGCCAAGGCCAAGGCTGAAGCCGAAGCCGCTGCCGCTGCTGCTGCCGCTGCACCGAAGATCCAGGCCGACGACAGCATCGACCTTCTGGGCACCGCCGGAGCCCCCGTGGCCAAGCGCGCAGTTCCGGTCGTGATCGGACTGGCGATTCTCGGCCTCGTCATCTGGTACTTCACCCACAAATAAGCCCTACTTTTCACATTCTGAACAGTCAGCAATGTGAATACAGGTGAAAACCCACCCTGCTCTATGAAAGTGCGCCGAGTAGGTCAATACTCGGACATACGCACGACCAGCACGTATGCACGTTCGAAAGTCCATCTGTCAGGTTCCACCCGGCTCTCACGAGAGGTGAGGTATGCAGACTCCTGCACCGGTCGAGTATGCAAAGGCAACATCAATTGCTGACGCAATCTCGCGGCTAGAAGCACTAGGCGAAGATTCCCGTCCCGTAGCGGGCGGTTACAGCCTTATCCCCATGATGAAACTGCGTTTGGCGCGTCCAGAAACAGTTGTTGACCTCAACGGCATTGCCGAATTGCGCGGGATCCGCGTCGAAGGCAATGAGCTCGTTGTTGGGGCTATGACCACTCACGCTGATGTGTTGAGTTCAGCAATCCTGTTCGAGCACTACCCGATCTTCCGCGAAGCAGAGCACGTGATCGCCGATCCGATCGTCCGCATGCGCGGCACCATCGGTGGTTCGATGTGCCAGGCCGATCCAGCATCCGACCTCTCAGCCGTGGGCTCCGCACTACGCGGCACCGCTGTGATCGCCGGTTCCGCTGGTACGCGCACTGTTCCGCTGCGTGAGTTCCACGATGGTCCGTACGAAACGGTGATCCAGACCGGTGAAATACTCACCGAACTGCGCTACCCGATTCGTCCCGGCGCTGGAAGTGCTTACGAAAAGGTCGAGCGTCGTGCCGGTGACTGGGGCGTATGCACCTCCGGTGTGTTCGTCGTCGTCAGCGGTGGCGTGATCACCGAGTGCGGTATTGGCATGGCAGCAGTTAATGCCGACCACTACTGCGCACCTGAGGCCGAAGCACTGCTCACCGGTAAGGCACCGACGGAGGAGAATCTCAAGGCTGCCGCTGATGCTGCCGCCAATGAGGCAAATCCCAACGCCGACCAGCGTGGTCCCGTCGACTACAAGCGTCACCTCGCATCCGAACTCACTCTGCGCGCACTTCGTCGTGCCGTTGCAGCAAGCCAAGGAGCCTGACATGCAGGTATCGGTAAACATCAATGGTGTTGAGCACTCGCGTGACGTTGAGCCACGCACCCTGCTCGTCCACTTCATCCGTGACGACCTACAAATGCGCGGCACCCACTGGGGTTGCGACACCTCGAACTGTGGCGCTTGCACGGTGTGGGTTGACGGAGCACCCGTCAAGAGCTGCACGATGCTCGCCGTTCAGGCCGAGGGTGCCGAGGTCACGACCGTTGAAGGTCTCGTCAAAGACGGCGCTCTCGACCCGATCCAAGAAGGCTTCACCGAGTGCCACGGCTTGCAGTGTGGTTACTGCACACCAGGCATGATGATGACGGGCCGCTGGCTCGTCGATCAGAACCCGAACATCACCCGTGAAGAGATCCGCGAGGGTATCTCGGGCAACATCTGCCGTTGCACCGGTTACAAGAACATCCTCGACGCGATCGAATACGCCCGCGACCACGCCAACAGTGAGGTGTCCGCATGACCGCCGTAGAAGAGGTCCCAACTAGCGCCGCTGGAAACCCCATCGGTTTCGGACGCATGGTCCGTAAGGAAGACGTTCGTTTCGTACGTGGTGAAGGTAACTACGTCGACGATGTGAACCTGCCCGGCATGCTGCACGGAGCAATCCTGCGCAGCCCCTTCGCCCACGCGAAGATCAACTCGATCGACACGTCGGCCGCTCTTGAGCTCCCAGGTGTCGTAGCCGTTGTCACCGGTAAGGATCTCGAAGGCCTCGGCCTTGCGTGGATGCCAACCCTGTCGTACGACACCCAGGCAGTTCTGGCCACGGACAAGGTTCGCTTCCAGGGCCAGGAAGTCGCATTCGTCATTGCTGAGTCTCGGTACATCGCTCGCGATGCACTCGAGCTCATCGACGTTGATTACGATCCACTGCCCGTCGTGGCCGATGCCAAGAAGGCACTCGATCCAGGCGCACCGATCA
Organism: Actinomycetota bacterium; assembly: GCA_947455705.1. Lineage (GTDB taxonomy): Bacteria > Actinomycetota > Actinomycetes > S36-B12 > CAIYMF01 > Longivirga. The sequence goes on along the minus strand of CANGPO010000089.1, from coordinate 2,947 downwards.
TTCGTGACGATAAAGAAGGCAAGACCGACAACATCGTTTACGAAAAGTGGGAAGCTGGCGACGAGGCTGTCACGGACGCAGCATTCGCAGGTGCCGACGTCGTTGTTACGCAGGAAATCCTGTACCCCCGCGTTCACCCGTCTCCCATGGAGACCTGTGGCTCGGTGGCACACATGGATCCGGTGACCGGCAAGCTGATCCTCTGGACGACCACCCAGGCCCCACACGCACACCGCACGGTGTACGCATTGGTCGCCGGTCTGCCTGAGCACAAGATCCAGGTCATCAGCCCAGACGTAGGCGGCGGCTTCGGTAACAAGGTCCCGATCTACCCCGGCTACGTGCTGTCGATCGTTGGTTCGATCGTTGCTAAGCGTCCGGTTAAGTGGATGGAAGACCGTAGCGAGAACCTCATGTCGACGGGCTTCGCTCGTGACTACCACATGACAACCTCGATCGCCTCCACCAAGGAAGGCAAGATCCTCGGCGTCAAGGTCGATGTTCTGGCTGACCACGGTGCATTCAATGGCGTTGCCCAGCCGACGAACTACCCGGCCGGCTTCTTCAGCATCTTCAGTGGCTCGTACGACTACCCCGCTGCCTACTGCAAGGTGAAGGCCGTCTACACCAACAAGGCTCCGGGCGGTGTGGCCTACGCATGTTCGTTCCGCATCACCGAGGCCGTGTACGCAATCGAGCGCATCGTTGACTGCCTCGCGCAGGAATTGAAGATGGACCCAGCAGAGCTTCGCTTGAAGAACCTGCTTCGCCCAGAGCAGTTCCCGTACAAGAGCCCAACCGGTTGGGAATACGACTCGGGCGAGTACGAGAAGACCATGAAGGTCGCCATGGAGATGGTGGGCTACGACGAGCTTCGCAAGGAGCAGGCTGAAAAGCGCGCCAAGGGCGAGTACATGGGCATTGGTATCTCGTTCTTCACCGAAGGTGTTGGTGCCGGTCCGCGTAAGCACATGGACATCCTCGGCCTCGGCATGGCCGATGGTTGTGATCTTCGCGTTCACCCAACGGGTAAGGCTCAGGTTCGCCTGTCCGTCCAGACCCAGGGTCAGGGCCACGAGACGACGTTCGCACAGATCGTCTCGCACGAGCTCGGAATTCCGCCAGAGGATATCGAGGTCATCCACGGTGACACCGATAACACCCCGTTCGGTTTGGGTACCTACGGTTCACGTTCAACGCCGGTTTCGGGTGCGGCTGCCGCTCTCGTTGCTCGCAAGGTTCGTGACCGTGCCCGCATCGTGGCCGCTGCTGCACTCGAATGTGCACCAGATGACCTCGAGTGGGAGCTTGGTCGCTGGTTCGTCAAGGGTGACCCAGAGCGTGGCAAGACGATCCAGGAGATCGCCATGGCCGCTCACGGTTCGCTGGAGCTTCCTGAAGGCGTAGAGGGCCACCTCGACGCACAGGTCGTCTACAACCCACCGGATCTCACCTACCCCTACGGCTGCTACATCTGCGTCGTCGACGTCGATCCCGGCACCGGCCAGGTCAAGGTTCGTCGTTTCGTCGCCGTTGATGACTGCGGTACTCGCATCAACCCGATGATCGTTGAGGGTCAGGTCCACGGTGGTCTTGCCGACGGTGTCGGTATGGCCCTGATGGAGCTCATCGCATTCGACGAGGATGGCAACAACCTCGGTGGTTCCTTCATGGACTACCTGCTGCCCACCTCGATGGAATGCCCCGACTGGGAGCTTGGCGAGACGGTCACCCCGTCCCCCCACCACCCCATCGGTGCCAAGGGCGTCGGAGAATCGGCAACTGTCGGTTCACCTGCAGCTGTCGTGAACGCCGTTATCGACGCAATTGCGCCGTTCGGTGTACGTCACGCAGATATGCCGCTCACCCCTGCCAACGTGTGGCGTGCGATTCAGGGCAACCCGATTCGCACAGATATGGCAGTTGAGTAACAATCTAGATATGACAACGCTGGCGATGCACGAACGGGCCGAGGACTTACGCAGTCATCGTGTCCCGTTCGTGCACGCCCGCGTAGTTCTAGCCGAACGTCCCACCTCAGCCAAGCCCGGCGACGAAGCCCTGGTGCTCGCTGATGGTGTTATCGAAGGTTTCGTTGGCGGACAGTGTGCCGAATCCACTGTGCGCGCCCAAGCCCTCAATGTCTTGAGTTCTGGTAATTCGATGCTGTTACGCATCGCACCAAACCCGGAAGCCGACCAGCCTGGCAAGACTGTCGTGCATAACCCGTGCCTGTCGGGTGGCACCTTGGAAATCTTCCTTGAGCCCGTTCTCCCCGTGCCGCTTGTTGGCGTGTTGGGCGAAAGCCCGATCGCACAGGCGATGTCGACGGTCGCTGCTGCGCTCGGATACGAAGTTGTCCTTCTTGATGACGTCGATCTCGCCGTGGCTGATGCAATCATCGTGGCCTCACATGGCAAGCGCGAAGAAGAAACGCTGACGGCCGCAGTTCGCGCCGGCGTGCCCTACATCGGCCTGGTGGCAAGCCCCAAGCGCGGTAAAGCCGTTGTTGAATCCCTTGAACTATCCGATGAAGAAAAGGCCCGAATCGATTACCCCGCTGGGCTTGATATCGGTGCTCGTTCACCCCAAGAGATCGCGCTATCAGTCTTTGCGCAAATGATCTCTGAGCTCGGCCGGATCGCCCGTGACGCATGCCCGGTGCGCAATCCAGCGCTGCCTCCCGTAACCCGAATGGGTGTCCTGACTCTTGAGACCGCGAGCGGCCTTGATCCGGTCTGCGGTATGACCGTCGAGATCAACGACGACGCGTTGTTCGCAGACGTCGACGGGGTTCGCACGTACTTCTGTTGCCCTGGCTGCCGCCGGGCATTCATCGCCGATCCAGGGAAGTACACAACCGCGTGAACCTCGACGAACTCGTCCCCGACGTAGATACCCTCATTCAGCGTTTACAGCAGGTTGGCTACTTGGCTGATCCATCATT
>CANGPO010000088.1 GCA_947455705.1 Actinomycetota bacterium | reverse complement strand
GCCAGCCCGCCCGGCCTGCTGCCAGAGCGATGCCCTGGTTCCGGGCCAGCCGCACATCAGCACGGTGTCGAGCCCAGTCACGTCAATACCAAGTTCGAGCGCATTGGTCGCTGCAACTCCGAGCAGTTCACCCGATCGCAGTGCCTCTTCAAGGGCCCGCCGTTCTTCCGGGAGGTATCCGGCTCGGTAGGCCGCGACCCGATGCATGAGATCGGGATCAACCTCGGCCAGTGTGTCTCTGGTCGTCATCGCCACGGCTTCGACCCCACGACGTGACCTGACGAACGCGAGAGTGCGAGCACCTTCCACGACGAGGTCCGTCAAGAGCGACGCCGTCTCGGCGGTTGCACTTCGACGGGTAGGGGCACCGTTCTCACCGCCATGTTCGCGCAGGGCTGGTTCCCAGAGTGCGAACGTCATCGGTCCTCGTGGTGATGAATCCTCAGTGATCGCGACGACGTCTCTGCCGATAAGTCTCGTCGCCGTTAGTGCTGGATCGCCTGATGTCGCTGACGCTGCAATGAACACAGGGTGGGCTCCATAAAGAGCTGCTACCCGCCTGAGTCGTCGAAGTACCGCAGCGACATGTGAGCCGAACACGCCACGGTAAACGTGGCATTCGTCCACGATGACGTACTTGAGTGCCCGAAGAAATGATGACCACTTCGAATGTCCAGGCAGTAACGATCGATGCAGCAAATCTGGATTGGTCAGAACGTATGACGCATGTGAACGAATCCAGGTGCGCTCATCAGTGGGCGTATCCCCGTCGTACGTTGAGGCACGAAGTGCTGCAAGTTCGAGTTCTTGTAGTGCCCGCAGTTGATCGTTGGCCAGAGCCTTCGTCGGGGATAGGTACAGCACCGTCGCCCCGCGACCGTTTGGTGCGCGCGTGCCATCGAGTGCGGTGGTCAAGGCAGGCATGAGAAAGGCCAGTGACTTACCCGACGCAGTCCCTGTCGCCACGACGACGTCTCGCCCACTCCATGCTAATTCGGCAGCATCGGCTTGGTGTGCCCACGGGTTGGTGATCCCTCGCCTGGCGAAGGCGTCACGCGCATCGACGTCCACCCAGTCGGGCCATCCCACTGCGCTGCCGACCCGGGCCGGAAGGGTTTCCACATGCACCAGGCGCTCGGGTGAATGCCCGGTCAGCCGGTCGAGCAGCGCCTGCGGATCAGAATGCACAAGATGATCCTCGCCGACACGTGCACTTTTTGCGCAGCCTGTGCCACAGTTCAGATGTGGAACTAGATGTCACGACCCGTCAAGAATCCGGCTGCACCGTCATTAACGTCGTGGGCGAAGTCGATGTGTTCACCGCACCGACCCTCGATGAGGCTTTGTCTTCAGCGATCGCTGACGGCGGAACCTGTGTGGTTGCCGACCTATCCGGCGTTGATTTCCTCGACTCGACCGGCTTATCCGTTCTCGTCAAGGCTCTCAAGCGGATTCGCGAAGCGGACGGATCTCTCGACGTTGTGGTCACCGCTGACCGGGTGGCCAAGGTGTTCCGACTCACCGGCCTAGACAAACTGATCCCGCTGCACGCAACCCTGGAAGCGGCATGTGGTTTGGAGTCATCCGGGTTGAATGCCGAGAACTATGACGAACCCAGCCACGATGGGGAAGTCTGACGGTGCCCCACGCCACCCTGTCGATTCCGCCGAGTGCTGAGCATGTGCGAGTTGCGCGGCTTGTCGCGGTAGCGGCGGCTCGACGGGTCGGGCTTACCGACGAGCACATCGATGACGTCAGACTCGCCGTTGGTGAGGGCGTCTCTCGTGCCGTTGCGCGTCAGCTCGCGCAGGGTGTCGCCGGCGACGTGTCGATGGTGATGTCCGATCTGGGCCCTGAATTTACGATCACGATCAGCGATGGTGCGGATTTCAGCGGGCCTGAAACCGATGATGGTGTGGCGTTAGCCCTGATCAGAGCCCTAGTACCTGAGGTTGAACTCGTCGGCTCGGTGTTGAGTTTGCGTTGGGTTCAAGCGCCCTAGCCGTTCATCCGCGGGTTTCCTGCGGTAATCGCAGCCAAAATGTGATCTAAACCGCAGGCCGATAATCACCCCCAGATGGTGGTCCACGTCACAAATCCCCATAGACTTCGGCCCATTCGTGGGTTGATCCGCTTGGGACAACCCTCTTCACTTGCCAAGGAGCTCATGAATGTCCGCGTCCCTGATCGCCGCGACTGTGTCGATCTCCAGCCAGAACCTGACGCTGGTCGCGATTGTTGCGTTAATTGCAGTCGCCGCACTTGTCGTTGCATGGGTTCTCGCCCGAGAGGTCCTCGCAGCTGACGAGGGCACCGAGAAGATGAAAGAGATTGCAGGTGCTGTCCAAGAGGGCGCAGCGGCATACCTTTCTCGTCAGTTCCGGACCCTGTCCGTGTTCGCAGCGCTGGTCTTCGTGCTGCTATTTCTTCTGCCCGCTGACACCACCTCAGAGAAACTCGGCCGTTCGGCCTTCTTCGTGATCGGTGCCGTGTTCTCCGGAATCACCGGCTATGTCGGCATGTGGCTCGCGGTGCGCGCGAATGTTCGCGTAGCCGCTGCTGCTGAAGCCACAGGTGAACTTGATGCCATGCGTATTGCTTTCCGCACCGGAGGTGTGGCGGGCATGTTCACCGTGGGTCTGGGTCTTCTCGGCGCAGCTACCGTGGTGTTGCTGTTCAAGGATCAGGCTCCGACCGTCCTTGAAGGATTCGGTTTCGGTGCCGCCCTTCTGGCCATGTTCATGCGTGTTGGTGGCGGTATCTTCACCAAGGCTGCTGACGTCGGTGCCGACCTCGTCGGCAAGGTCGAGCAGGGTATTCCCGAGGACGACCCGCGTAACGCCGCAACGATCGCTGACAACGTTGGAGACAACGTCGGCGACTGTGCTGGTATGGCTGCCGACCTTTTCGAGTCCTACGCCGTGACCCTGGTTGCTGCGCTCATCCTCGGTAAGGCCGCTTTCGGCCAGTCCGGACTTGTCTACCCACTGCTCGTTCCAGCCATCGGTGTTCTCACCGCGGTCATCGGCATCTTCGCGGTGAAGCCGCGTGCGAACGATCGTTCAGGTATGTCGGCGATCAACCGCGGATTCTTCATTTCCGCTGTGATCTCAGCAGTTCTCGTGGGCATCATGACGTGGATCTACCTGCCGGCACGTCTGGTTGACTTCAAGGACATCGACATCCCGGCACTGGCTGTTGTTAACCCAGATGGCGTTAACCCGCGCATCCTGGCTATCGGATCAGTGCTCATCGGCATCATCCTGGCGGCTGCTATTCAGCAACTGACGGGCTACTTCACCGAGACGAACCGTCGCCCCGTGGACGACGTTGCCAAGTCGTCGCTCACCGGCCCGGCCACCGTGATCCTGAACGGAATCTCCATCGGCCTTGAGTCAGCCGTTTACAGTGCACTGCTCATCTGTGCCGCCGTATTCGGTGCCTACACATTGGGTGCTGGCTCGATCACGCTCTCACTGTTCGCGATTGCACTCGCAGGTTGCGGTCTTCTGACCACAGTCGGCGTCATCGTGTCGATGGATACCTTCGGCCCGGTTTCGGACAACGCACAGGGCATCGCTGAAATGTCCGGTGACGTTCACGGTGAGGGCGCCATTGTTCTCACCAAGCTCGACGCCGTTGGAAATACGACGAAGGCGATCACAAAGGGTATTGCGATCGCGACTGCGGTACTTGCCGCGACCGCACTGTTCGGGGCGTTCCGCGACGCCGTTGTGAGCGCCACGAAGACGGCCATTGCCGGTGGCGGAGTTGTCGTTCCTGATGTGATCGATCGTGCTCAGTACGGTGCGGATCTGGACGTCTCAAACCCACGCAACTTGGTGGGTCTGATCATCGGCGCAGCCGTTGTGTTCTTCTTCTCTGGCCTCGCCATCAACGCGGTGTCCCGCGCTGCGGGCGCGGTCATCTTCGAGGTGCGTCGCCAGTTCCGCGAGCATCCCGGGATCATGGAAGGTACCGAGAAGCCCGAGTACGCCAAGGTCGTCGACATCGTTACCCGCGACTCGCTCCGCGAGCTCGCAACACCGGGTCTGCTCGCTGTGCTTGCTCCCATCGCGGTTGGATTCAGCCTCGGAATTGGTGCACTCGGCTGCTACCTCGCTGGAACCATTGCCACCGGTACGTTGATGGCGGTCTTCCTGTCGAATTCCGGTGGTGCATGGGATAACGCCAAGAAGTTCGTCGAGGATGGCAACTTCGGTGGCAAGGGCTCAGATGCTCACGCAGCCACCGTCATTGGTGACACCGTTGGTGATCCATTCAAGGACACCGCCGGCCCGGCCATCAACCCGCTCATCAAGGTGATGAACCTGGTCGCACTCCTGATTGCCCCAGCGGCGGTATCGCTGGCACTGGGTGGTCAGACCTGGCTGCGTTGGGGTATCGCAATCCTGGCGATCATCATCATCGTCGGTGCGGTGTTGTTCTCCAAGAGCCGCGGTGTAGCGGTCGAGGCAGACGAGATCGCTGTCCCGGTCGACGCCGTCTAGTCCGTCAGGTACGTACGTCTGTGGGCCTCGGGGTTTCCTCGGGGCCCACAGTCATGTGTTGGGTGCGCAAACTGACGGGTTAACCAGACAGACTGTAGGAATGTTGACCCCGCAGGATCGGATTGTTGCCGCACGACTTCGACAGGAATTGCTGCGCGCCGAGTTCACAGCTGACGGTGTGCTGGGCTTAGTCGGCGCGCAGGCGTACTCAGCGTTATCACGGGAAGAGTTTGTTCCCGCCAGGCGCGCACTTGTCGGAGTGACGGGTGTGCTGGCAGATGTCGTGCGCCTATTCGTCCTTGACGAGGTGCTCGAGATCACCGCATTGGCACCGGACTTTCCCTTAGCCGATGTTCGCTCCCTAGGCCTTGTTGAGGGAGTGGAGCAAGTCCACGCTGTTGTCGACGTACGCCCCTATGGCGAGCCTGATACGGATTGGTATGTGGTCAGTGATCATTCCGCAGGGCGCGGTGCAGTGGCCAAAGACGAGGTTGACGCAGATCACGTCCTCGGGGTGGGCGGAGCATCTCTAACGTTGGCTCGCATTACGCCGCGGACCGCGGTCACCCGTGCCCTCGACATCGGCACTGGGTGCGGAGTTCAGGCGCTACATCTGAGTCGTCATAGCGATGAGGTCGTTGCCACAGATAACAACATGCGAGCCCTTCGCTGCGCTGCGCTGAGTGCGGCTCTGTCGGGCTTCGAATGGGATGTGCGTCATGGCTCGTTCCTAGAGCCTGTGGCCGGTGAGTCATTCGATCTGATCGTGTCTAACCCGCCGTTCGTTATCTCGCCGGGGCATCGCTACACCTACCGTGATGCGGGCTATCCGGCTGACGAGCTCGGACGGGAGCTCGTAGCGCAGTTGCCTCACTATTTGAACGATCAGGGTGTGGCAGTTTTACTGGCCAATTGGCTTCACGTAGACGGTCAGGATTGGCGAGACCGGGTGACGCAGTGGGTAGCCGATAACGGCTGCTCAGCGTGGATCGCGCAGCGTGAGGTTCAGGATCCGACGGAGTATGTGGGCTTGTGGCTCCGGGATGCTGGTCATGCGGGTTCAGATCAGGATCGTCGGTACAACGATTGGCTTGACGCGCTGGAATCCTGGGGGACACAGGCCATTGGTTTTGGCTGGATCGTCCTGACCAAGACCGATCGTCCGTGGGTCCACGTGGAGGACGTGTCGTCGGCGTATCGCCTGCCGCGTGGTGACGAGGTTGTCGACGCACTAAAGGCGCTGGCCGATCTTGAGAACACCGATGCATTCACGATGCTCGAACGGCGACTTGCGGTCGCTCCCGGAGTCGTCGTGCGTTCACAGGAGCGGTATTCACTGGATCAGCGGTATTCACAGGATCAGCAGTCTTCACAGGATCACCAGTGGGCGTCGGGACCCACGATGTTGAGCCGGCCCGATGGATGGCGGCAGGATCAATTTCTCGACCTCGTTACCCGTGAACTCATTGCGCACTGTGATGGTCAATCCACTGTCGCTGAGGTGATTGACCGCACGGCGGCGCAGTTGTCGATGGACGAGGGCGACGTGCTGGCGATTGGTCTATTACGGCTACGTGAACTCATCGCCGAAGGCTTCCTGCTGATCAAATTCGACACGTAGGCGCAAGCCGTTGACCTGCGACGATATAAATTTTTCTGGCTAGGGTTTGACAGACCACCCCCTTGGGCGGCCAGACTCCGGCACATTGGTTTGATCAGCCCATCGGTTACGGTGGGTCACAGCACACCTGACAGTGGCGTAATTGCGGTAGCGACGAAGGAGGCCTTGTGGCTGCTAAGGGCACATCCACGAAGAGCGATGGGGCAGGTACCCGTCGCCTTGTGATCGTGGAATCCCCAGCCAAGGCCAAGACGATCCAGGGTTACCTTGGTGAGGGCTATGAGGTCGAAGCATCTGTCGGCCACATCCGTGACCTTCCCAAGCGTGCGGCTGACATCCCGGCGCAATACAAGGGTGAGGCATGGTCTCGACTGGGTGTGGACGTCGATAACGGCTACTCGGCTCTGTATGTCGTCGACGCGGACAAGAAGACCAAGGTTGCTGAGTTGAAGAAGAAGTTGGCTGACGCCGACGAACTCTTCCTCGCCACTGATGAGGACCGCGAGGGTGAGGCCATTGCGTGGCACCTGCTCGAGGTGCTCAAGCCCAAGGTTCCAGTCCGTCGAATGGTCTTCCACGAAATCACCAAGGATGCGATCCGTCGAGCGGTCGAAGAGACGCGCGATCTTGATACCAGCTTGGTCGACGCCCAAGAGACTCGACGAATCCTCGACCGCCTGTATGGCTACGAGGTCTCACCCGTGCTCTGGAAGAAGGTCATGACGGGACTTTCGGCTGGGCGCGTCCAGTCGGTGGCTACCCGGTTGGTTGTAGAACGCGAGCGAGAGCGCATTGCGTTCAATGCTGCGTCCTATTGGGATATCGATGCGTTGTTCGACCCAGGAGCATTCACCGCAAACTTGATCGCCGTTGACGGTGCTCGCGTTGCAACGGGTAAGGACTTCTCGCAGCAGGGTGTGCTCACTCGTGCGGGTGCGGCACATCTGTCTGAGGCTGACGCAACGTCCCTTGCAGCAGGATTGGTAGATGCGGCGTTCACTGTCCGCTCGGTTGAGGATAAGCCGTATCGTCGTTCGCCAGCGGCACCGTTTATGACGTCTACGTTGCAGCAGGAAGCAAGCCGCAAACTTCGATGGGGTGCGCAGCGCACCATGCGCGTTGCACAGGGTTTGTACGAGCGCGGCTTCATCACCTACATGCGTACTGACTCCACCACGCTGTCAGAGTCGTCGATGACGGCGGCCCGATCGCAGGCAGCGGCGCTTTACGGATCTGATCACGTCAGCGAGGTACCGCGACGGTACGACCGCAAGGTCAAGAACGCCCAAGAGGCGCATGAGGCAATCCGTCCCGCCGGTGATGTGTTTCGCACGCCGGCCGAGGTTGCCGGTGAACTTCGTGGTGACGACTTCGCGCTTTACGACTTGATCTGGAAGCGCACGGTTGCGTCGCAGATGGCTGATGCGCGCGGTCAGACAGCCACCATCAAACTTGGAGCCGTTGCTCGCGACGGACGCGATGCTGAGTTCTCGGCGAGCGGAACGGTTATCACCTTCCGCGGATTCCTTGCCGCATACGAAGAATCGGTTGATGACGAAGCTGACCGCGATGGCGATGATGCTGAGCGCCGTTTGCCGTTGCTCGCCGTCGGTGATTCGGTCACAGCCGTTCGCCTTGATCCCGATGGCCACTCCACCACCCCGCCTGCACGCTTCACCGAAGCGTCACTGGTGAAGGCGTTGGAAGAACGCGGGATTGGTCGTCCGTCAACGTACGCCTCGATCATGGGCACCATCGTTGACCGCGGATACGTCGTAAAGCGCGGCTCTGCTCTGGTGCCGTCGTTCCTTGCCTTTGCCGTCACTCGGTTGATGGAGGAGCACTTCACCAGCCTGGTTGATTACGACTTCACTGCTCGGCTCGAAGAGATCCTTGACACCGTTGCGGCAGGCGATAGCAATCGCGTTGAAGTTCTTGACCGCTTCTATCGCGGTAGCGGTAATGAGGATTTCGCCGGACTTCACACGTTGGTGACGGGGCTTGGCGAGATCGATGCGCGTGAGATCTCGTCGTTCCCGATTCGCGACTCAGATATTGTCCTGCGCGTTGGTAAGTACGGCGCATACATCGAGCGTGACGGTGAGCGGGCGAATGTGCCGCCAGAAATTGCACCAGATGAACTGACTGCGGAAAAGGCTGAAGAGCTGATGGCTCTGCCGTCAGGCGATCGTGAGTTGGGTATCGATCCTGAGACTGGCCGGATGATCATGGGCAAGTCCGGTCGATACGGGCCATACGTCACCGAGGTCCTTGAAGAGACCGCACCGAAGTCTGCAAAGCCGCGAACCGGTTCGCTTTTCTCGACGATGAATCTCGACACTGTGACGTTGGAGCAAGCGCTGCAATTGCTATCGCTGCCGCGAGTGGTTGGTGCTGACCCGGCTGATGGTGTTGTGATCACAACGCAGAACGGTCGCTACGGCCCCTACCTGACCAAAGACAAGGATTCGCGGACCCTGCCCGATGAGGACTCGATCTTCTCGCTGACGATCGAGGAAGCACTCGCAATCCTGGCTCAGCCCAAGCAACGTCGCGGTCAAGCTGCCGCCAAGCCGGCCATCATCGTCGGGGTCGATCCTTCAACCAATCGCGAGGTTCAGTTGAAGGAGGGCCGCTTCGGCCCCTATGTCACCGATGGCGAAACGAATGCATCGCTTCGTCGTGCCGATGATCCGGCAACGATCTCGATTGATCGGGCTGCAGATTTGCTGGCTGAACGTCGGGCCAAGGATGCTAGCGATCCGAAGAAGGTGAAGAAGGCAGCCGCTAAGAAGCCCGCTGCAAAGAAGACGGCTGCGAAAAAGACGGCTGCGAAAAAGACCACGGCAAAGAAGGCTGCCGCCAAGGCGTAGTGCTCGCTGCCCGCGTCGACCGGGTGCGTTACTGGAGGATCGATGGTTGTCACACGAGGGTTTGTGGGTCGGCGCGGTGATGGCTCGCGCAAGCTGCCACCCGGTCAGTACGACGTTGGTGACGATTGGCCGGTGCTCACCGCTGAGGTGACGCCGAATGTGCGCACTGATTCGTGGACCATGACAGTCGACGGACTGGTAGAAAAGCCGGTTACGTGGACGTGGGATGAGATGTTGGCCCTGCCTGCGTCTGATTACCGCGGTGATATCCATTGCGTCACCACCTGGTCGAAATTTGATACGCACTTTTCTGGTGTGAGTCTCGATGTGTTGCTTGAAGCCGCAGGGCCGTTGCCGAATGCGGGCTTCGCGCTTGCCCGGTCCACAACGGGATACACGACGAACATTCCGCTTAATGATCTGGTGGATGGGAAGGCTTGGGTTGTGTGGCTCTACAACGGTCTTCCCTTGACCTCACATCACGGTGGCCCAGTGCGCTTGCTCGTACCGCATCTGTACTTCTGGAAGAGCGCTAAATGGATCACTCGACTCACGTTGCTCGAAGAGGATTCACAAGGCTTCTGGGAAGTGAACGGATACCACGACCGTGGAGATCCGTGGCTTGAACAGCGGTATCAGGGAGATTGACATGACTGATACGACGATGACGCCGACCGTTGATGCACCGCATGGTGGTTGGAATCGCGCTGTAGTGCGCGAAGTAATGCATCCCACGAGCCGGCTGGTGATGATCCACCTTGAGGTAGACCACCATATGCCGCACATGCCTGGGCAGCGGTACGTCGTGCGTCTCACCGCACAGGATGGCTATACAGCGTCGCGTTCTTATTCAGTAGCCTCGGCGCCATCTGAGTCGCTGGTGGAGATCTGCGTCGAGCGTGTTGACGATGGTGAGGTATCGACGCATCTCGTCGACGTGGTTGAGGTCGGTGACGAGTTAGAGGTGCGCGGGCCGATAGGTGGCTGGTTCGCGTGGGATGGAGTGACACCGGCGCTAGCCATCGGCGGTGGTACTGGCGTTGTGCCGCTGGTGTCGATGTTCCGGTATGCGCGTGAACTCGATCGCATCGACGATCTTTGTTTGATTGGTGCAGCTCGCACCTTCGACGACCTACCGTATGCGGACGACATCGCTCAGGGCTGCAGTGTGCTGGCACTATCGCGGGAAGCCTCGCCGCATGGACGCCCCGCAGGACACATTCGTGCTGAAGATCTTGCTCCACATGTCGAGGGCCGCGAGGTGTTCTTCGTTTGCGGATCTACCCGATTTGCCGAAACTGCCAGTTCGTTGCTGGTTGACCTCGGAGTGCCAACCCATCGGATCAGGGTCGAGCGGTTCGGGTCGCTGGCCTGAAGCAGACCTATCGGGTGTGCTTAACACAGGCTTTCGGCGACGATGTCGGACCGGGTGTCATAGGGTCGGGGTGTGAGTGACTCCGTCGGAATGTTCATCGCCCTCGAGGGGGGCGATGGCGCGGGCAAGTCCACTCAGGCCCGGCTTCTGGTGGACGCGCTGACCGAGGCTGGCTTCGATGTTGTGCTGACCCGCGAGCCCGGTGGCACACCAGCGGCAGAAGCAATCCGATCGGTTGTTCTCTCACCTGAGTTCGCAGGCCTTGATCCACGTGCTGAGGCGTTACTGTTTGCGGCCGCTC
>CANGPO010000087.1 GCA_947455705.1 Actinomycetota bacterium | reverse complement strand
GCTGGGCCTGACGGTGTTGTGGCCGTCGACGTGCGTCTGATTCGTCGTGATGAAACCGATCGAATCTAACGAGCAGCTTTAGCCGAGTGGACGTCCGGCGAAGCTGAAGTGACGACTGCTCCAACGGTTCCACACGCTCGTCACCTGGACACCAACGCGCGGGCTTGCTGCCTCGACGATCATGCCACCGCCGATGTACATGGCGACGTGGTGCGCTCCGTTGAAGTAGAACAGGATGTCGCCCGGCTGTAGATCGCTTGAGGACACGTGACGCATTTCGTTTGCCTGAGCCCACGACAGTGCCGTCAACTGCACACCAGCATGCGCCCACGCTGCAGCGGTCAGCTTCGAGCAGTCCCATGAGTACGGCGGCTGGGCGTTGTAGCTGTAGGGCTTACCCACCTGAGAGAGCGCGTAATTCACGGCGATCATTGCGCGGGAAGAAGACGATCCGCCGCCGCTGTAGCCGCCGCCGTTATCACTGCTACTGCCGCTGTCGGAATTGCTGGAGTTTGAATCCGAGCTGCTACTCGAACCGTTACTGGACGTGTGGAAGGACGATTGTGATGCGGCCTGTCGACGGGCTGCTGCGGCAGCGGCATCCGAAGCAGCCCGCGCACGCGCTGCGGCTTCGGACAGTCGACGCCGTTCTTCGGCCTTCAGGGACGAGAGCAGCTTCTGGGTGTCAGCCACGGCGTTGTTGATGTCATCGCGTCGCTTGCGCATCTCAGTCTGAGCGGCTGAGGCAGCGGCCTTCTCCTGTGAGAGCTGAATTTCGGCCTGCGCGAGTGACAACTGCGCCGACTGAATACGACGAAGGCTCGTGTTCTGGCTGCGAGAAACCTGCTGAACGGCTACTGCCTGCTCGAGGAAGCCAGTCGGATTGTCAGAAAGCAGCAAACCCAAGGATGACTGCAGTCCGCCGCCACCAGACATGTATGCGCTGGCTGCGATGCGGTTTGTCGTGGAAAGAATCTTTGCTTGCTGGGCCTTGGCGCGATCGACTCGCGACTGCGCGGCATGGAGTCGCTTGGAGATCTTGTTGAACTTCACCTGTGCGGCGTTGTAGTTCTCGGAGGCTGATTCCGCGCGGGTCTGCAGCGCGTCTAATTCAGCTTGGACCTGCGAGATGTCCTTGGTGGGCTGAGCAAACACCGAAGGTGCTGCTGTCAGGGTCGCCGCGAAAACAAGAGCGGCCACCCCTGCTGCCAGGGGGCTTACTACGCGTAAACGCACAGTGGTCCTTCCGTCTACCGCCTACCGAGTTAGCTGACGGGCTCGGGCTCGGGAATGCCCTACTTGGTTTGCCTTGCGGCCAACCTCGATTCGCCCCAGAAAAACTGGGTCCCCGGTTCCGACTGGAGTTACTCAGTCGAATTCGGCGGAGCCCCTCAACGTGCGAGGAACTATGTGATCAATACATGGAACTTTACACCCGGTAAAGCGGTCAGTGAGCCGATCTTTGCAATTTTCAGCGGATCTTTAGGGTTCATCCCCGCGTAAAAATGCGGTTTGTGATGTCAATTACACCGGATCCGGAGGTGGTCCTACTGATCGTTGTGACGTGTGTTGTGGATGGGGCAAAAAAGTGCGGTGTGCCTAACGGGGCAATTGAGGCGACTCACATACTCTCGACGTGAGTCATAGCGACGATCAGGCCCGGTCCCGGCGAGGGGTAAACATGCGCACAATCTCTGTCCTACGTCGGTTGTCTGGGAACGGGACATCTACTGGCCGGGTGTGGAAGGGCGTGGCCGTCACCTCGGCGGCCGCGTTAGTAGCAGGCGTGGTTGCCGCCGCACCAGCAGCAGCATCCCCGGCACATCTGTCTCTGTCGAAGTCCGCGACTGTTTCGACGATCGCGCCGGGGGAGCAGTTTCAATACACGCTGTTGGCCGGCTGCTCTGGCTTGACGGAAGGCTGCGTCAACGCCACCGTCACCGATACCTTGCCGGCGCAGTTCGAGGTGACGTCTCTACCTCAGTCAACCTCCGAGCGCACCGTCACATATGACGCGGCGACACGGCTCTTAACGATCAAGTTCACGATCGCTCTGAACGAACCGGCAGGCAAGTTCGGCCTGCCCGCTGGGCTGAGCCGATCCATTCAGCTGGGTATGCGACTTCCCGCAGAATCCCCTGCCACCAATAACGAGGTCATCTCCAACACGGCGCATTTCAACGGAGTTTCATCGACGGAGGCGGCCCTCACACCAGCGAACGCGACGGCATCCATCACTGCTGCGATTCCCGTAGTGGTTAAGCCCGTTGCAACCAAGACGTGGTCACCCAACACTGCGATCGCGCAAAGTGGTGCGGCGAGCACAATCAATCTAGGTGTTCGGAACGCTTCGTCGACGTCAGCTGATGTTCGTCGTCTCACGGTTGCAGACGGCAACTATCCGGGTGGTTCTCGAGCGACGTTTGAGAACTTCAACGTCACCTCGCTTGGGCCGGTCCTGTCGTACCCACCGGGCACCGATCGCGTCACCATCGGAGTCTGCACAGTCGTTACATCAGGTGGCTGCACTGGTGCGGCACCTTCAACCGTTTACACCAGTGCACTGTCCGGCAATGGCCCGTTCACACCGCCGAATGGAATTGCGCTGTCGGCAATTACTTTCGTCTCATACACGTTCACAAACTCGTCGGGCGCGACCATTCCCTACAGCGCCACCCAGGGTCACGTCGAAACCGGTGTTGAATTGCGCGACACGGTGCGAAGCACGGGCTTGCCGATCAGGCCGCAAACTGCCTCTCGTATAACCAATACGGCCGTTCCGAACGCGACTAATCACCAAGGCGCAGTGACGACCGGAAGCCCGGCCAACTACATCTTCACAATTCAGCCCGACACCATCACGGTTGGTCTGACCAAGGAAATGTTTGCCGACAACGACGGTACGTTCACCCGCAATGGTGACGTCGTTTTGGGTTACGACTCTGGCGTGACGATGCGGCTCACGGCTAAGAACCAGTCGGCATCACTGGTTCGGACGTTGACGATCACCGAACCGTCACCGACCGCGGCCAATTCCGAGTTCTCCAAGATCGATGCGACGAATGCCCGGTTCACGTGGCCGACGGGCGCGGCAGAGGCAATCTTGTCTGTCGTCTGTCGTAGTGGAAATCTCTATCCCGCAGACCAAAACATCCCGCGCACGGGTTCACCCGCAACCGTTCTTATCCCTGACTTCGGTTGTGACGCAGGGGTAGCACCGGAAACGATTCAGCTCACCTACCTGGGCCGTGACGCCGATGGCAACGGAACGATCGCTGCAAACGCAAGTGGCACATTGGATATTCACGGAATTGCTGCTGGCGTTGACTCAAGTGACGTGGGCAATGGCCTCACCAACTGCGCGCAGGCAGATGCAACGACGCCGGCCTCGTCGAGCGCTGTTGCACTGGCGTGTGCGACCGTCACCGTTAACAATCCAGCGCCAGGAATCGGTAATCGTTCCAAGAGCAGTAGCGGCGTGCAGACGATCGTTCCCGGTCAGGAGATGCCGTTCACGGTCGGTTTCAAGAACACTGGAAACGTTCCAGCAGAAGACACCTTCATCATCGACCCGCCGGATCCGGCCACCAATCCCAACCCGTTTGATGTCGTTCAGCTGACGAAGATTTCCACTTCCGCTACGCCGGCAAGCGACATCGAACTGTACGACCCGCAGGTGAATGGGTACGTGGCATACGTTGCGCCGAACGCAGCATTGCTCGCACGTGCCACGGGATTCCGTGTGCTATTGACTGAGCCGCTCCCGGTAGGTGCCTCGTTCAACGTTTCATACAGCGTCAAAACCCGCACCGGTATCGCGATTGGAACGACGTTCGACAACTGCGCGCAATTTGGCATCGACGGTGACATCAGTGGTGCACCAGTTTGTTCCGGAACCGTAACGGTGATGGATCCCGCGGCGTCGGCCTCGCTCGACAAGTTGTTGTCGACGTATGACTTGGTTCAACCAGAGCCTGGGCTTCCCGCGCAGACAACACAGGTGAAGCACCGCCTTCAAAACGACGGCCCGCTGAATCTCAAGCGTTTGCAGTTCACTGACATCGATGCGGACTTCTTTGATGCGGTTAATTTCAGTGGCAATATGCGCACGAGCTTTCCGCCCGGCTCCAACCGCGTCACTGTCGATGTGTGTACGACAGGGTGTCGATCGAATCCGGTGGTGTGGATCACTGGAACCGCAACAACGTCCTCGACTCCCGGTTTACCTGCAGGCGTATCGGCTTCGGCCGTTCAGGGAATCCGCGTCACCTACACGTCGACGGCAAGTGGTTACCCACTCCTAGCTGCGACGAACTACCCGACAACTGGCAATTGCCGCAATGCCACCTTCTGTTTCGACGTGACAGTCCGCGAAACACTTCGGTCAAATCCCAGTGCCGCTGTTCCGTCAACCATTGTCGATACGAGTTCGGGGCTCGGTGAAAGCATTTTGCAGTCACCTGGATCCTCGTTCCCGCTTTCGCCAGTATCCGCCACGTTGACTCTTACTCCTGGCAGCCCTGTTCTGAAGTTCACGAAGGGCCCTGAAAGTCGAATCGCTGGTGGAGATCTCGCTCCATTTGATCTGATGATCGAGAACACCGGAACGACGGCAATCGTTAACCCGAAGATCATTGATCCAATTCCAGATGAACTCACGCTCGAGTCGAATGCACCCGGTGGAGCACCGGGCCGCCCATTCGTCGTCAGCTATCCAGCATTGCCGACTGGTTACCCCACGCTTGCGTCAGCTGCTGTTCTTTATAACGCGACTGTTGTCGGTAACAAGACGACGCAGGTTGGGTGGACATTCAATGGATGGAATCTTCCACCTGGTGGCAAGGTTTCAATTCGGATCTACGTGAAGTTAACCCCTGGTACTCCGGCGGATCAGATCATCCCGAATACGGCAGGAGCCAGCGGATCGAACTCAGGACTAGCGTGTGACGTCACCAACACTTCAACGTCGACGTCAAACCCCTATGGTCCAAATCTCTACTGCCTCAGTTCGGCAATCATCACATCGCTCTCGGGTAACAATGTCGACGCCAGCAAGTGGAGTTCAGGCGACCCAAGCCTCGGCTACTACCTGACGACGGTTGGCGAAACGGTCAGTACTACGGATTCTCGTTGTCCCGCATACACTCTCGCCGGCGTGCGCTACACGCGCTACCCATGCGCGGCGATCGTTCCGCCCGGAGGAGTCATCAAGTTCCTCGCCACCTTAGTTAATGCTGGTACCGATCCGATTGATCACGCCGTGATCGTCGATGGGCTTCCAGTTGAGGGTGACACCGGTGTGTTGCTGTCGGGCAGTGATCGTGGAACGGAGTGGACGAACCGTCCGACGATGCGCACGCCGGTAACACCGGTCGAGTCGTACTCAGGCATTTCGACCGGATACACAAATGCTGCGTTCCCCGGCTTCTGCACGGACAACGTAAAGCCGGCACCTAATGACACGTGTCCGGTCGGATCGTTCACCGATACGTTCAGTTCAGCTAACACTGGCTTCAGAACCGAGCTCAATTTCCCTGCAAACGGTCGGCTGCTACCAGGTCATAGCGTCGCTCTGACGTGGACGATGACCTCGCCAAAGATGGAAACGACGGCCGTCGAGTCACCAGTTGCCTGGAACTCATTTGCTCAGAAGTCGACCTTCTACAACGCGACCACGGGACTGTCGGAACTGTTGCCAACCGAGCCGCCGAAGGCAGGTGCGGTCATGCGTTTCAATCGCGTGAACGTCACCAAGAACGTCTCCGGTGCGATTCCGTCTGGTGCGGCAACGTCGTATGACATGGAGTGGAAGTGCATCGTGAGTGGCACGACCGTCAGTTCGGGTACTTTCACGATCGATGCCGGCGATGTGAACACGCTCCCGTATCAGCCGGTGGGCGCATCGTGTTACGTCTGGGAAACGACCACCGATGGAGGCGATAGTCCGAACCAGGGTGAGGCCAATGCAGCCGTCGTCGTGGTACCGGATCCGGGTGCGCTGTCTACCGTGCCACTCGTGCGGATCACGAACAGTTTCCAAACAGGTCGACTCGTGATCACGAAGTCTGTCGCTGGAGCGGCAGACACTGCACTCAAAGCGGGTGGCACTTTGGGATCCCAGACGTTCCCCATCTCCGTGGATTGCATCTATCCGCCGGAAACGGGAACTGAATCGGTTGCGGGTTTCCCCATCAACCTCAATCTCATTGCAGGAGCATCCGTCACTATTGATAGCTCACATGGAACCAGTGTTCCCGCGGGGGCCGTTTGTACCGTGACTGAAACTGATCCAAAGGGTGCGGACTTAACGGTGATCAGCGCAAACACCGGATCGCTCGATCAGGGCACATCGGCCGACGTGCTTGTGCTTTCCGCGGCCCATGGTGGGACGGTCGTTGACGTGACCAACGACTTCGTTACGGGCAACTTGATTGTGACGAAGAAGGTCGCGGGCACACCGCCGGCGAATGCCTCGTTCCCATTCCTGGTCAGTTGCTCGGTGGATGGGGTTGGTGATCTCGCCGACGTAAGCCTGCGACTGACTCCAAACCAACGTCGCGTTCTTGCGATTCCGGCCGGCGCCCACTGTCGGGTGCGTGAGACGTCATCCCTTGGTGGCTTGGTCACTTACACCGACTCTGACGGAAGCCACGATGGTCGTGTCACCGTGTCGGAAGGGGCGAACGTGTCAGTGACAGCCCTCAATACGTTCTCTACCGAGTGTGCGGTAAATCCAACGGCGCGCGCTGTCTCTAAGCCTGTAAAGATCAAGGGTGTCACCGTGCTGGTGGCGAGCGTTCAGACGTCCGCGAGTTGTGGACTGGTCGTATCACCCACGGCTGCAAGTTTCAGTTCAGTCCGGTGTTTCGTTGGTACTAGCGGGATTAGCGCGGCAGCGGACGTGAGATATTGCACCGCGACGATCTCCGCCTCCGGACGCGTGGTGGTCACTACCTACGGGTACAGCAATGTGACCGTCAGAGTGACTCTGGTGTCGTCACCGAAGCCGGGAGTGTCCGGATACCGCACAGGAACGTGGACACGTGAGTGGAAGGTCGCGTAGCAGGGGCGTGGTGGCCTGCGCTCCGTTAGAGTCAGCGGGGGCAAATCGGTGAGAGGAGACGATGTGCGAGTCACGTCCTCTTCTGCTGTTCCTGAAGTTGCGGGGGCATCGCGCGTTCAGCGCAACAATGAGCGGCTGCTCGATGCAGCCGTGAACATCGCTGCAAATGAAGGCTGGGCGGCTCTGACGTTTGTTCGAGTAGCCGACCGATCAGGGCTGTCTCGCCGTCCGTTGCAAGACCGCTACGCAGACGCATCGAACATGATGGCGGCGCTATGGCGGGAGCGTTGTGAGCCGGTACTTGCTGGCGTCATTGAACGAAGTCTGGCGGCATCAGGAATCAGCTCTTCCGGTTCGTCGCAAGCGTTCGTCAACGAACTCAAGGTGGTCGTCGATCCCGACGAATCGCTCAGGGCAGCGGCCGAGTTGTTGATGATTGCTCAATTTGATTCCACTGTTCGTGAGGCGGTGGTCTCGACGCTTGGAGTGAAAGCGGCAACGTGGTGCGATCCGGCAAGCGCCGACGGTGACGCGGCCGAGGCCGGCAAGGCACGAGCTGCCCAGAATGCCTATGTCGTGAGTGTCGTTTTAGGGCTTCTGGTTTTTGGACGACGGGCAGTTACAACGGGCCAGAACTTCACTGAGCCGTTTGAGACTTTGTATCGCGCCTTGCACGATCCGGCATCGCCGGCTCGTCTTCCCAAGGATGACTTCGCACATCTCGATCGTCCGGTTCCTTTTGAGACGGGTGATGCGACAACGGATGCACTATTGCAATCAACATTGGATGCCGTTGGCGTCAACGGTTATGACCAGATGAGTGTTGACCGGATTGCTCAGGGGGCCGGGTCGTCACAGGGTGCACTGTTTGCTCGCTATCCAACAAAGCTCTCGCTGTTCATCGATGCGACTCGACGTCAGAATGGCCTGGCCGCTCGTATCAACGCTGCAGCCATTGGCCAGTTAGAGCAGCGATATGGGGGAGGCATCGCCGAAGCCGTTGCGATTCGCGAATTCCAGCGGCCGTTCAGAGCCTCGCTGCGCGCGATCACGCTTGAAGGTATTCGCGTGGCCTGGCACGACGACGATTTGCGTCAAGCTGTCATCGACGAACTCGCCGCCTACGAGGCCGAGGTTGCTGAGGCTGACCCCTCGGGTTATCGATCGAGTGGGTGGTTCCACTTCGGTTTTGCCATCGGTGTTGGGGTGCTGATTCTTCCGATCCTTCACGAGCCGTGTTGGCGACTTCCGTACGACGTAGTGACCGTTTCACTGTTGGCCACGCACGCCGCTTTGACAGACTAGATTCGCAGCGCCGCAGCGCTGCTCTCATGATCAAAACCGCAGTTCATAGCCCTAAAGGCTCAAAATTTGTTCTCGTCGCTAGTTAAAAGGCACAGCGTGCTTTACCTTTTCTGATGTGAGCCCATCCATCGCCTCAACCGACTACGCGACCCGGCGTGCCTTGTCCGCACAACCGGGCAACGTGGTCCTGGGGCGATACCGGTTGATCGATGCGATCGGGCACCTTCGGGGCACGTCGCTCTGGCACGGGCATGATGACGAGCACGACCGACCGGTGAGTATTCGGTTGTCTCCGCTTGATTCTCCGGTGACCGCTGAGCTTCGGGCGGCCGCGACAAGGGCCGCGAGCCTGAATGACGAGCATGCTTCACGGCTCTTGGACATCGCCAACGATCGTGCCTTGGATGCTCTCGTCATTGTCACCGAGTTTTCCAAGGGTCTGACTCTGTCTGACATTTTGGTGATTGAGCGAGGGCGTCCGCTGCTGACCCAGGATGCTGTGACGATTGCCCATGAGGTGTCGAGCCTTCTGTTGGATGCGCACTCACACGGGATCTTCCACGGCTCGATCACGCCAGACTCGGTCGTCGTGACCTTGACCGGTGACGTGCGTCTGTCCGGCTTGGAAGTCGACCAAGTTCTCAACAATCACTCGCCCCAGCACGATCGCGAACGTGCTGACATCCATGCAGTGGGCGCAATTCTCTACGCTGGCCTGAGTGGTCAGTGGCCCGATCCGATCGATGAATTGGAAACGGCCGGCTCAAATTTCGCGCGGCAAGGCAAGACCATGCGTCCAAGTCAGGTGGCCACGGGGGTGCCCCCTTACTTGGATCAGCTTGTCGCGCGAGCACTTCAACCCCCACACGCGCCGGAGGTGAAGAATCGCTTCACCTCCATGCGTGACGTCGAGGCGGCGCTGGCTGCGTGGACTCCGCCCGCGCCGGATGCGACGGATGCGAAGGCGCGGCCGTCACAGTCGCCGACGCGAATCACCAAGCGGGCACGGCATCTCAAAGGAATGGGAATCGCGCTGGGTGTGCTCGTGATCGTGAGCTTGGTCGGATTAGCTTTAGCTCTCGGCGTGGGCAGCGAACCACTCACCAAGCCGGTGCCTCATAAGTCGCCCGTCCCGTCAGCATCTGCATCTGTATCAGTGAAGTAGCCGTAGCGCGCCAAAGCCCCTGCACACGTTGTGCGCAGGGGCTTTGTGTTGTCGGGATCTAGATCAGACGCGACAGGTCTGGCTGGTGTTGCTCCACTCCGTCTGGACGACGTACGACGCACCGTCCGTACCAGTAATGGTGCCCTGCTGGCCATTGCAGATGTCGCCGATTTCACCGTAGGTGGTGTTGTACCAAGCCAACGGCTTGCCCACGACCTTGGCTATGCCAACCTCTGGGTCAGTGATTGCCTCGATCAGCTCGTGCGATGAAACCGACGTCACGTTGTTGTACTGGGTCGATCCACCGCAGCCGGTGGCGAATGCCGGGCTGGTGAAGTCGGGAAGAATGCCGTAGTAGAACTCAGCGATACCCGTCGAGGCTGCCACGGTTCCGTGATAGGCGCAGAACTGAACACCTGAGCACGAGGTGCTCTGCTGGATACCAACGTTGGCGGGGAAGTAGATGGCGTAGTAGGTGTTGGCATCGGGTGCAGGGATCTTGCCTGCGGCAATTTGCAACTTCAACTCGGCCTGGATCTGAGCGTCCTTGATGCGGACCGAACCTGACTTGGTGCAGATGTTCTGCGCGGTGGGCGTGTTCGCTGCCGACGGAGTGATCTGAACTTGGCCGGCAAACGTTCCCGCACCGATGGCTTGGACTGGGGCTGTCGTCTTGTAGTCATTGTTCAGCCACGTCACGTGTGAGGAACCAACCACAGCGTTGTAGAAGGCACCCGTGGTACCTGCCCCCGTCGCTGCAACGTAGGGAGCGTACGTACCAGCCCCGTAAAGGACCTGCACAACCTTGACGTTTTGAATGATCTTGCCGCCGTAGTACTTCAACGTCTTTGACGGGACAACCGCGGTGGCGCTCGGCTGCTTCTTGCCGATGACCTTCTTGAAGATTCCGTGGTTCGTGGCTGCCGGTGCTTTTGTGATCGAGTGTGCGGCAACGCCGATCTTCGGTGACACCACCTTCGCTTCGGCAGCGTCAACGGCTGACCCAACGCTCGCCGCAGTGAGTGCCAGAACAAGTAGAACGCGAGCAGAGCGCATTAAGGAAACCCCTTAGAGAAGTGAACGTATCCCTCGAAACTTAACACGCTCATTGAGTTTGGGTGATGCAAAGTGCGTGCTATTGGACAATCTTGAGGTGCCCCTCGACGTGCCACGATCCT
>CANGPO010000086.1 GCA_947455705.1 Actinomycetota bacterium | reverse complement strand
TCAGTGAGACCAGACTTAGTCGCGAGCATGCGGTAGGCCGTCAGCCACGCAGTAGGAAGGCAGGCCGCCTGTTCGAAGCTGAGCTCCGCAGGCTTGGCGATCACGTTGCGCGCCGGCACCGCGACAGTCTCGGCGAACGTACCGGGGTATAGCTCGCTGAGAAGGGTGCGCTTGGGATCAAGGGTTTCATCACCACCCACTGCATGGGGATCTCCCACCACACCGTGCACCACGACGGGCGAGCCGTCGTCGAGAACTCCCGCGGCATCGCAACCAAGGATCATGGGGAGTCGATCCTCACGAAGACCCACTCCCTTGAGGCTCCACAGGTCATGGTGGTTAAGGCTCGCCGCGCGAACGCTGACCTTCACCCAACCATCCGGAACCTGCGTGTCGGGTTGCTCGCCCAAGGTGAGGCCATTGAGCGGATTGTCTGAGTCGAATGAGGTAGCGGTTACAGCAAACATGACCGCACCTTACCGCGGCCAACACCTGTGGGGTGTTGGAACTGACGTGAGATAGGCCGCAGCTACGGCGATTGAGTTCCCCGGATGACGCCGTCCTTGATCGCTGCTGCGGCAACAGCAGAGGCGACCGTCTGCGCTAATCGCGGGTCGAATGGATCCGGAACGATGTAATCGGCATCGAGATAGTCTCCAACCAACCCTGCGATGGCGTCGGCCGCCGCGAGTTTCATTCCCTCAGTGATCCGGGTCGCACCTACATCAAGTGCACCGCGGAAGATTCCCGGAAACGCCAACACGTTGTTGATCTGATTCGGAAAGTCACTTCGGCCAGTAGCGATCACCGCAGCACCCGCCTCGAGCGCCACCTCAGGATGAACCTCGGGATCAGGATTGGCCAACGAGAAGACGATCGGCTTGCGCGCCATGGTGCGAATCACGTCGAAACTAACCGTGCCACCAGATACACCGATGAAGACGTCGGCCCCTTTGAGCGCATCCTCGAACGAGCCGGTAAGCCCGGCTTTGTTCGTCTCTTCAGCAACTCGGCGCTTCACATCGCTCAGATCAGTGCGATCGACGGACAGAACTCCTTGTCGATCGCACACAGCGATATCGCCGATGCCAGCCTCCACGAGCATCTTCGCGATTGCCACACCAGCCGCCCCCGCCCCCAACATCACAGCACGCAGTGACGACATCGGACGCTTGGTGACTTTCGCGGCGTTCTCCAGTGCCGCGGTGACGACGACAGCCGTGCCATGTTGGTCATCGTGGAAAACCGGAATATCGAGACGTTCTTGAAGACGTCGTTCGATCTCGAAGCAGCGAGGTGCGCTGATGTCTTCCAAGTTGATACCGCCATATGCCGGCGCGATACGTACGACGGTTTCAACAATCTCGTCGACGTCCTGGGTATCTAGGCAGATGGGCACACAGTTGATGCCACCAAAGTCCTTGAAGAGTAAAGACTTACCTTCCATGACGGGTAACGCTGCAACCGGGCCGATATCGCCGAGCCCTAAAACCGCGGACCCGTCCGTAACGATGAGGATCGAGTTCGATTTCCACGTATATGTCCAGCCCAGCGTCGGGTCGTCCGCTATCGCTTGAGACACCCGTCCCACACCTGGCGTGTACGCGATGGCAAGGCCTTCGTTATCGCGGACGTCAATCGTCGCGTTGACCTCGATCTTGCCGCCGAGATGGGTAATAAAAACGGGATCCTCGTCGAATCTCGTTTCGGAACTCGTGACATCGTCACTTGCTCCAGCCATGACCACTTCCCTACGGTAAACGAAAGAACTCAGTGCGATGTTATCCGACTCGGTCGCGGCCAATAACGCCAACGGACAACGGCCCGCACGAAGTCGTCTGGTATAGGCCCGAATGAACGAGAGTCGTCGCTGGACGCGGAATTGTCCCCCTCGACCCACCAACCGTCTTCGGTTCTTCGAATGGCACGTTTGATGATGATGAAACCGAGTCGATTGGGTTGCTCGGCAACAACAATCTGGCCCGGTTGTACGTCAGCGCCTCGAACGGATCGACACAGCAGCCAGTCTCCATCGCGCAGGGTCGGCGCCATGGATGCTCCCGCCACAGCGACACGCAGCCAGCCGGCGTCTCGAGACGTACTGCCCACTCGCCACTCCGATGCTCTGCTCGCAGGTTCCTCGATGAGGTTCTCACCGCACCCTGCCTGATGCCGTTACGGCCCGGCGGGAGTAGTCTCCCCTATAACGGATCACCGTTCCATGACACTCGACTACATCACCAATCACCGACGAGAGGGAACCACACATGTTGCGCCGACTGTTCGCACCCGCGATCACCGCTCACGCCCACTGCGACCTACCCTGTGGCGTATACGACCCAGCTCAGGCTCGCATCGAGGCACAGTCCGTCAAGGCCTGCATCGAGAAGTACCACGCATCTGATGACGACGTTTTCAAGGGCCGCGCTGTCTCCATCAAGGAAGAGCGTTCAGACCTCGTCAAGCACCACCTGTGGGTGCTCTGGACTGACTACTTCAAGGCTCCGCACTTCGAGAAGTACCCGCAGCTCAATGGCCTGTTCAATGAGGCCACCAAGCTCGCCGGTGCCGGTGGCACCAAGGGCTCACTCGACGTCGCAGTTGCCGACAACCTGATCGCCAAGATCGACGAGATCGCCGAGATCTTCTGGGAGACCAAGAAAGCCTGATCTCATCAAAAGACCCCTTGACCCGTCTACACGAGTCAAGGGGTCTTTTGATGCCATCACAATTCCGTCTGGTCGGCCTTGCACGAGCGAGGTCACACATCTGTCCAACGCATGTCGAGCGACAGTCCGACGAACTGCGCCCACGGTTGCAGCGATTCCTCGACGGCGCCGCGATCGCGATCGCCCAGAGGCCTCAGCGGAATGACCGTGACTATGGCCTTCTTACCTTTGGCGGTACGGGTCCACGTGCCAAGAACCCTCCCGCCTCGCACAAACGTCGACCGAAACACTCCATTCCCGCCAGGGACTACGGCGTCGAAGTCGCCGGGCTCGAGCATGAGGCTGCGATCCTTATAGCCGAGCAGATACTCATCGAACCCGGGCAGAGCATGCACGTCGTCGTCGGAAGGCAGTGCGGAGTGCTCGTCGAGTAGTTGCGGGTCGAGATACACAATCGCACCAGCATGTTCGGCCGTCGCGAGCGAGTCACCTGCCACGGCTATGCCACGTCGCGACTCAGTCAGCGTGAGACCCGACCACCCGGCGAAGTCCTTCAGCGTTGTCGGCCCATGGCTACGGAAGTAGCGAATCGCCAGAATCACCAGAGCTTCGTCGGGCTCGCGCTCTATTGGATCTGGCACCCATTCGTCGAGTAGGACGAACGTCTGCTGACCGTTGACATCCGGTGCCGTAGCGATGAGACCGCGCACACTCGCGTACACGATGAGGTGGTAACCCGAGTTGTTGGAGATGGGTATGCCATGGCGAGCCAAAGCCTCCAACAGATCAGATCGAGACAACCGGCCGCCGCCGGCCAAGTCCTGCCCCATGACGTCCATCGCACGTTCGATGATGGAATCATCGAGTCCTAACTCCGCACGACGTCGCGCACTAGAACGAAGCGTGCGAATTCCTGTGGTTGCCAACATCCAGCGTGCGTCTCGTGCGGGGACGAGGTGAACAGTGCCACGCATCGGCCACGTGCGAAGTGCTTCGCGTTGCTCGAGTGCTGCAACAACAGCGGTCGCGGTTGAGCCCGGCAGTCTCACACCCAGCGACCACAGCCCACTGGCATAGTCTTGAGATTGCATCGCGCCGAGGTGAGTGACGACATCTCCGACTGACTGGGGCGTTGCCGAACCCGGCGGGCGGGTGTGCAGAAGCAGTGCAGCCATCCGGATCCGTCGCACATCGTCATCGCTGAGGTTGATCACGGTTCACTTTCCCATGCATGGAGCCCAGCAAGACTGCACTGACGGCGTGAGTGTTACTGAACAGCCCCGGTCGTAACCACCCACTGCCTTTCACCATGCGATACCACTCTCGCATTCACCAGTAGGGATGAATTCGAGGTATCACATCTGGTATCAGTTATGTAATACTGGGGATATGGCAATGACTTTGCGTCTCTCCGACCCCGACTCCGCCGCACTTGCTCAAAGGGCTGAGCACGAGGGCCGTTCTCAAGCTGACGTCATCACCCAAGCCGTTCGTGAGTACATCGAGCGCGCGAGTCGACGCGAACTTCTCGAATCTGTTCTTGACAACGAATTGCCTCGCTACGCAGAAGCTCTCACACGACTAGGCCAATGATCTACCTCACCCTCGACGAGTTGCTCTACGTCGCAGAGCGGGCAACCGGCGGACCCGTCGAATTGCGCGACGCCGGTCTTCTTGAGGCTGCTGCCGCTCGTCCACGTGCGAGCGCTTTCGGACAAGACGCCTACCTAGATCTTCATTCGAAGACGGCTGCCCTACTGCTGTCCATCTGCCAGAACCATGCCCTGATCGATGGCAACAAGCGCCTCGCACTCGCGGGCACGATCGCAATGCTCGGTGTAAATGGTTGGCGACTCAATCTCACCAACGACGAGGCCTATGGCGTGATTATCTCGGTTGCGACGGGAGAACTTGTGACTGTCGAGGATGTCGCGGAGGTTCTTCGAGCAGGATCTGAAGAGAAGAGATGAAGTGCGTCTCAGGCCGAATCGTCGGGCATCGGATCATGCATCATCGGATCGATGGCCCGGCTATCCCATCGTTCACCGTGTAGCGGCAAGGGCACTGATCCTCAGGCTTCAAGCGCGGCCATAATGCGATCCACGGATTGCTCAGTACCTTCTTCGTCGCTGCGCACTGTCACGTCGTAGACCAAGGGATGCGAGTGGCACAGCTCATCGCTTCGCCGCGCAAGTCCTAGCGGCCTTCCCTCCAACTTGCCGTCACCTCGGGATGACTCCCGTCGCTCAAGCTCAGCGAGTGAGCAAAACACTCCCACCGTGAATACTCGGGCACCGCTTTCCCTAAGAACCTGCATCACATCCTCGAACCATGCAGAGTCCTGGAGGAAGTGATCGATAATCAGATTCGTACCGAGGGATAGGTGCGCACCCCAACTGCGATGCACGCCCTGGAGCAATCGTTCACCATGTGAGTTGAAGACGACGCGAACGCGTGGGCCGCCACCGTGCTTACCTTCGGCGTCACTTTCGTCCACGTACTCCCAGCAAGCGCGACCATCGAATGGTATGCGAGAGGCCAGGCCACTGACGTCTGCGCCTTGCAGTGTGACGAAGCTGATCGGAAACAACTTGGGGGCAATGAGCACACCCAAGTCGTCGTAGGCCACACTCGCAAACGCCGCCTTGGGATCACCATCCGCCACATCAGTGAGCCGATCCAACAGGGCATGACACAGAGTCGACTTACCTGAGGAACTCGGGCCATTGACCAGAATCACCAGCGGTGCCTTGCGATGCCGGTCAGTCTCAGCGGTCGTCATTGCTCTCACCCTCGTCGTTACCGGACGTGCCCGTCACCGAAACTCCAGCCACCGAACGTAGTTCGACTTCCACAAGTACACCAGCGCTACGCGTTCAGACCAGCGGATTGCGCACCCTGAGCGCCGGGAATCGGGTGAAGTCACGATCTGAAGTAAGCAGTTCTTGCACGCCATGGTCAAGGCACAGCGCCGCGATCCGCGCGTCGTGTGTCGCTCCCCCAACAACGCGCCCACTGACCATCAGCTCACGAATCGTTGCCATGTGCCGGCTCGATTCGTGAAGGAGTGTGGCTCGCGGGCTGGCGATCCAATCCTCAATCTGCGCAAGAGCCATAGCCGTCGGGGTCGGCGGGCGAAAGATTTTAGGATTGGTGACGACAGCGAGAAACTCATGCAAGACCGGCCAGCACAGGGCCACCGGCTCACTGCCCGTCAACGCCTGCGTCACCACCCGAAGGGCGTCTTCATGCTGGGGCATGTCCCCGCGATGGGCGTAAACCAAGATGTTGGTGTCGAGGGCGATCACCGCTCGTTTGCAATCTCGCGAATCTCGGCCCACGACCTCGCAGCCGCCAGTTCGGTCAGCCCCTCACCGGTGAATACCACGTCGGCTCGAGGCACCCAAGCTCTAGCCTCAGCACGACGTTCGATCTCGCGACGAAGAGCATCTTCGATCAGACTGCGCATCGTCGTTCCCGATTCCACCGCACATCGACGTGCCTGCTCGGCTAACTCGTCAGGTAACTCGATGGTCGTCTTCTTCACAGATCGACCATATCATTCGACCCGTATTTACGGGTCTGTCAATGAACAACTAACAAATAGGGCTAAAGCACCTCGAACTGATGGGCCACCGCGTGCAGGAATGCCGTGGTCTCGCCTTCGCGGTTCTCCGGCTCGTCCTCGGTCGTGCCATAGGTGTGATTAGCCGACAGCTTCACGATCGTGACCCCGGCAACGGGATCGACGAAGACGAACTGGTTGTAGACCCCGACAGCCTCAAACTCGCCATGCTCGCCCGGTGGCAGCCACCACTGATAGCCGTAGCCCTCCGGGGTGGTGATGCCACCGACGACGACCTTGCCCGACTGAAGATGCGGCGCGGAGGCAGTGACTGACGACTTAACCCACTCTGCGTCTACGACCTGAAGATCGTCCACTCGCCCGCCATTGCGGTAGAGCTCGCCAATGCGTGCGTAGTCGCGCGCGGTAACAGCCAGACCACCGAAACCAAGTTCAACGCCAAGCGGGTCTACCAACCATGCACTCGGATTAGTAAAACCAAGTGGCTCAACCAAACGTGACTGCATGAACTCGGAAAGGCTCTGACCCGTCACACTGCGAAGAAGAGCTGCCAACGCTTGAGTATCTGCAGAGTTGTATCGGCATAGCGTGTCGGGCGGAACATCGCGCGACATCGTCGCGATGAAGTTGTCCAAGCCGCCGTCGGCCCCCGCACATGCCCCACCGATCCGAGCAATGTCGGACTCAGGATCGCTGTAGTCCTCGTGCCACCTGGCGCCAGAGGACATCTGCAACACGCTGCGAATCGATACGCCATCGTAGGCGGAACCCGGTTCTACCCGAATGTAGTTACTGATCGGATCCTCGATGCTCGCAATCAAGCCTTCCTGAACAGCGATCCCTACGAGCGCAGAGGTGAAACTCTTCGCCACCGACATGGAGAGCCAGCGGACGTCGCGACCACCCGTTAAGTAATACGACTCATGACGCACAACACCGTCCTTCAGGACCAGCACGGCAGCCGTATCGGTGTCGGCCAAGAATGCCGCGGTACTGCTGGTGGTCCCATCGAATTCGAAGGACTCAACGAGCTCTTCCGAACTCCCCTCTGGCCACGGCCGAGGATTCGACGACGGGGCCATCGCCCGACTCGAGACGAGTTCGTCAATGCGACAGAAATTCTCATGCTGCGGAATACCGGTGAAAAGACCGAGATCGAAGAACTCATGGGTGCCGGGGGTGAACGTCATAGCGACAGCCTAGACCGAATGGGTCACACGTGCGGCTTCGCCTTGAACACGGTCAGTAGGATCTTTACGCTGCTCAATCCCCCATCTGCCAGCCCTGATGGCGTCTCGCCCCACGACAAGGTTCACCATGACACAGCCCAAGGATTCACTCGCCGTAACAGATGAGTCTTTGCCAGAGTCCGCATTCACCCGTCGCGCATTCTTGGGCGCGGTTGCCGTCACTGCCGGTGGAGCCGCACTCGCTGCTTGCAGTACGAGCACCGGCACGCCGTCGGCGTCGGTCGCATCGACAGACGGGGCAAGCGCATCCGCGTCAGTTTCGCAGTCGGCGCTCGCAGGCGACGTTCGACACATGACGCCACCCAAGCTCGACACCGCTCACTTGGGCGAGCACGTCCTTTGTTACCGCCCACTGCGCAAGGGCAAGCCGAACCTCAGTGTTGAAACCATTGGCGACACGGTGATTGCCCACAACTACGGCCACGGAGGAAGTGGCTGGACGCTGGCGCCAGGATCAGCAAAGTACGTCATTGACCTAGCTGAAGCCTCACCTAAGGGATCCACGATTGCAAAGGATGCCCCCGTGGTTGTCGTCGGTGGAGGCGTTATCGGCCTATTCACCGCATACGAATTGGTTCAACGGGGTTACTCGAATATCACGGTGAAGGCTGCATCGTTTGACGATTTGACCTCGCACAACGCCGGCGGCCTGCTGGCTCCAGTGTCAATGGACAACGACGCGGCTTTCCAACTGATCGTCGACAAGATTGGAATTGACGCCTACAAGTTTTACGCCGAAATAGCGCACGGTACGCAGAAGGACTTCACGAAGGGCGCGCGGATTGTGCCGGCCTACTTCGAAGACAGGGAACACTCCGGTCTCGAACCGTACGTTGGCCAGGTCATGCAACCCGCGAAGGATGTTGTCCTGGATTTCGGCAACGGAACCACCCGCAACATGGTCTCGTACGACGATGGAATCTTCATGGACACCGCGGTTCTCATGGCCGAGCTCACCGAATACCTCACCGCGAAGATGAAGTTCGTGAAAGAAAAGATCACCGACCTAACTGCTCTCGACTCTCCCATGGTCTTTGATTGCACGGGGCTTGGTGCTTCGCAACTCAACCACGATGCAGATGTCGTGCCCGTTCAAGGTCACTTGATCTTGCTTCGTGATCAGGTACCTGCTGACCTACAGTCGATGATTCTGGTGTACTTCAAAGAAGGTACGACCAGCGCCGGACAGCACGTGAAGCGCTCCTTCTACATCTTCCCCAAGCATCTTCCGCGAACCGGTCCGAACGATGTGGGTGTAGTCGGCGGTACGTTCATCGAAGGTGGCACGCCAGAGACTCCGAACTACGAGGAATTCGACACCATGATCGCGGCGGCCAAAAACTTCTACGGGATGTAACAACGGCTATCCCGCTATTGACGGACCCGTGCAACGCGGCGAGGTTTACGCGAGAGTGGCTCAGATCCCCCTGGCATCTCTCAGCCGATCTTTCTCGGCTACGAGTTCCCGATGCGACGCAGTTAGTCAGGAACCGGATTCCAGCTTGCACCGGCCGGGACTGTGCCACCCGGCGGGATACCAAGACCGCCGCGGACTTCATCTAATGGCTGATTGAGAAGTGAGACCCAGTCCCAATCGGCGCTGTACACGTCAACTTTCGTGTCGCTACCTCGCTGCGCTGCGTCGGCCAGGAGTGCAGGATCCAAACACGCGTGGGCGGGATTGAACACTCCAATCTTCACACCCTGATGCCACTGCAGCAGGACAACCGAAAGCCAGCCAATACCGGCCGATGAATTGCCAGCATTGAACATTGCGGTGTAGACCTCGCCATGCGCCATCGTGTCGTAACCAGCCAAAACATGGTGCACGTCATGTGAACCGAGGAATTGCACGGGCAGCGGCGTTCCCGGCGTACCGGGGATCTCGAATGGCGCATCGCTGTAGAAGCGCTTCATCTCGTATCCCAATGAGCCGTCCGGTGCGCTATCAACGAGGCGGCGATAATCATCGGCCATCACCGGATTGCTCAGCCCGCCTAAATCACTGCGGCCAGCGAACTCACGGATCTGATTGATATCAATATTGATTCGCTGAGATAGGAATCGCCTGAACACATCAGCTTGAGCGGACTTGGCATGCTCCCCCGCCGTGAGTGTGACTGCACGAACCATGGAATCACTGGCACCAAGTTGCTTACTCACCCAACGAGCGGCGTCCAAGCCCGCCGGATCCTGCTCAATGGAATACAGCGCGACGAGGACTCCGGCATGAACAGCTTCAAGCGCCTGATTTGGCTGAGGCAGGTAGGACTTGATCTGCGCAATCCCCTGATCTGGATCAGCCCACGGATCTGTACCGCCGACAAGATCATCGAAGTCGAGGTTTTCAGCGAACCCATGACATCCCGCGCAGCCTTGAAGGTGAGCGAACGTCCGCACCAACTCTGCGCGGTCACCATCGAATGGTCGTGTCCCATTGGCCGTCGCAACCATCCGCATGACGGCGACAAGACCCCGCCGCTCTTGCGGGGTACCAAAAGCGAGCATCGCCATCGTCCGATCTCCGAATAACAAGGGGACACTGCCGGACGTCCGAAACCTAGACAGATAAAGCGTCAGTGTGCACCTTCGTGGAGCAATCCGTCTAATGGGTCTGACGTGATCAGCACTACCGGAATAGGAAAGTGGGCCGCCCGGCGAGTCCAACCAGGCGCAACACGAATGATCGTGAGCCCTCACGTTCAAACACGCCGAACAGGTAACACATTGAGTCCACGCTCGGCTTCGCGAATCGCAACCCTGTTGGCGCTGTGATGATCAGCGAGGAAGTCCCTGATAGCGATGGGTTCCATACGAGCGATATCGCGCATGGCCCAACCGATTGCTTTGGCGATGAAGAACTCCTTGCTATCCCAATGCACGTCACACAGTTGAAGAACCCGGGGAACATCGGTTTCCCGCTTCCACCCACGCTGATGCCCGATCGCAGCGCGAATAAGCCAACGATCAGATGACGACGACCACTCGTCAACGATCTGATCGTCGTGGTACCGACGCATCATCGGACTGACCATGACGCTTACTAATCCGTCCACGGTGTCCCACCACGGAGTCGTCGTCAGCAACTCGGCGCCAAAGCGGCGCAAGAACAGCGCATCTGTGTCGGCGCGATATCGGTCGATGAGATCGTATGCGGCGTAGTGGAACTCACGTTCCGGTAGCCACATCAACTCGAGCGCAGCTTGGCCAAGTTCGTCAGAGGTTGGCGAGTCAAGGTTCACCCAGGCGTTCCGCAGTGCCTTGCGTCGCTCTGGGGCGGACACTCCGATAAAGGGAGCGACTCCCTTCATATAAGCAAATGCGCCCGCAGCCCGTTTGGCATCGGCATACGGTTCAAGAGCGTGGATCGCACTCGCCGTAACTTCGCTCGCCCATCGCGACGTCATGACGAACACTCTAAGCGTGCGACCCGATGACTATTCACCACGCGGGATTCTCGGTGAAGATCCGATGGTCCAGTAGCCGGGTTGGTTGGGTTGTTTGCCGGGGGTTGGGGTGATCGTGATGTTGTTGTCGTGGATGGCGTGGTGGTGGGTGGTGCATAGGGATGCGAG
>CANGPO010000085.1 GCA_947455705.1 Actinomycetota bacterium | reverse complement strand
TCCAGACATACCTCGCCGCTCCACGGCAGCATGAGCGCACCAAGACGGGAGTCGCGGTAGAGACGCTCGAGTGGCAAATGCTTCAGCATCGACTGCCCACCGCACACGCGGACCCCAAGTGCTGCAACCTCATTCGCGGTTTCCATTGTCGTGAATACCGCAGCCCAAGCCCGAACGAGCAACTCCTCGTCAGGATCAATGCGGGTGTTGTCGAGGACGTCGTAGAGCAACGCGCGGCTCTGCTCGTACGAGATCTGCAACTGCGCCCAACCATGTTGCTTCTGCGGTAGATCGCGCCGCGGCGGCCCACTAGGTGCGCCGGCAATGTCCCCACGAAGGTAGCCGCGCACGAAATCGAGAACCCCTTGCGTCACGCCAAGGTAGGACGGTGCAAGCGACATGAAGACGAACGGGAACCGCTGCGCTGCCTCGTCATATGCACCCGGCGGCAAAACTTCTTGGTCAGCCGGAACGAATGCGTCAGTGAATATGAGGGTGCGCGATACGGTACCCCGCATTCCGAGTGGATCCCAGTCGCCCACGATCTCAACGCCATGCGCCTTGCTGTCTACCGATAGCAGACGGATGAACGGCTCCCCCGGAACCTGGCAGGTGATGTTGTAGCGATCTGCTGCACCTGACAGCGAGGCGAAAATTTTCTTACCCGAGACGCGGTAACCACCGTCAACAATCTCCGCGCGGGTCATGACGCCGGACGTAGCACCTGCAGAAACACCTTCACTGAATGGCTGGCTGTGAATCATCCCGTCTTCGATAACCCCGCGGAAGATTTCTGCTCGACGCTCGTTATGCAGAGCCCGCGCCTCATCGGTCATGTCCAACATGTCGGCGACTTCACCCGCCCAGATCATGGTCGCGTTGTGCATGTTAAACGTCAGCGCTGTTGCACCGCAGTAACGACCAATCTCGGCTGAGACGCGAGCATAGTCAGCCAACGTTGCCCCGAGCCCGCCATATTCGGTCGGGACGCAGAGTCCGAGGAATCCGATATCGCGAAGGTCAGCGAAGTTCTCGAAGGGGAAGGATGCTTCGCGGTCGTAGCGCACGGCGCGCTCGGCAAATACCGGTCCGAGCTCGCGGATCTTGGCGACGAGTCCGTCGCGGTAGGACATACGGTCGTCACTGGAGCGTGGGGTGGAAGCCAGAGTCGTCATGTTCGCAAGT
Source organism: Actinomycetota bacterium (assembly GCA_947455705.1). Taxonomy (GTDB): domain Bacteria; phylum Actinomycetota; class Actinomycetes; order S36-B12; family CAIYMF01; genus Longivirga. The sequence goes on along the minus strand of CANGPO010000085.1, from coordinate 10,155 downwards.
TTCTTGCGTCCGTCCATCCATGTCAACACCGTTGACTTTGGGATAGGAACGACGACACATACCGGATAACCTGCTCAGGTGAACACTGAATGGCGTTGGCTGTCGCGCTTCCGGCAGCAGTTCGAGTTATGCGGCCTGAACGAATCTGAAACCTGCGTCGTGCTGTCCGAGACGGGGAGCCGACGCGAGCTCGTCGACACCGCCGTTCTGGCCGCGCAGGCACGTGGAGCCGACACGTTCCAGGTGGTTATGCCCACCCCGGCCAATCCCGGGCCGGTGGCGCTGCGCTCGACGGGTACATCGTTGGCTCTACAAAACATCGACGCGGCCGTCGCCGCTCTTCGCGCTGCCGACTTCGTCGTCGACTGCACCGTTGAGGGGCTCCTTCACTCACGTGAACTTGGGGCGATCCTCGGTGCCGGCACGCGAGTATTGATGATTAGCAATGAGCATCCCGAGAATTTCGAACGTCTTCCCCACGACGTCGGGATGGCTGCGCGCGTGGCCAAGGGCTACGAGATGATCTGCGCGGCCGCAACCATGCGAGTGACGAGTGACGCAGGAACCGATCTGACCGTGCACCTCGATGGATCCTTCCGCGCTGGCTCAACCGGTGTCACGGACGGCCCTGGAAGTATCGCCCATTGGCCCGGCGGCCTCGTTCTAGCGTTCCCCGCACCGGGCACGGTTAACGGAACCATCGTCCTTGCACCCGGCGATATCAACCTGACGTTCAAGAAGTACGTAACCTCACCTATCACCCTGACCGTGGTGGACGACTACGTCACCGACATCACCGGTGACGGATACGAGGCCAAACAGTTGGCGAGCTACATGTCGGCATTCAACAGCCGCGATGCTTACGCCTCGTCACACCTTGGCTGGGGTATGAATCCGGCTGCCCGGTGGGACTACATCGACCTCTATGACCGCAGCGACATTAACGGAACAGAGGCACGCGCATTCGAGGGCAACTTCATGTACAGCACCGGCGCCAATGAAAATGCCCAACGATTCTCCCCATGCCACTTCGACCTACCTATGCGTGAGTGCACCGTTGAACTGGACGGTACGGCCGTCGTGAAGAATGGACGCCTGCAGGGCGAATTGGCAGCACCAGACGGGACACAAACATGAGCGACAGCGACGAGCGGATCAGGCTGCTCTTCACCGACATCCTCGGTTTGAGCCACGGAAAGGTCGTTCGCGAGAGTCACCGCGAGCATCCAACCCACTACGCAATCACCGTGATGATTCAAGGCCTTGACCTTGAGTTCGACGATATCGCCAACTACTCCGTCGGTGACGGCTTCCCCGACATGGAAGCGCGGCTCGACCCAACCACGGTTCGTCCGTCGTGGGATAACGGCCTCATCGCCATGACGAATCTGCATTTCAGTGACGGTCGCCCGCTTCCACTGTGTGCCCGTACGCGATTGAGTGAGCATGTTTCGAAGTGGCGCGCCTTGGGACTCGATCCCATGATCGGCTTCGAGATGGAGTTCTTCCTGAGCGCGGATCCAACCCTCAAGTCGGGGCCGCTCGCGGTGCCTATGCATCGGGTTTATGGCACAGGACCCGGGGCCGATCCCAGTGGCCTTCTTGACGCAATCCACGACGCCGGGCATCGCGCCCACCTGGATATCGAGGGAATGAACGGTGAGTTCCACCCCGGTCAAGTGGAAGCTTCACTTCGCTATCGCGATGCGTTGACGGCTTCGGACGCTGCTTTCCTTTTCCGTGACATGGTCAGAGAGATCGCCCTCGGCCGCGACATGGGCGCAACATTCATGGCACGGCCATTCGACGGCCTCGTTGGCAACGGCATGCACCTCAACATGAGTGCCAATGACTCGACAGGATCAAACGCATTCGCAGACACCTCATCACCTGATGGCATCTCACAACTGTGTCGTCACGCGATTGCCGGCTTGATCGAGCACCACACCGCACTTTCTGCGCTTTTTGCCCCAACCATCAACTCGTACAAGCGATTACGGCCGGGAATGCTGGCCGGTTACTACGGTACGTGGGGGCTCGACAACCGACTAACCAGTATTCGAATTCCGGGTCAACGAGGTAGCGCCACGAGGATTGAACATCGCACACCGGACGGTGCAGCATCCCCGCATCTGGCCACACTCGGCCTCCTCGCCGCTGCCCTTGACGGCATCGAACGCAAGCTTGAACCACCCGCTCCAAGCGCGGGTAACGCTGAGGAAAACCCCGGCGAGGTTCCAGCTGTGGCAGCGAATCTCAGTGATGCGCTCACCTCGTTGGAAGCTGACTCAGTTCTGGTCGACGCACTCGGCGAAGATCTCGCGAACGTGTTCATCGCCATCAAACGAGCAGAGATAGCTCGATGGGAACAGGCCGTCACTGATTGGGAAGTAACTACCTACGGACGGGTCTACTAACAATGACCAGCGAGGACCTGTGGGTCTACGACGAGTCGATCCAGCCGGCCCATCCCGAACTGACGAATCAATTCCTCAGGGCGATGGGCTCACTCGCGGCGACCGTCACCGTAGCGGCGGCGGCTAGCCCTACCGCGGGTCGCACTGGAGCAACTGCGACGGCGGTCTGTTCACTCTCAACAGAACCACCCATGATGGTGGTCTGCCTCAATCGCGAGTCCAGCCTGGCCAAGATGCTTCGCAAGACGGGTTGGTTTTCCGTCAACCTATTGGCCGCTGGCCAAGACGGGATCGCGACAGACTTCTCCGGCCGAACGGGCCTGCATGGCGATGAGCGATTCGGCCCAGAGTGGTCAGCACACCACAGTGGTACACCGGTACTGCGCGGTGCCGTTGCCACGTGCATCTGCCGCATCGTTAACTCGATGCAACAAGCGACTCACACGGTGATTATCGGCGAGGTACATGACGTCGTCATGTCGCCAGACACCCCACCCACGCCACTGCTGTACCACGACCGTCACTACACCACGCTGACCTAGGCGCCGACTAACCTAGGCCTATGCGTTGGACCGGTAGTTGCTCGAGCAAGGGCACCGCACTGATGGGCGTCGGTGTCGCTCTCATTGTGGTAGCAATTGGCGGATTCACGCTCTTGACATTCCGGGGAACCCAAGAGCCGACTTGGCCGGGATGGTTGTCGATAGGCGTGGGCTTACTTGTTGCCCTTCTCGCCTACAACTTCTCCTCGTTGCGGGTGCAGGCTGCCGAGTCTGCCGTGTCGATTCGATTTGGACCGACCGGCTGGCCCAGCCGCGTCATCACATACGCAGATATTCAATCCGCCGACGCCATCATGGTTGACCCGATGAAGTGGGGTGGCTGGGGCTACCGATGGATTCCTTGGGCAAAAGCATCCGCCGCAGTGATTCGCAGAGGTCCCGGCATTGAACTCCTGCTTAAGGACGGACGTCGGTTCGTGATAACCGTTGAGGACGCAGTCACCGGAGCTCAGACGATATCCGGCCAACTCCACTAGTGGCCCTAGCTTCGCAACGCCATCTCTTCCGAGGCCCGCTCACACTAGGAACGAACGAGAAGCTCCGCAATCTGCACCGCGTTGAGTGCTGCACCCTTACGCAGGTTGTCGTTGCTGACGAACAGCACCAAGCCCTTACCACCGGCAACGCTCTGATCCTGACGTACGCGACCAACGAATGACGGATCAGCGCCGGCCGCCTGCAACGGTGTAGGCACGTCCGTCACCTCGACGCCCGGAGCATTCGCAAGAATCTCCAGCGCTCGGTCAACCGAAATTGCAGAGTCGAACTCGGCATTGATAGACAGCGAGTGGCCAGTGAACACTGGTACACGCACACAGGTGCCACTTACCAAGAGTTCAGGGATACCAAGGATTTTGCGGCTCTCGTTGCGAAGCTTCTGCTCTTCATCTGTTTCATACGAACCGTCGTCGACGATCGAGCCTGCCAGCGGGATCACATCGAACGCGATCCGACGTACGTACTTCGTCGGCTCGGGCATGGCGACGGAAGATCCATCATGAACGAGAGTCGTCACGTCCGAATCAAGCGCACCCCGCACTTGTGATTCGAGCTCTTCTACCCCAGCCAACCCGCTACCAGAAACGGCCTGATACGACGAGACAACAAGTCGTCGAAGCCCCGCCTCATCGTGCAGCGGACGCAGCACCGGCATTGCCGCCATGGTGGTGCAGTTGGGGTTTGCGATGATGCCCTTGCGCATGTCTGCGATTGCTTGCGGGTTCACCTCGCTAACGATCAGCGGTACGTCTGGATCCATCCGCCAGGCCGATGAGTTATCAATCACCACAGCACCAGCTGCCGCATACTTCGGCGCAAGAGCCTTAGACGTCGATCCACCGGCCGAAAAAAGGGCGATGTCTACACCCGTGAGATCAGCGGTCTCAGCGTCTTCCACGATGATGTCGCGACCGCGCCACGGCAATGTCGTGCCAGCCGAGCGGGCGGAGGCAAAGAATCGGATCTCGCCAAGAGGAAAATCGCGCTCATCGAGCAAGCGACGCATGACCGTGCCGACCTGACCAGTAGCTCCGACCACGGCAACCGTTGGATTGGCTTTCATCGACCGGTACCGCCGTAGACAACTGCTTCGCCATCAGCATCCAAACCGAATGCGGTGTGCACCGCTTGAACTGCCTTAGCGGCATCGGCCGCGCGAGTGACGATCGAGATTCGAATCTCTGATGTCGAGATCATCTCGACGTTAACGCCTGCATCGCTGAGCGCAGAGAAGAAGGTTGCCGAAACGCCTGGGTGCGATCGCATTCCGGCACCGACGAGTGAAATCTTGGCGATGTCATCGTCGTACAAGAGTTCTTCAAAGCCAATCTCAGCCTTGACCGCCTCCAGAGCAGCAAGCGCCTTCTGCCCATCCGCCTTCGGGCACGTGAACGTGACATCCGTACGTCCGGTGGACGCTGCAGAAACGTTCTGCACAATCATGTCGAGATTGACTGACGCATCAGCTACGGCACGGAAGATGGCGGCCGCCTCACCTGGTCGGTCAGGGACGCCTACGACAGTGACCTTTGCGTCGCCTAGGTCGTGCGCGACTCCAGCAATGATTGGTTGCTCCACGGCTTCCCCTTCGGGTGCTGACTTATCAGAAACCACAAACGTGCCCTGCTTCGACGAAAACGACGAACGGACATGGATGGGCAGGTCAAAACGACGTGCGTACTCCACACAGCGAAGATGCAGAATCTTTGCCCCGTTGGCCGCGAGCTCAAGCATCTCTTCGTACGTAATACGAGGGACCTGGCGGGCCTTGGGGGCAATGCGCGGATCGGCACTGAAAACGCCATCGACGTCCGTATAGATCTCGCAAACGTCAGCATTGAGTGCCGCCGCCAAAGCCACCGCAGTGGTATCGGAGCCGCCGCGACCCAAGGTGGTGATGTCCTTGGTGTCCTGAGCAACACCTTGGAAGCCAGCAACAATGGGGATCGCACCATCTTCGAGTGCTGCTTGGATGCGACCAGGAGTTACGTCGATGATGCGCGCACGACCATGGCTCGAGTCTGTGATCAAGCCGGCCTGTGAACCGGTATATGAACGAGCTTCTACGCCGAGGTCGTGAATGGCCATAGCCAGAACGGCCATGGAGATTCGCTCACCAGCAGTGAGCAGCATGTCGAGTTCACGACCAGGTGGGTGAGGGCTCACCTGCTCGGCGAGATCGATGAGCTCATCGGTGGTATCACCCATGGCAGACACAATGACGACAACATCGTTGCCCTCATTCTTCGTTTCGACGATACGACGAGCAACCCGCTTGACGCTTTCAGCGTCGGAAACGGATGAGCCGCCGTACTTTTGGACTACTAGAGCCACGGTGGGAACCGACCTCACAGATCGAACATCGATGACAGATCAATGGTACCGGGGCGATCGCCTTAGTTCCGTCGCGTCCGGAATGTGGAACGCGGATTTCGCATATCGGACTAGTTCTCGACGGTACGGCGGCCCGAAAATGCGCGACCCAGCGTAACTTCGTCGGCGTACTCGAGATCTCCACCAACCGGAAGGCCACTTGCCAATCGTGAAACCGTAAGCCCGAGAGGGCCTATCAGCCGCGCCAGGTACGTCGCAGTTGCCTCGCCTTCAAGGTTTGGATCCGTTGCAATGATCAGCTCGGTGATGGTGCCATCAGCTAGGCGCACCATGAGTTCTTTGATCCGAAGATCGTCCGGCCCAATACCCTCGATCGGGCTAATTGCTCCGCCGAGAACGTGATAGCGCCCGCGAAATTCCCGTGTGCGCTCAATGGCAACGACATCTTTTGATTCCTCGACCACGCAGATCACGGTGAGATCGCGCCGCGGATCACGACAGATTCGACACTCGGTGTCCTCGGCGACATTGCCGCAGGTGATACAAAACTTGACCTTCTCTTTGACCTCGAGCAAGACGTTAGCTAGGCGCTTCACGTCTGCAGGGTCAGCCTGAAGAATGTGGAAGGCAATGCGTTGGGCGCTCTTGGGCCCGACGCCGGGAAGCCGACCTAACTCATCGATGAGGTCCTGGACTACACCCTCGTACACCGGTTACTCCGTCCCACTATCTGGCCAGATACCCCGCTTATTGCCCGGATGGCCGTCGTCGCTGCACCCGGTGCAGGATGGCTAATCATTGTCATACTCGGTCATCACTGTGCCACCGAGTTCACGTTGAATGAGTGCAAGCCCGCTCAGCCCGGAGTCGTCGAGATCGGCATCATCAACAGCGGCAACATCTTCAGCTGCGGGAACCTCGTCCTGCACCTGCTCAGCCATCCGCTGGCGTGCAGACTTCTTCGGCGATTCATCGATCGGTTCGTCAGCGCTCTGCGCTGAGGGTTCCGCGGCCGGTTGCGATGACGTGTGTGTTGCCGGTTGCGCGAAGGATTTCCCAGGCGATTGAGGGGATGGTTCGGCGCCAGCCTCAACGACGATCGTGGCTGGATCCGGGTTGTGGGTGAAGTCAATCTCGGTGTCAAGGCGAGCTACGTCCAAGATGGCGATTCGCAGATGTTCAACGTGTCCCTTGTTACCGCGCAAAATATCCATCCGCACCTTGTCTGGATGGGCGATCACCAACGCCTTAGAGGTGCGACTTATAGGCGCCGAGCCCTCCGCCAACGTGTGCGCAACCCTGCTCGATGCCTTCAACGCCTCCAGGACAGCAGGCCACATGGTGACGACGGCGCCCAGATCGACAGCTACCTCATTCGAGGTCGTGTCTGCACGCGAGGTTGTCGGCGCACTGGCCGATGTCGGTTCTGCCGCTTGCGCGGAATCACCCGATTCAGAGCCGGCTGCCTCCAGCCCCGCAACCCCAGCCGCCGTGACGTCCGCGGTCGTGGGCGCAATCGAGGATAACTTCGGCGGCGCCGGTGGACCTGCAACACCGGCGACCCCGATCGACGGATCAGCTGGAGCCGATGGAGCCGATCGTGCTGGACGAGTCGGCGGCCCAGCCGCAGTGGCAGGCGCCGTGGGAGCCGCGGGTGCCGTGGGCGCCGTTGGAGCCGCGGGTGCCGTGGGCGCCGTTGGAGCAAGGGGCGCAGTTGGAGCAGGGGGAGCCGCTGGTGCCGCCTGCGGAGTAGGTAGAACTGGGGGCGCAGGCGCACTATGGGCCGCACTCGCAATGGGAGCCACGGAGGCCACAGCGGCCCGCTGCTCGAGTTGCTCAACGCGAGCCAACACGCTGACGTCATCGGCGGTGGGCAGCAGCAGACGTGCGCACAGCAGCTCCAATTGGAGTCTCGGGGCGGTAGCCCCCTTCAACTCAGTCAGACCGTTGTTGACCAAGTCCGCTGCTCGTGAAAGCTGCGCGAGACCTAGCTGACCGACCTGCTCCCGCATGGTGGCAAGTTGCTCATCGGGCACATCAATGAGCCCTGAGGATTCAGCATCAGGAATCTGATGAAGCACGATCAGATCGCGCAATCGTTCCAAGATGTCTGCGGCGAAGCGTCGAGGATCGAGGCCTGCCTCAACAACCCGATCAACTACGGAAAACAGGGCGGCACCATCGGACCTGGCTACTGCGGAAATGGCTTCATCGAGTAGGGCAGAATCCGTAAGGCCCAACTGCACAACGGAATCGGCGTACGTCACGCCTTCAGTGCCCGAGCCTGCAACCAATTGTCCGAGAATTGATAGTGAGTCACGAACTGACCCGGCGGCAGCTTTGGCGACGAGGGCCAAGGCCAAGGGATCCGCCGGAACACCTTCTTGTGTACACACCCAAGCCAAGTGCTCTTGTAGCCGTCGACCACTCACCAATCGGAACGGATAGTGGTGTGTGCGCGAACGAATCGTCGCGAGGATCTTGTCTGGCTCTGTGGTGGCAAAAACGAATTTCAGGTGGGGCGGCGGCTCTTCGATCAGTTTGAGAAGGGCGTTAGCGGCATCGTTGGTGAGCTGGTGGGCCTCGTCAATAATGTAGATCCGATAGGTACTCATTGCCGGGGCATACATGGCCTTTTCGCGCAGATCACGAGCATCGTCGACACCGCGGTGACTTGCGGCATCCATTTCGATCACGTCGATACTGCCTGGGCCATTCGGTGCAAGATCGACACATGAGACGCACACACCACATGGGTCGGACGTGGGGCCCTGCACACAGTTGAGCGACCGCGCCAAGATGCGGGCAGAGGACGTCTTACCGCAGCCACGGGGGCCGGTAAACAGGTAGGCGTGGTGGGCGCGCCCTGAATCAAGGGCCCGCGCAAGTGGCTCCGTCACATGCTCCTGACCGATGACGTCAGTCAACCGGCCCGGGCGGTAAGTGCGGTACAAGGCTAAGGACACATCTGCACCCTAGCCGCACCCGGTGACTGACACGATCTGATCTACCCGCAAAGTGGCCACTAGTGGGGATGTCGGTGAGTGACATCCGGTGAATGCGGGTGCTTGTGCTCGAGATCGCCATGTGAGTGCTCGTGCTCGTGGTTCTCAATCAGGTGCAGCCAGATTCCCACCGCCATCAAGCAGCCGGCCACTACGATCTGCCATGTCAGGGGCGCACCAAGGGCCAGGGCGAGAATTGCCCCGAAGAAGGGTGCAACACAAAAGTAGGCCCCAGCTCGGGCGGTACCCAGCCGTCGCAGAGCAAGGATGAACAGCACCAGGCTCAACCCGTAACACACGAAGCCCAAGACCAGCAGTGCCGCGATCGAACCTGCTGGTGGCGCAGAAGCACCCACCACGACGGCCAATACGAGATTTGTGGGGCCCGCCACCAAGCCCTTGATGGACGCCAGCGAAATCGCATCACCGGCTGCCACGTTTCCAGTCAGGTTGTTATCGATACCCCAGCACAGGCAGGCACCCAAGACGGCCAATGTTGACAGCAGTTGAGACCGCCACGCGTCGCCACTGAACGACAAAATCGCCGCCCCAGCAACAATCGCGACCATTCCCGCGACAATGTTTCGGTCAAAGTTTTCCTTGAACACAAACCACGCGATCACCGCCGTAAAAACGGCTTCGGTGTTGAGCAACAGTGAGGCGTCAGATGCTGCCATCGCACTTAAGCCGAACATCAGGAGCGCCGGAGCCACCACCCCGCCAAAGAACACCGCCCCAAAAAGCGACGCCCTGTTCGACGCCGGCAGTTCCAACCGAGGATTTCCCCGGATGGCTCGCAAGGCAAGTAATCCGAGACCTGATCCGAGATACAGCAAACCCGCCACAAGGAATGGGTTGAAGTTCGACGCGAATGGCTTTGCCAGGGGTGTCGAGGCACCGAACAGCAGCGCGGACGCTAGCCCGGCCTGCACCCCCGGATTCTTCAACGAAACCCTCATAACCACATGAGAATACTCGACCCGCCCCATCGGCAGGTTCGTCGACGAGACCGCGCAGCACTCATGAGTGACCACGTTTTTCGATGGTCCAGTAGCCGGGTTGGTTGGGTTGTTTGCCGGGGGTTGGGGTGATCGTGATGTTGTTGTCGTGGATGGCGTGGTGGTGGGTGGTGCATACGGATGCGAGGTTTGCCAGATCGGTGGTGCCACCGTCGGCCCAATGTTGAACATGATGGGCATGTGTGTGTTGTGGTGGTCGGGTGCAGGACGGATACAAGCATCCGCCGTCTCGGCGTGCGAGGACGCGTCGTAATCCGGGTGGGACGATGCGTTCTTCGCGTCCGTAGTCAATGATCTCGCTGGGTGCGTTGAGTAATCG
>CANGPO010000084.1 GCA_947455705.1 Actinomycetota bacterium | reverse complement strand
GGTGACGGCGACGTAGGCGAGCAGTCCGTCATCCAAGATCGAGTGCAGTAACTCGCGATCGAAGCGGGCATTGTCAGGAAAGCGACGCACGCGGGTGCGATCCGTCGAGCCGGGTGCGGGTAACTCAGCGGTGCTCATGATGTCCTTCGGCAGTTATTGCGCAACTGGGGGATGTGCAATGGGACGCGACGTACACGGATGTACATCGCGTCCCATTGTTATTGAAACTCAAGATCAGAGAATCGACTGAGCCTCAGTGAGAACCGAGCGCAGGATCTGCTCGATCTCATCGAACTCGGTCTGACCAATGATCAGCGGTGGTGAGAGCTGGATTACCGGGTCGCCACGATCGTCGGCGCGGCAGTACAGACCCGCTTCGAAGAGTGCCTTGGAAAGGAAGCCACGGAGCAGAAGCTCGGATTCCTCATCGTTGAAGGTTTCCTTCGTTGCCTTGTCCTTAACCAGTTCGATGCCGTAGAAGTAGCCATCACCGCGGACGTCGCCGACGATATCGAGATCCTTCAACTTCTCGAGGGTTGAGCGGAATGCGCCCTCGTTATCGCGAACGTGCTGGTTGAGGCCCTCGCGTTCGAAGATGTCGAGGTTAGCCAACGCAACTGCCGCTGAAACCGGGTGCCCACCGAAGGTATAGCCGTGTGCGAAGTAGTTGTGGCCTTCCTTGAATGGTTCGAACAAACGATCGCTGGCGATCATCGCGCCGATAGGGGAGTAACCCGAGGTCATGCCCTTGGCGCAGGTGATGATGTCAGGGACGATGCCGTAACGGGACGAGGCGAACATGTCACCGATACGTCCGAAGGCGCAGATGACCTCATCGGCCACCATCAGTACGTCGTGCTTATCGCAGATTTCGCGAACGCGCTGAAGGTATCCGGGCGGCGGTGGGAAGCAGCCACCGGAGTTCTGAACCGGCTCGAGGAACACAGCGGCGACCGTGTCGGGACCTTCGAACTCGATTGCCTCTTCGATGCGATCTGCGCACCAGCGGCCGAAGGCCTCGGCATCGTCGCCGTGCTGTGGTGCGCGGTAGAAGTTCGTGTTCGGAACGCGGAAGGTACCTGGAACGAGTGGCTCAAAGTACTTCTTGGCATCCGGGATACCCGTGATCGACAGCGCGCCCTGCGGGGTGCCGTGGTATGCGACCGAGCGGCTGATGACCTTGTGCTTCATCGGCTTTCCGGTCATCTTGAAGTACTGCTTAGCAAGCTTCCATGCGGACTCGACGGCCTCGCCACCACCGGTGGTGAAGAAGACGCGGTTCAGGTCACCTGGGGTGTACTGGGTGAGACGCTCAGCCAACTCGATCGATGACGGATGTGCGTATGACCACAGCGGGAAGAAGGCGAGCTCTTGCATCTGCTTGGCAGCGGCATCAGCCAACTCCGCGCGACCATGTCCGGCCTGCACTGTGAAGAGGCCGGCTAACCCATCGAGGTAGCGCTTGCCATGAACGTCGTAGATGTACGCGCCATCACCGCGGGTGATGATTGGAATCGGAGAGCCGTGCTCGTAGGTTGAGTGGCGCGTGAAGTGCATCCACAAGTGATCGCGTGCGGAATCATTGAGTTGCTGGGCTTGCTGTGGATCGAAGCTCATCGAGTACCCCATGTGTAGATCTGCTTTTGCAGCTTCAGATAGACGAACGTTTCTGTCTCACGCACACCCGGGATGGCCCGGATGCGCCGGTTGATCACCTCGAGAAGGTGTTCATCGTCCTCACACACAACCTCAGCGAGGACGTCGTACGAACCGGCCGTGATGACGAGGTAATCGACCTCGGTCATCGCAGCCATCTTGTCGGCAACGATCTCAATGTCGCCATCGATCTTGACGCCGATCATGGCTGACCGGGCAAATCCCACTTGCATGGGATCGGTCACTGCCACGATCTGCATAACACCCGCATCAGTCAGTCGTTGTACACGCTGACGGACGGCGGCTTCGGATAATCCCACCGCAACCGCGATGGACGCATAGGAGCGGCGCCCATCTTGCTGCAGCTGTTCGATGATCGCCTTGCTGACCTCATCGAGGCCCGTGGGGGCGACACGTTCGCGGATTGCCACCCACTCATCGTCTGCCATTGACTGCGGATAAGCAAGGGATTCCGCATGAATTGCCCGAAAAAGATGCGGAATCAGTGGGTTGAAGGTCTGTTCCACTGCGGAAAACGTGTTTGCTCGCCCCCATGGGAGCATTCTGGGGTCGTTTATGGCTCGGTCATTCCTAGCGAACGCCGAGAGGTTTAGGGTGAGGCCAGCGTCAGTGTCGTCGCCGTTGGCGATCGGTGACGCGGTCCGCAGCTCACAGCGTTTTGAGGAGAAAGTCATGGCAGGCAATCAGTACATCGGCGGCTCGACGCGAGTGGGCACGAGTGGTGCCACGCACGATGTGGTCAATCCGGCTAACGGTTCGGTTGTTGCGACCGTCGACTTGGCTGGCCCTGACGATGTGAATGCTGCCGTTGCGGCGGCCGCCGAAGCTCAAAGGGACTGGGGCCGGGCGGCTCCCGGTGTTCGCGCGGCTGCCCTCAACGAACTGGCCGCCGTTCTCACCGCCCGTGCTGAGGAATACGCACAGGTCGAAACGTCTCAGACCGGCAAGCCCATCAAGTTGTCGCGCGAGTTCGACGTGCCCGGCTCGATCGACAACGTGTCGTTCTACGCCGGTGCTGCCCGTAATCTCGAAGGCAAAGCCTCGACTGAGTACGACGGTGCGCACACCTCGATCACGCGCCGCGAGCCTGTTGGTGTTGTCGGATCGATCGCACCGTGGAACTACCCGTTGCAGATGGCAATGTGGAAGGTCCTGCCGGCGATCGCCGCTGGAAACACCATTGTTCTCAAGCCATCTGAGCTCACGCCGCTGACCGCGCTCATGCTCGCGGAGGATTGCACGAAGGCTGGCATTCCGGACGGAGTCGTCAACGTACTCACCGGCACGGGCCCAGTTGCTGGCGAAGCACTTATCGGTCACGCCGGCGTGCGCATGGTGTCGTTCACGGGCTCAACCCGTGTTGGTAAACGCATCATGGAGATCGCCTCGCAGACGGTTAAGCGCGTGCACCTTGAGCTGGGTGGCAAGGCACCATTCCTCGTGTTTGATGATGCGGATCTCGATGCTGCGATTAACGGTGCTGTGGCAGGCGCGCTCATTAACACCGGTCAGGATTGCACCGCTGCGACGCGTGCCTACGTCCAGCGGCCTCTGTACGACGCATTCGTCGCAGGGGTGGGCGACCTCATGAGCACAGTTCGTCTCGGTGATCCGCTGGACCCATCGACGGATCAAGGTCCGCTTGTGTCTTTCGCTCAGCGTGATCGCGTGGCTGGATTCATCGATCGCGCTCGCGGTTATGGCGCTCGCATCGTCACCGGGGGCAACATCCCCGGTGGCGCGCTTGCCAATGGTGCGTACTACGAGCCCACCCTTGTTGCTGATATCGCGCAGGATTCCGAGATCGTGCAGGACGAAATCTTTGGCCCAGTTTTGGTGGTGCTGCCATTCGACAGTGATGACGAGGGTCTTGCCCTGGCCAATGACACTCCATATGGTCTGGCTGCTTCGGCGTGGTCGCGCGATGTCATGCGCTGTATGCGTGCGAGCCGCGAAATGCAGGCTGGCTGTGTGTGGATCAATGACCACATCCCGATCATCTCCGAGATGCCTCACGGTGGTTACAAGTCATCTGGTTTCGGCAAGGACATGAGCCAGTACTCCTTCGATGAGTACACCCAGGTCAAGCATGTCTCGATCGAGACCGAGGGTGATGCCCGCAAGGATTGGCATCGGACCATCTTCGGGGATCGGTAGGTCTCCGAAGCAATGCGCACAGCGGGGATCGGTAAATCGGTTAGTATGAGGTAAGTACGCACACGACAGTCGGTTCGCCCGACGCCGAAGGGATTGGTGGGAGCTGCGCGTGGCCTGTGGGCCGACAGCGCATCGCTTTGAGGTCGACCGTCAGGTCGGCTCGCTCCGCCGAGGCTAGCCAGCCCGGCTTCACCTTGAAAAATCTCTTGGAGTTAGTAATGCCGTACTCACCAATCGGAACCTCGCAAAGTCGTGCCGCTGTTGCCGGTGCGATCAATACGCCGATCTGGCTCGACAATCCAGATCGTCCCGTTGCCCTTGATTCGCTGATCGGAGCGCACAGCGCGGATCTTGCCATCATCGGTGGTGGATTCTCTGGGCTCTGGACTGCAATCCAGGCCAAGGAAGACGACCCGACGCGCGATGTAGTCATCCTCGAAGGCTCGCGCATCGGCTGGGCGGCAAGTGGTCGCAATGGCGGGTTTTGCTCAACGTCGATTACACACGGTTTCTTCAATGGTCTTGAGCGATTCCCGAATGAGATCCGCACACTGGTGCGGCTCGGCCACGAGAATCTCGAAGGCCTGCAAAAGACAATTGCCCAGTATCAGATCGACGCTGAATTCGAACTCGTCGGTGATGTAAACCTCGCGACCGAGTCATACATGCTCAACGGCCTGGAGGAAGCCGTCGAGACAGCGCGATCGTACGGCGAGGATTGGGAGTGTCTTGACGCTGCGGCGGCGAGTGCCGTCATCAGTTCGCCCAAGGCGCTGGGTGGAATTTTGCAGCGCGATGTCGCGCTCGTGAACCCGGCAAAGTTGGCTTGGGGGCTGCGCGATGCGGCGTTGACTCTGGGTGTGCGTATTTACGAGCACTCGCCTGTCACGTCTATGTCTGAAGATGGCACGGTGATGGTTCTGACGACTGAGCAGGGGAGTGTTCGTGCCCCGCGCGTCGCCCTCGCCACCAACGCTTTCCCCCCACTGCTCAAACGAATTCGCAATTACGTCGTCCCGGTCTACGACTACGTCATCTGCACCGAACCGCTCAGCAATCAGCAGATGAGTGATATCGGCTGGTCTGGTCGTGAGGGCTTGGCCGATCACGCGAACCAATTCCATTACACGCGCCTAACTGCAGATAACCGAATTCTGTGGGGTGGCTATGACGCCACGTACTACAAGAACAACGGGATGGATACGAAGTTCCATTCGAATCCAGACACCTTTGCGATGTTGGCCCAGCACCTCGTCGAATTCCTGCCGGCACTGGACGGTGTGACATTCACTCACACCTGGGGTGGCGCTATTGATACGTGTTCACGGTTCAGTCCGTTCTGGGGCACCGCGAACGCAGGCAAGGTCGCCTACGTCGCTGGCTACACCGGGCTCGGCGTCGGTGCGACTCGATTTGGTGCGCGCGTGATGCTCGATCTGCTATCCGGCAAGCCAACCGAGCTGACCGAACTTGAATACGTGAAGACCAAGCCACTGCCGTTCCCACCAGAGCCGCTGCGCTCGATCGGAATCGGTCTGACGCGATGGTCGTTCGATAAGGCCGACCGCAATGAGGGCAAGCGAAACCTGTGGCTGCGGTCCCTCGACAAAGTGGGGTTGGGCTTCGACTCGTAGAGGTGGTCCGCCAGCCTCGCCCGCGTTTTTGCCGGTGCACGCCGACCAGATAGCCTGAACCTCTGTAACAGGCGCGCCCGAGGTAGGAGTCGCGTCTCACGTTCCGTGAAGGAGAACTCACGTCATGGCCGAACTCACTCGCATTCCCCACTGGATTAACGGCGCGCCGTACGCGGCAGCAGCTGAGCGCACCGGTGAGGTATTCAACCCAGCAACTGGTATTCAGACCGGGGTCGTTGACTTCGCGAGTGTTGAGGTTATGAACGAGGCCGTTGCTGCGGCGAAGGCAGCCTTCGCTGATTGGGGTAAGAGCTCACTTGCTAAGCGTGTCTCGGTGCTGTTCGCATTCCGCGAATTGCTCAACACTCGCAAAGACGAGCTCGCTGCGATCATCACCTCACAGCACGGCAAGGTCCTCTCCGACGCCGTTGGCGAAGTGACCCGCGGTCAGGAAGTGCTCGAGTTCGCGTGCGGTATTCCACACCTTCTCAAGGGTGGTTACTCCGAGGGTGTTTCGACCGGGGTCGACGTCTACTCGATCCGTCAGCCGCTCGGCGTCGTTGGAATCATCTCGCCCTTCAACTTCCCGGCGATGGTTCCGCTGTGGTTCTTCCCGATCGCCATTGCCGCTGGCAACACCGTCATCGTGAAGCCGAGCGAGAAGGATCCGTCGGCGGCGAATTTCATCGCTGAACTGTGGAAGGAAGCTGGCCTTCCGGACGGTGTGTTCAACGTTGTTCATGGCGACAAGGTGGCCGTTGACTCACTTCTCACGCACCCGGACGTTAAGAGCATCTCGTTCGTCGGCTCAACCCCGATCGCACGTTACGTCTACGAGACGGGCACTGCACATGGCAAGCGCGTGCAGGCGCTGGGTGGTGCTAAGAACCACATGATCGTGCTTCCGGATGCGGATCTCGACCTTGCGGCCGACGCAGCCGTCAATGCCGGCTTCGGTTCCGCTGGTGAGCGCTGCATGGCGATCTCGGCACTCGTCGCCGTTGGTGACGTGGCTGACCCACTGGTTGCCAAGATCACCGAGCGCATGTCCAAGCTTCGTACCGGTGACGGTACGCGCGGCACCGACATGGGTCCGCTGGTCACCAAGGTGCACCGCGACAAGGTTGCCTCCTACGTTGACGCTGGTGAAGCCGCTGGCGCGACGATCGTCGTGGACGGCCGCAACCCCGAGGTTGATGGTGAGCCTGGCGGTTACTGGCTCGGCCCAACCCTGATCGACAACGTCACCACCGATATGTCCGTCTACGCCGATGAAATCTTCGGCCCGGTGCTCTCGGTGCTCCGCGTTGCGTCATATGACGAGGCGCTCGAGATGGTCAATGTGCACCCGTACGGAAACGGCACGGCGATCTTCACCAACGATGGTGGAGCAGCCCGCCGTTTCCAGAACGAGGTTGAGGTCGGCATGATCGGTATCAACGTGCCGATCCCCGTGCCGATGGCGTACTACTCATTCGGTGGTTGGAAGAACTCGCTCTTCGGCGATAGCCACGCACATGGCACCGAGGGCGTTCACTTCTTCACCCGCGGCAAGGTTGTGACCTCACGTTGGCTCGATCCGAGTCACGGCGGTATCAACCTCGGCTTCCCACAGAACGTCTGATCGTTGACGTCGCGCGCCAATCAGGTAACACCGTTCCTGTGGTTTAACGGCAGGATCTCCGAGGCAGTCGCTCTGTACTCGGAGGCCTTTGCCGACTTCACCCTCGAGAACAGTGTTCCGAGCGGTCCTGATTCCTTGATGTCGGCCACGGTTGTCATCAATGGCCAGCGGCTGATGTTGTTCGACGGCGGACCGCACTTTTCACTGAACCCAGCCGTGTCGATGTTCATCTCATGTGCCGATCAGGCAGAGGTGGATTACTACTGGGACGCGCTCACTCGTAATGGTGGCGAGCCGGGACGTTGCGGTTGGCTCGTCGATCCATATGGCCTGTCCTGGCAGGTGATTCCGGATTCGCTTGGCCAACTTATGAGTGATCCGACGCGTGGTGGAGCAGTGCGCGATGCAATGCTCACCATGAACAAGATCGACGTCGCTGCACTACAGGCGGCATTCGACGGGGCCTAGCCTCGAAGCCATGTGCGAACAAGCAACAAGGGCGGCCTCACATGTCGTGAGAGCCGCCTTTGTTGTTGACGTTACTTGGTGAGCGAGACGAATGCTTCCTCGATGATGTCGAGTGCTTCTTCGAGAAGGTGCATCGGCATGACCAGTGGTGGCAGGAAGCGAAGAACGTTTCCGTAGGTGCCAGCAGTCAGAACGACGACGCCCTGCGCGTGGCAGGCCTTCGATACCGCTGAGGTGAGCTCAGCATCAGGGGTGTTCGTGCCCTTCTTGACGAGCTCAACTGCAATCATTGCGCCGCGGCCGCGGATGTCACCGATGACTCCGGTCTTCTCGGCGATCGACGTCAAGCGCGGGATCATCACAGCTTCGATTTCACGGGCACGACCAGCGAGGTCCTGCTCTTCCATGATTGAGATCGCCGCGACAGCAGCGGCGCAGGCGACGGGGTTTCCACCGTAAGTGCCACCAAGGCCACCAGCGTGAACTGAATCCATGATCTCAGCGCGACCGGTGAGGCCCGCGAGCGGAAGTCCACCGGCGATGCCCTTGGCCGTCGTCATCATGTCCGGGACGATGCCCTCATGCTCGGATGCGAACCAAGAGCCAGTGCGGCAGAAGCCTGTCTGGATCTCGTCGGCGATGAACACGATGCCGTTGTCGTTGGCGAATGACACAAGACGTGGCAAGAAGCCTTCTGCGGGAACGATAAAGCCACCCTCGCCGGCGATTGGCTCAATGATGATCGCGGCGACGTTGTCGGCGCCGATCTCCTTCTCGATCTTGCTGATTACATCGGCAGCTACATCGACACCGGCACGGTTGCCGTCGTGGAAGGGGTACGACAGTGGAACGCGGTAGATCTCGCTCGCGAACGGGCCGAAGGACTGCTTGTACGGCATGTTCTTGGCCGTCATTGCCATCGTGAGGTTAGTACGTCCGTGGTAGCCATGCTCGAATACGACGACGGCTTGGCGCTTGGTGTAGGCGCGGGCGACCTTGATCGCGTTCTCGACAGCCTCAGCGCCTGAGTTGAACAGGGCCGAACGCTTATCGTGATCGCCGGGGGTGAGGCGGTTAAGGGCCTCACATACCTCGACATAACCCTCGTAGCTCGTCACCATGAAGCAGGTGTGTGTGAACTTGGCGACCTGCGCCTGCACGGCCTCGACGACGGCCGGGGCTGCGTTACCAACGTTGGTGACGGCAATGCCGGCGCCCATGTCGATGAGCTGGTTGCCATCGATGTCGACCAGGATGCCGCCACCGGCACGGTCGATGTAGATCGGCAGCATGCCCGAGACGCCCTTGCTCACCGCGGCGGTGCGGCGAGCCTGAAGCTCGGTGGACTTGGGGCCTGGAAGCGCGGTAACGAGGCGACGCTCCTGCGGGATGTCCGTCGCGGTGAGTTCAACAAATGAGGTCATAGCCGAAAGTGTAAAGCCTTCAGCCGGATCCTGTTCTCTTCGGTCGGAATTGATCAGTCTGCGACGGAAAGTTCGAAACAAACTGATGATGGCTCACAGGCGTACGGCCCATATCGATCGATCGGAACCCAGCCTCGGCTTTCGTACAGGGCGATGGCTTCAGGCTGTAGATGGCCGGTTTCGAGCACGAGCCGGGTGAAGCCGAGTTCGGGCGCCCATGCCTCGAGCTCCTTCATGACGGCGTGCCCGAGCCCATGACCACGGTGGCTGGGGACGACGTAGACCCGCTTAACTTCACCCATAGTCAGTGGCGAGCCGGGCACGGATTTGTCTAACGGTTGAACACCTCCACATGCCAGTGGAGCGCCCTGGTCATCGGTAAGAAGGATCCAGCGAATGCGCGGGTCGAGTGGTTGGGGTGCCTCATGGATACCCGTATAGATCGCCACCATTTCGGCCACGAGATCGGCAGCGAGCTGATCCACCCGATGATCCGGATTGGTGAGCCTTAAGACCTGAGTCATGGCCTCATTGTGGTCGACTCGCGATTTCGTTTGCTACTGCACGGGCTGGAGTGCTTGGCTGGCATACTGACTGACGACTCAGTAGCGGGTGGCTTGGTAGACAGGAATAACGTGGCAAACAATCTGGTGAATGTCTCCGGTGGCGAGGTTGTCGTGGCTGCGCTTGCGGCGCACGGCGTTGACGTCACATGGGGTATTCCCGGTACCCACAACCTCACGATTTTCGACGCGCTCGGTCGTTACGGAATCCGCACCATCGCAACCACGCATGAGCAGGGTGCTGGTTACGCGGCTGACGGCTATGCGCGGACGGCCCGGCGTCCAGGGGTTGCCATTGTCACGAGCGGCCCGGCCGTCTTCAACGCGGTGACGGCCATTGCACAGGCCTACTCAGATTCAAGCCCGGTGCTGTTGATCTCGCCGGCGATGCCGCGCTCGCTTCCGGTCGGTGGATCAGGTACCGGCTATCTGCACGAAGCCAAGGATCAGACGGGTGCGATGGATCGCATTGCCGCTGCCTGCCTGCACCCGATGACACATCAGGCGATTGCCGACGAGATCGCTAACGCGTTTACGTACTTCTCTGGAGTGCGACCGCGTCCGGTGCATGTCGAAATTCCGTTGGACCTGTTGGAAGAACGTGGTGACGCAACGATCGTTGTTCGCGAAATCCCGGCGTCACCGGTTCCTGAACCAGGGGTGCTCGACGCGGTGGTGGAAGAACTTCTTGCCGCTGAGCGGGTGGTTATCGCGGTAGGTGGGGGAGCCGTTCCCGCGGCATCATCCGTGGTGGCGCTGGCCGAGTTGCTTGGCGCACCTGTGGGTACATCTATCAACGGCGTCGGCGTGATCCCAGGTGACCACCGGCTTTCCCTCGGTGCGCGGTTGTGGGCCCCGCCGGTCGTCGAGGCAGCCAATGCCGCGGACGTACTACTGATCATCGGATCTGAGCTCGCACAGTCAGATCTGTTCTATGGACCGTTCACGCCGACTGGTCGGGTCATTCGCATCGACATTGATCCCGGAATGGCAAACGTGAATGTCTCGGCGGATGTGATGTTGGTGGGGGATTCTGCCGAGATCGTCTCGCAGCTGGTCGAGGCAGTTGCTTCTCGAACCGATGGTTCGCCTAAGACGATTGCTCCGTGGGTTGCTGATGTGCGTGCAGCAGCCGATGCGCTCGCTGCAACCAACGGTGAGCGTTGGCTCCCGTGGGTGGCGGCGATCGAAGCCGCTCTCGACGACGATGCCGTGATAGCCACCGACAATGCAATGTGCGTCTACTACGGATTCATCCAGAACTTCACCGCTCATCGCCCAGCTTCCCTGCACTTCCCAACGGGATTCGGCACTCTCGGCTTCACGGTTCCGTCGGCGATTGGCGCCGCCCTCGCTGCGCCGGATCGTCAGATCGTCGGGATCAGTGGTGACGGCGGATTACTCTTCACCGTGACGGAATTGGCCACGGCCTCTGCCGAGCGACTGCCGATCGCGATCGTCGTATTCGACAACAGCGGCTACGGCGAGATCCGCAACGAGATGCTCGATCGGGGTGAGCAGCCGATAGCCGTGGCCGCCCCGCCGCGTGATCTGGTCCTCCTGGCTCAGGGACTCGGTGCCACGGCCATGCGGGTTGACACTCCCGAAGCCCTCACTACTGCAATCGGACATGCTCGAACGAATCCTAGTCCCACCGTCATTGTTGTCCCCGAAGCCCAACGCGAAGAGAAGTAGTGACATGTCCTATTTAGAAGTTACGTGGACCGACGACGAGACCGGTATCAACGGTTACGTCGTGATCGATCGACTCTCACGCGGGTTGAGCGGTGGCGGACTGCGCATGCGTAAGGGCGTCACGATCGATGAGGTACGCGATCTTGCTCGTGGCATGTCATTGAAAGAACCCGTCGTCTACACGCCGGGCGATAAGTACATTCCGCTTGGCGGCGCAAAAGCCGGAATCGACTGCGACCCATACGATCCGCGCTCCCGCGAAGTGCTCGGACGCTTCGCCCGTGCCATCAAGCCGTTGATCGACACCTGCTTCGCGACCGGGGAAGACTTCGGCGTGCGCCAAGACACGATCGACGAGGTCTTCGCCGCTGAAGGTATTGCGTCGTCGGCCGGTGTTGGCTATCGAGTTGTTGAGGACGGTCCGCAGGCCGGCATCGATCGTCAGACTGCTGCTTTCGCTGTTGACGTCGACGGTGTAGGCCTGGGTGAACT
>CANGPO010000083.1 GCA_947455705.1 Actinomycetota bacterium | reverse complement strand
TGAGACTTGCCGGCTAGGACTGCTTCGACGATGACGCGCTGCTTGGACATGCTTGGCAGGCTGGCCCAACCGTGCCTCGAAAGTGATAAGGATGACGTGAAACATGCGATAAATATGTCCTGAAACAGCACACTGTCCCCGCTACTAAAAAAGTGACACAAGGCCTCCCAATCGGGGGCCTTGTCTGATTTCACCCCGGTTGTCCAAGCCCTCCTGGAGGGGTTTACCGGCGCCTTATTGGCGTTGTGCGGATCGCGTCCGACGCGTCCGAGTAGGCCCGTGATTCCTGGGCGACGGCTTCTGGTGTTCGAGTCGGTGAGTGTCACTTTGTTCAACGGCATGAGGGCACGCGGTATCTCGCACCTCACCCGTGTGGACAGTTCACCCGCGGCCACTTAAGCGGTGATATCATCGTTGGTATGTCGTGGGGTTCGGTAGAACTTGAGCCGGAGGTCCGGGACTGGCTTGAAGGGCTCACGGGTGCCCACTTCGGTCACGCATCGTTCTACATCGATCTGCTGGCCGAGAGGGGAGTCCTGCTCTCCGAGCCGCATACGAAGCAGTTGGACGGCAAGCTGCGTGAGCTCAGATTCGACCTGTCACGTCAGGCGGTCCGTATTACTTATTGGATCGCTCCGGGGCGTCGGATCATCCTGCTGACGGTCTTCACCAAGACCAAGGACAGGGATCGAGCGCAAGTTGCTCGAGCGAAGAAGGCGATGCTTGCCTGCATTGAGGCCAGGCACATCGAGGATGAGGAAGAGGAGCAGTGATGGCACGCGCATCGTGGGACGACCTGAAGGCCGCTCGTGCGGGTGATTCTGCAGTCGAGGCCGCCTATGCGGCCGCCAAACTTGCCTTCGAACTGGGGGAGCAAGTCCGCGGCCTACGCGAGGACCGCGGCTGGAGTCAGCGCGACCTCGCCACGCTGACAGGCATGTCCCAGCCGGCCATCGCACGCTTCGAGGCCGGCGGAACAACGCCGACCCTGCCCATCCTCGAACGCATCGCAAATGCGTTCGATACGACTCTGTCCATTGAGCTCAAGCCCAAGGTAGGCGCCTGAATTCCTGGGTAAATGTTCGCGGGGTGGGTACAAGGTTGCTCTTGTAGTACCTACGTATCCTGTCGCGTTTGGGTGAGCCTTTCTCTGGGCACGGGAACCGTTCGACCAATCCGCGCCCCTTGAGGCGTTGTACGACATGTGACAGGCGGGGGAGCGTTGCGTTGACGCGCTCGCTGAGTGCCGTCATGCGCAAGGCGTGTTCTGGCGCCTCGGACAGCATCGCCAGCACGAAGTACTCGAAGTGTGACAGGTCGCTGTCCCGACGCAGCTGGCTCTCCAGAACAACTGGCAGGAGCTCGACGACGGCAATGAGCTTCACCCACGCCGCCCGCTCGCTCTCATTGAGCTACTCCGTCAGGTCCCTGAGAGATCAGGGGCTCTTCGTTGCTCGGGTAGCGCGACGATTGACCATAGTAACGAGACGCATTACTATTGATTGGTGATCGTCTCCTTCGCGGATCGCGACACCGAGCGTCTGGCATCCGGTGAGCGCGTTCGTCGGTTCGTGGCGTTCGAGGCTGTGGCTCGTCGGAAGTTGAGACAGTTGGAGATCGCCGGTCAATTGGACGACTTGAGGGTTCCTCCGGGCAATCGCCTGGAGGTGCTGAAGGGGAATCGCAAGGGGCAGATGAGTATCAGGATCAACGATCAGTGGCGGGTGTGCTTCCGATGGACGCAGGCGGGACCCGCGGACGTTGAGATCGTGGACTACCACTAGGAGGTGCGGGAGATGGCGAAGCGAGCTGCGCTGGTGGCCCCGGTGACCCCGGGGGAGTTGTTGTGGGAGGAGTTCATGGTCCCGATGGGGCTGTCCCGTTACCGTCTGGCCAAGGAGATCGGCGTTCCCGCTCCACGTATCGGTGACGTTGTCAGTGGCAAACGCGCCGTGACCGCTGACACTGACCTGCGCCTGTGTCGGTTCTTCGGACTCTCGGCCGGTTACTGGCTGCGAGCGCAGGCGGCGTACGACATCGAGGTTGCCCAGCGCGAGCTGGAGACGGAACTGAGGAAGATCAAGCCCTGGTCTGGCTCGGCTGCGTGACGTTGTTTGTGAACTAGGGAATGCGAGGCGTGCCTCCTCGGGGTGCAGGCGCGGGTGCGGAAGTGCGGCTTCGCTAGGGGATCTCGGTGTGCACGCAGCTCGCTGGTCGCGCCCTGCCACTTGCCCCCGCTACTAATTTTTCGGGGGTTTTCTTGTAGCCCTTTGGCATCCCGCCGCGTTTGGGTGAGCCTTTCTCTGGGGACGGGAACCGTTCGACCAATCCGCGCCCCTTGAGGCGTTGTACGACATGTGACAGGCGGGGGAGCGTTGCGTTGACGCGCTCGCTGAGTGTCGTCATGCGCAAGGCGTGTTCTGGCGCCTCGGACAGCATCGCCAGCACGAAGTACTCGAAGTGTGACAGGTCGCTGCCCCGACGCAGCTGCGTCTCCAGAACACCTGGCAGGAGCTCGACGACGGCAATGAGCTTCACCCACGCCGCCCGCTCGCTCTCATTGAGCCACTCCGTCGGGTCCCTGAGAGATCAGGGGCTCTTCGTTGCTCGGGTAGCGCGACGATTAACCATAGTAACGAGACGCATTACTATTGATTGGCGATCGTCTCCTTCGCGGATCGCGACACCGAGCGTCTGGCATCCGGTGAGCGCGTTCGTCCTACCGGTGTTCGTTGCCCAGGGTGAAGGTGATCACGTCATCCCGCGCGAGCTGCTCGATCGAACGTGGCAGTACCTGCTTGATGAATCGGGTGCCCGACAGTGGCTCAGCGTTCACCCGGCGGCCACCAGATCGACGCAGCGACGGCTCGCGAACTGGCGCTCTGGATCGCGCACACGCTGAACTACGTCCAGCACCACGGTCCGGCCCAAGGATCCGGGGCCGCACCCGTGCAATGGACGACCCTGACGGGTGGCGCGCTTCCGCAGAGGCAGGGGTCGCGCCCTCAATCTGCGTGACGGTTCTGATGACGAACGGGCTGTTGAGGTGTGACTCACGCACGTCCGAGGGGTCCACTGTTAACATCGGCGTGCCCGGATTTCAGGCCACAGATGGGAAGAGTCGATGCGCGTCAACTATGTAGTCCTGTACGTGACAGATCAGGACGTCTGCAGTCAGTTCTGGATCGAGCAGGTAGGCATGGTCGAGAAGGGTCGCAAGCAGGCAGGTGAATTCTCGATCATTCAGGTCGGTTTCGCTGATCAGTCCTTCTCGTTCGAACTGGTTTCGTTGGCGATGATGGCCGACAATCCGTACGGCCTGAATCTCGGAGCCCCGTCGATTGCACTTCAAGCGGACGACCTTGAGGCGACGCGCGCGGAGCTCGTTGATCGCGGTGTCACGGCGATGGAGGTCGGCGAGCACGGCGGGATTCGCAGTTTCGCCTTCAGTGACCCTGAGGGTCGCTGGTTCGCCGTCACTAACTAACGGTCAACCGACCGGGTGGCGAAGTGGGAACGCGGCACGTGGTTCGCCCGCCAACTCCGCCTCACCACGTTCGAGTAACCTTCGATAGGCCACGAGGTTTGTCTGGATCGAAACCGCGATCTGTGGCCATAACAAGAGCGAGTTGCTGCAGCAGCACGATGTCTGCGATGGGTGACAGGTCCTCGGTAAGGCCGTGATCGAGCTCGACTCCAACAGTTGCGAACGGCATCGATGCTCGGCCACCGATCACCGTGAGATCCACCCCTCGCTCGCGGAGGCGTTCAAGTACAGGTCTCATGGCTGCGCCACCCACTCCGTCCGGAACAACTGCGACGACAGGGTGATCTGCATCGACCATTGCAAGAGGTCCGTGAAGTAGATCGGCGCCACTAAATGCGTGGGCGGCAACGTAAGACGTCTCCATCAACTTAAGCGCCGCCTCACGCGCCGTTGGGTACGAATAGCCGCGCGCAGTGAGCAAAATGCGATCGGTAAACCGGTATCGCTGCGCCAATGCCTGCATTTCGCCGATACGTGCCACGTGGCTGCGCGCTGCCTCTGGGACTGCATGCGCTGCACGTCCATCACCGCCAACCCAAGCGTCGATCATCAGCCACAGTGTGAGCATCTCGGCGGTGTATGACTTCGTTGCGGCAACGGCAAGTTCGGGGCCGGCGTGCACGTCGAGATGAAGGTCCGCAACACGTGCGAGCTCGGATTCGGGTGCATTGGTCACCGCGAGAACTGTTGCGCCGCAGTCGCGCGAGACGGTCGCGGTCTCGACAAGATCTGGTGAGCCGCCGCTCTGCGAAACAGCGATCACGAGAACATCACTGAGGTCTGGTCGCGCGCCATAGGCGGTCATCGTGGATGGTGATGCAAGGCCCGCTGGAATACCGAGCTTCACCTCGACGAGGTACTTGGCGTAGAGAGCAGCGTGGTCGCTGGTGCCGCGAGCGGCGAACAAAACGAAGCGGGGATTGCGCTCACGAATCACGGCCGCGGCTTCTCGGGCCGGTGCCAGGCCGAGGTCTAGTACGCGTGCTAGTACGTCGGGCTGTTCGGCGATCTCGGCACGCATCACATGTCCGGGGTCCCGTTCTGCAGAGACCTCCCCGGTGTTCGATGAAGTGCCATTCGTGTTTTCGTCCGTCATCAAGAACTCCGTCACAGTTGGATTACGGCGCACTTTCAATTGCGTCAAATCATTGACGGCGACCTGCGTCCCGCCTAGATTACGGAATCTAACAGGAAACCTTCCAATAAGTAAGGACCCCATGGCGCGCACGTCCGCAGCTCGACCCGCGCTCCTCCGGACGCTCAACGACCGGACGGTGCTCGCGGTGATGCTCGATCGCGGGCCGAGTTCGCGTGCTGATATCGCTGAAACCACTGGGTTGTCTAAGCCAACCGTCACCGAGGTGCTTGCGCGACTTGAAGAAGCGGGCCTGATTGACGATGCGGGAGAGACGTTCGGCCGACGCGGCCCTAATGGCCGGCTCTACGATGTCATCCTCGGTCACCTTCGCGGAGCCGCCCTCACCGTGACTCCATCGCGGATCACGTGTGACGTAATCGATGCGCATGGCGCAGTGCTGGGCAGTGTGTCTCGCACCAAGGCCCAACTCCCGCGCGGTGCAGCTGCTGCGACGCGGGCCCTCATCACCGAAGCAGCAGGTATCGCTGATACGAAGGTGAAAACGGTTCGCGAAATCGTCGTCGCGCTACCCGGTTCGTACGACCCTGCGCAGGACCGCGTGCGCTACGCCGACCGCATCCCTGACTGGACGGTGCCAAACATCGTCGCCTCGCTTTCGGCGGCCTTCGATGACGATGTCGTCGTGACGCTCGACAACGACGTAAACCTTGCTCTCGTGGCCGAACGGCACGGTGCCGCGGACGATGGTGGCGTCACGTCGCTGCTGTGGCTTTCGACCGGAATCGGCCTTGCGACGGACATGGGTGGGACTCTGTATCGCGGTGTCGCCGGCGGTGCGGGCGAGGTGGGGTACATCCCGGTGCCTGCTACGGCGAGCGATCTCCGATCTGCAAGGCCCGACTTTCAAGATCTCGTCGGCGGAGCGGCGGTGCTTCGTCTTGCACGTGAACATGGAATTAACGGCCGCACACCCGAGGTTGTCGTCGCTAGCGCCGTTGGGCGCCACCACAGCGACCCCCGTGCAGGTGCCTTCCTCGACGAGCTCGCCAGCCGGATTGCGTTGGGGCTCAGCGTGATCGTGGCGGTGCTTGATCCCGGCGTCGTAATCCTGGGTGGCGCGGTCGGGCGTTCCGGCGGCCTCGCACTTGCATCCCGTACGTCCAGGGCGCTGCGTGCCACGAGCCGTCTTGCGACCACCATTGTGCCGAGCGAGGTCCCGGGTGATCCCGCGTTGGTCGGAGCGCGCACCATCGCGACCGAACGCTTGCGCGACCTCGTTCTAGCCGCGGGAGACCGCAGTGCACGTACATCTATCGACCGGCTCACCAATCCCGCTGGAACCGCAAAACGCATTCCCATGCCCCGCACCGCCAACAAGGAGGTCTACTGAAATGAGCATCATCCGAGGACGACGCCGAGTGTTGGCGATTGCTGCGGCCGCAGCCGGACTGGCACTTGTCGCCACCGGGTGCTCTAGTGGAAGCACCGACGCAGGTTCTGCACCAATATCGAGTGCACCAGCAAAACTGACTGGGACGGTTACGTTCTGGCACTTCTTCACCGACCGCGAGGCGGCAGCTATCCAGAAGGCCGTCGATAAGTTTCAGGCGGCCAACCCGGGCGTAAAGGTGGAGGTCAAGAAGGGGCAGGATGACGAAAAGACCATCCAGGCCATCGCTTCGGGCCAGCCCATTGACGTCGTGCTGTCGTACTCCACCGACCAGATTGGCAAGTTCTGCTCCACTGGAGCGTGGCGCGACCTGTCGGATTTTGTGAAGCGTGACGGCGTCCACCTCGACCAGATCCCAACTGTGGTTCGTGACTACACGCAGTTCGAAGGTAAGCGCTGCTCGATGCCAATGCTGTCCGACACCTACGGGCTGTACTACAACAAGAAACTGCTTGCTGAGGCTGGCTACTCGGCGCCGCCCAAGACAATGTCCGAATTCTCTGCGATGGCCGAAAAGCTCACAAAACTCGACGGTAATGGCGCCATCCAAGTCGCCGGCTTCGTACCGACCTTTGGTTTCTACGAAAACGCGCCAGCGCACTTTGCGCCAAGTTTTGGTGCCACCTGGTTCAACGCCGATGGCACGTCCAATATCGGGTCTGACCCGGCGTGGGCATCGATGTTTACCTGGCAGAAGAAGCTCGTTGATTTCTACGGCTACGACAAGCTCACCCGCTTCACTGCTGGTCTCGGACAAGAGTTCTCAGCCGACAACGCCTTCGAGAAGGGCAAGGTGGCGATGATGATCGACGGCGAGTATCGCAACGCGTTCATCAAGGCCGAGGCACCTAGTTTGGAGTACGGAACCGCACCGTTCCCGACCGATGATGCCAAGCCCGACCTATACGGTGCCGGCTACGTCACGGGTAACGTGATCGGGATCGGCCGCGGGTCGCAGAACCCAGAGGCGGCGTGGGCACTTGTGAAGTACCTATCGACCGACACCGATTCAGTCGTCGCGGTGGCCAACGGCATCAAGAACGTGCCAACCACTACGCCGGCGCTCACCTCGCCTGCTCTCGAGAAGGACGCCAACTACCAGACCTTCCTTGATGTATTCGCGAATGCGAATAGCACCACAACTCCGACGACCGCGAGTGGCAAGGCGTACCAGGACACGCTCGGTACGTTTGCGCAGAATTGGCAAGCGGGCAAGGTGACTGACCTTGCCGCCGGTTTGAAGACGGTCGACCAGCAGATCAACGATCAATTGGCGCTGGGATCCGCCCCGTGACGATCGCGGTTGACGCGCGTAGCGCCGGGCAGCCCAGCCCGGCGCTACGCGCGAAGCGTCGTCGTCAGCGCCTCACCGTGCTGGCGTTCCTTACCCCGTGGCTGCTCGGGGTCGCGATCTTCTTCATCTACCCGTTAATCGACACGGTGTACTTGAGCTTCACTCGCTACGACCTGCTGTCGCCGCCGAAGTGGATTGGGCTTACCAACTATCGGTTCATGTTCACCAAGGATCCGCAGGTTGTGCAGGCGGCGTACAACACGCTGTGGCTCGTCGTGATTCTGGTAACCGCTCGCGTGTTGTTCGGCCTCGCAGTCGCCACATTGGTGACGAGACTGAAGTCGGGCCTCGGATTATTCCGCACGGTGTTCTACTTGCCGGCGCTCGTACCTCCCGTCGCCGGCGTGCTCGCGTTCGTCTTCCTGTTTAACCCAGCAACTGGCCCTGTTAATCAGATCCTCGGGGCACTCGGATTACCGCAACCACTGTGGTTCAACGACCCGTCCCTGTCGAAGCCCTCGCTGGTCATGCTCGGGCTCTGGGGCGTCGGCGATCTGATGATCATCTTCCTAGCGAGTTTGCTCGACGTTCCGAAGGAACAGTACGAAGCTGCGGCACTCGACGGCGTGAACCCGTGGCAGCGCTTCCGTTACGTCACGCTGCCGAACATCTCGCCAGTGCTGATGTTCGCGGCGATCACCGGCGTCATCGCTGCGCTGCAGTACTTCACCGAAGCGGTCGTCGCGGCGTCCGTCGCTTCCGGACAGGCGACGACGGGTGGCGGCAACGCGGCTCTGCTCGGCTACCCCGAAGGGTCGACCCTTACGTACGCCCAGTGGCTCTATGTCATGGGGTTTAAGAACTACTACCTCGGCTACGCATCCGCCCTTGCCGTGGTGATGTTCGCCGTTTCACTAGGCGTGACATTGATTCTGCTTCGACGTGCGCGCAGCCTGGTTTATGGCGCGGAGGGAACCCGATGAGCGCTATCACGGCCACGACTCAAATGAGCGCGCCCAACCGCGACATCGATACCCGCGGAAATCGTCGGGCGAAGCGTCGCAAGCGATTGAGTTTCATCGCTGATCACTCGGTGGGCATCGCAGTTGCGATTATGTTCTTGGCTCCGTTCGTCTTCATCGTGTTTCAGTCGTTTATGACCAGCGAGCAGGCGCTCACCGGCGATCTCTGGCCGCAGAGTTGGCATCCGTCGAACTACGTTGACGTTTTCACTAAGGCGCCGATGCTGCTCTATCTACGCAACACGCTTCTCTACGCGACGCTCGCCACGCTGTTCATGTTGTTGTCGAGTATCCCCGCTGCCTACGCGCTTTCGCGGTTGCAGTGGAAGGGACGTAACATCGCATTCGTCGTCGTGCTCATGATGATGATGCTTCCGCCGCAGGTGACTCAGGTGCCGATCTATGTGATGTGGACGCGGCTACACCTCACTGGAACTCTGTGGCCGATGATCCTGCCGAATCTGCTTGGCGACGCGTTCAGCATTTTCCTTCTCCGTCAGTTCTTTCTCACCATCCCGCAGGAGTACGCGGACGCCGCGCGCGTCGACGGCTGCTCGGAATGGCAAGTGATGACCAAGGTGATCCTGCCAATGGCAAAGCCGGGCATTGCCGCCACAGCAATGTTCATGTTCTTCTTCTGCTGGAACGACTTCTACGGCCCCACGCTCTACACCAGCGAGAACCCAGATAGCTGGACTATTTCGCTCGGACTCGCATCGTTCCGCAACCTCTACCAGGTGCAGTGGAACCTCACGATGGCAGCGACGATTCTCGCCATGCTGCCCGTACTCATTGTTTTCTTCCTCGCGCAGAAGGTCTTTGTCGAGGGCATCACACTTACCGGAGTAAAGGGATGAGCGACATGAAACTGGCTGTCGTCGGCGGCGGATCGACGTACACACCAGAGTTAGTTGACGGTCTAGCCCGGCTCGGAGATCAGCTCAATGTTGCCGAGCTCGTGCTGCTGGATCCGGACGCCGAGCGACTCGACGTCGTGGGTGGTTTCGCGCAGCGCATCTTGGACGAGCGCGGCGCTACGACTCGCCTGACTCTGACGACTGATCGCGACGCCGCGATCGACGGTGCGTCTGCTGTGTTGCTCCAATTGCGCGTTGGTGGTCAGGCCGCTCGCGCAGGCGACGAGTCGTTTCCGCTGGCGTGTGATTGCGTTGGCCAAGAGACGACTGGTGCTGGTGGTCTCGCTAAGGCGATGCGCACGGTACCCGTCGTGCTCGACATCGCTGAGGCCGTGCGCCAACGCGCGACGCAGGATGCATGGATCGTCGACTTCACGAACCCGGTCGGGATCGTCACTCGCGCTCTGCTTCAGGAGGGCCACCGGGCGGTGGGGTTGTGCAACGTGGCGATCGGTTTCCAGCGCCTGTTCGCGGGCTGGCTTGGAATCGCTCCGGGTGAAGTGCACCTTGATCATGCCGGGCTTAACCACCTCACGTGGATCCGAGGCGTCGAGGTTGACGGTCGCGACGTACTTCCAGCGTTGCTCGCCGAGCATGGTGACGACCTTGCCGAGCGGCTCGAACTGCCGCGCTCGCTCATCGATCGTCTTGGTGTCGTGCCGTCGTACTACCTGCGTTACTTCTACGCGCATGACGAAGTTGTGCGTGAGTTGAAGGCCACGGGCACCCGTGCGCAAGAAGTGCAGCGCATCGAGAGCGAACTGCTCGAGATGTACCGTGACCCGACGCTCGTGGCTAAGCCCGCCCTTCTCGAGCAGCGCGGTGGCGCGTATTACTCCGAGGCCGCCGTGGCATTGATCGCGTCGTTGCTCGGCGGGCCGCAGCACGCCGGAGTGCATGTGGCGAATGTGCGCAACGACGGGCACTTCCCGTTCCTCTCCGACGATGCGGTGATCGAGGTGCCGTGCGATGTGTCGTCATCCGGGGTTGTGGCGCGGCCGGCCGCACCTCTCGAGCCGCTCTTCGCAGGTCTTGTCGCGAACGTCTCCGCGTACGAAGACCTCGCGCTCGACGCCGCGACGCTTGGCGGTCGCGATCGCGTATTTGCAGCGCTTCTCGCGCACCCCCTGGTCGGCCAGTACGACGTGGCCGAAACACTTACCGACGCGTTGCTCGCCGGCAACCAGGCATACCTACCGTGGGCTCGATCATGAATCGACAGGTCGTCGTTGCAGTCGACGGCGGTGGTAGCAAAACGGACGTAGCGGTCGTCGACATTGCAACCGGCGAGGTCATCGGAACCAGCCGCGGTGCCGGGTGTTCGCACCACCAGATTGGTATCGAGGCAGCGGTCGCGGTGCTCGACGAGGCGGTCACAGCGGCTCTCATGAATGCGGGCGTGCAGCCCACGGATGTCGTGCACGCTGGCTGCTACCTCACCTCGATCGATTTCGACTCCGAGCAGGTAGCCGTGCACGCCGCCGTGTCGACGATGCCGTGGGCATCGCGCTCGTGCGTGGTCGACAACGACGTATTCGCGCTACTGCGCGCTGGGACAGATGCACCGGACGCTGCCGTTATCGTATGTGGCACAGGGATTAATGGCGTGGCCGTGCGCGCTGATGGTGCGACTGCGCGCGTACTGGCCCTCGGCCACATCTCTGGCGATTGGGGAGGTGCGGGCGGTCTGGCCGACGAGGTGCTGTGGTTTGCTGCGCGTGCGGAGGACGGTCGCGGTGAGCCGACAGCTTTACGCGATGCACTGCTTCGCTGGACCGGATGCGCCACTGTCCATGACGTAACGCTTGCGGTGCACACGGGGGAACAGTCGTCTTCCCTGTGGTGGGGTCGGGTAGCTGACATCGTCGAGATCGCGAACGCTGGCGACCCCGTGGCAATCTCGCTTATCGAACGACAGGGCACAGAAATTGGTTTGCTCGCAGGGTCGCTGCTCGCTCGGCTCGGGCTTGCTCGCGCCGCCGTGCCGGTCGTGCTCGGAGGTGGCATCGGAGCCGCCGGCCCCGCTCTCTTGGTTGATGCAGCCCGGCGAGCACTGGCAGAGCGCGCGCCGCTTGCCGCGCTGTCGATCGTCACCGCCGCGCCGGTGACAGGCGCGGTGCACCTCGCGCTCGAGTCGGCTCGCGCTCGGCAGGAGATGCCCGCGTAGATGGCGGAGGAGGCGGAGCCGTGATGGCGTCGTCGATCGAGCTGTGTCATACCTTTTGGGTACCTCAAAAGTTCCCTGAAGGTGTGGCGTGGCTGGATGTGACGCGACATACTCAGGGGCGGCTCATTGCCAACCGGCATCCGCCAAACACACTAATCAGGAGTGAAAATGGGACTCGATGACATGGTCAATGCGGCCAAAGATGCTGTAGACGCCGCAGGTATGGGCGATGCCGTTGACGGTGCAGTCGACTCGGCAGCCGAAGCAGTAAAGAGCGTCACCCCGGACGCGGCTGACGGCATGGTCGATCAGGCCGCCGAGGCAATCAAGGATCAGATCTAGTCGTTACGACGGCCTAACGATGGGTGAGCAGTGCCGGCCTCCGGTGTTGCTCACCCATCGTATTTAACGGGG
>CANGPO010000082.1 GCA_947455705.1 Actinomycetota bacterium | reverse complement strand
AGGCTGCAACCGAAGCTGGTGCCGAGACGGCGTCATCGATTGGTGAACTGGTTTCCGTTCACGTGATCCCACGTCCGCACAACGAGCTCTCGAAGCACTTCAACGTTTCGGGTGAGGCGTCAGCGTGACCTCAGTCCCGTTCGCGGGACCTGAGTTACGCGTCTACCTGCTGGTGGAAGACCTCCAGCAGCAGTTCGCCGCGTACATGGGCACGCCGACGCGTGCTCGCGGGTACCCGCCGTTCGCCGGTCAGCACGCGCTTATCGTCGAGGTTGCACCAGGGCTTGCTATTGAGCGAGTCACGCACCTCGCGCTTACGAGCGTGCCCGATATTGAGCCGGGCATCTTGTTCGTCGAACGTCAGTTCGGCGTCTTGGAAATCCACTCGTCATCACTTGATGACGTGATGGCGGCCGGCCAGGCGATTCTCAGTGGACTCAATGCGGTGCCGACCGATCAGTTGGCACCTCGCGTTCTGTATCACGACGTCATTGAGAATGTGACCGATCAGCACGCAGTGATTATCAACCGAAACCGGCAGGCGTCCATGCTCCTGCCCGGGCAAAGCTTGCTGGTGTACGAAATGACCCCAGCGCTCTTTGCGGCCGTTGCTGCCAACGAGGCCGAGAAGGTTGCCCCGGAGAATGTGCTTGTTGATGTACAGATGATCGGCGCCGCTGGTCGTGTGTACATCGGTGGCACAACCGCCGGTGTTCTCAAAGCGCAGGAGGCAATTACCCGCGTCCTTGAGTCAATCGAAGGCCGTGGGCAGTAATCTCTCGCACTACCACGCGATGTGATCGCTTTTAGTGGTGCTCGTATCTCGGGGAAGTGAAAGGGAGCTGGTGTGAGCGAGGCGCTCGATACTGAACGGCTTGAGGTCTTTGCACGTGCTGCTGCCGTAGAACACGGACGTCCGGATGCTGAACTGACACTGCTTAACGTCTCTGAGAATGCGACGTACAGGCTGGACGATGGCGACACACGCTTCGTCTTGCGGGTGCATCGGACTGGCTATCACACGCGTGAAGCGATCGAAAGTGAACTCACGTGGATCGAGGCGCTTCGTCATGATGCGGTCGTGCAGACAGCTCCTATTCGGTCCACTCCCGATGGCAGAAACATCGTCGTTGTTCCACACCCCGACGGTGAAGAACGATTCGTCGTCGCCTTCGAGTGGTTAACCGGTGTTGAGCCCCCGCAGGAGAGGTTGGTTTCCGACTTCGCCCAAGTGGGTGCAATCACCGCACGGCTGCATCGTCATGCAAAGACGTGGCAGCGACCGGCGGAGTTCACCCGGTTCACGTGGGATTACGACACGTCACTTGGTGAACGGGGCCATTGGGGGCGGTGGCAGGACGGCATGGGTGTGGGCCCGGCTGAGCTACTCATACTTGGCCGCTGCGCTGATGCGGTCAAGAACCGTCTAGAAGCCTTCGGAAAAGGTCCCGACCGATTCGGCCTCGTGCACGCAGATATGCGCCTGGCAAACCTGCTTGTTGATGGGCCCAACGTGAACGTGATCGATTTTGACGATTGCGGATTCAGTTGGTATCTCTACGATCTCGGCTCCTCACTGTCGTTCATCGAGCACTACCCAGTGGTGCCCGAACTGATCGATTCGTGGATCAGCGGTTATCTGACGGAGGGCACCCTTTCGGCAGAAGAAATCGCGGAGTTGCCGACCTTCGTCATGCTGCGCCGACTGCTTCTGGTGGCATGGATTGGCGATCACGCAAATGTCCCCGAGGCGCAGGCACTTGGGTCTGAGTTCACGTTTACCTCATGTGATCTTGCCGAGACGTACCTAAGTCGCTTCAGTTAGTAGTTAGATCTCAACCACCACCACATGTAAGTCGCCAAGAGCAGGAGTGAACATGTTTACCTCGATCGCTGGTCGTTCGGTCATCGTCACCGGTGGAACCAAGGGAATCGGCAAGGGGATTGCGCGTGTATTCGCCAAGGCCGGTGCCAATGTTTTGATCACTGGTCGCGATGAAGCCTCAGCTGCTTCTGCCGCAGCAGAGTTGACGGCCCTTGGTGGTGGCATTGTCACGTACGTTCTGGGTGACATCGCGCAGAAGTCTCACAACGAAGAGATAGCCGCGACTGCCATCGAGCGCAACGGCGGTATCGATGTGCTGTGTGCGAATGCTGGGATCTTCCCTGGCGCGCCGTTCTCGACGATGTCCGAGGCTGACCTGGATTTGGTGTTCGACACGAATGTGAAAGGCACCTTCCTGTCCGTGCAGGCGTGTCTGCCTGCGTTGACCGCCTCCGGACACGGGCGCATCATTTTGACCTCGTCCATCACTGGCCCCGTTACGGGTTTCCCAGGCTGGGCTCATTACGGCGCCAGCAAGGCGGCTCAGCTGGGCTTCATGCGGACTGCAGCCATTGAATTCGCACACCGCGGAATTACGGTGAACGCTGTGCTTCCAGGCAATATCGCCACGGAAGGTTTGGCCGAGATGGGACCCGAATACCGGGCCTCGATGGAATCCTCGATTCCGCTGCGACGCCTGGGCGAGGTTGACGACATCGGCAATGCAGCGTTGTTCTTTGCAACCGATGAGGCGGCATACGTCACGGGTCAGGCGCTCATCGTTGACGGTGGTCAGATTCTTCCCGAATCTCTCGCAGCGCTTGAAGTAACGCAGTAGCCAGCGCAGGTTAGTCTCGGCGTACGTGCCTATGGGGCACGCGGGCGTAAAGGATGTCGATGACCGCTGACGAGGCCACCCTCGGTCCCACGGCTGATGAAGCGCGCCGGAATTTGGTGTCGATGATTCGCTCGGGGGCATTGCGGCCGGGGCAGCGATTGGGTGCTGAGCGAGATCTGGCGGCTCAGTTAGGTGTTAGTCGGTCAACTGTTCGTCAGGCCCTTGCTGCTCTTGAGTTGGATGGGGCGGTTCGTCGTGTCCCCGGACGTGGTGGTGGCACCTTCGTCGCGCGAGAGAAGATTGATCGAGATCTTTCCCGGATTGTTGGAGTCCCCGCGTTGTTGCGCGGTCAGGGATACGTTGCTGGGACCCGCGTCATCAGTGCGTCGGTCATAGCGCCCGAGAGTGATGCGGCCCAAGCACTTGGGCTACGCGGCGACGAACTTGTCTTCGACCTTGTTCGTATTCGGCTCGCAGATGGAATGCCGATTTCCCTTGAACACGTGCAACTTCCAGCTGAACGATTCCCGGGCCTTCTGGAGCGTTCCCTGGGTGGATCGCTCTATGAGCTCATGGAACAGGACTACGGGGTCGGCCCCTACGAAGCAGTCGAGCAACTGGAAGTGCTCTCTGCCGGTGACAATGAGGCTCTTGTGCTGGATGTTCCTGCCGGTTCACCTCTGATCTCAGTGACCCGCACCACCACAGATGCCGATGGTCGACCATTTGAATATTCGCATGATCTGTTTCGAGCCGATCGGACGAGGATCACGGTTCGGACGTTTGGTAAACCTAGTGCAGATGGGCAGCCTCGGGTTCGGGGCCGGATTGTTGAAGTGCGGTCAGACGACGATTAGCTGTGAGCCACGCGTGGATTGTTGCTGCGTTTACACGTGAAGCGGACGCTTTGGTTGCACACTGGTGTGGCGATAATGCTCGATAACGCGTAGGGGGACAGTGTGATCAGATTCGATCTTGATCTAGATGTGCGAGATGTGAAGCAATCACAAGCTGACGAGCTTTCGGTCGACGTGCGTCAGCCAGGGGCTGGGATCGTGGACGCGACCGCTGGTGAGATATCGGCCAGCGCATCAGCCTCAGGTGAGTAATCACTGGGTACATTGACTTCGATGTAAAGTGCGCGGTGCATCGTGGTGAAACGATAACCACCGCTGAATTTTTCCGGATACCAATCGACCCCATCCACCGAGATGAGTTGGCTTGAGGGGTTCACAGCGGGTGGTTGAACTCCGCAGCGAATCGTGATGCTCGGGTTACCCCAAGCACTTGTGAGATCTGAATTGGGGTGTGAGGCAACGACGGTTTGATTGACGACCTCGTCAGGGAGTCGGCCATGAAGTGCCGCACATGCATAAGCCCCCGCACCCGTTGGCGCAGGGCTAGGAACTGCGACGTCAACACCTCGCGAACAGCCAGCCAGCGCAGCTGCTGCAACAACGACAACGAGCGCGCGTTGAACCATGGACTGTGGGCTGAAGTCAGATCAGAGGTGGATGACGGGGCAGGTCAGGGTACGAGTAATACCTTCGACTGCCTGAATCTTGGCCACGACTGACTTGCCGAGCTCATCGAAGTTGCTCGCCTCTGCGCGCACAATCACGTCGTAAGGACCGGTGACGTCTTCGGCGAGTGTGACGCCCTTGATCTGACCGATCTGCGCGCTTACGTGCGACGACTTACCAACCTCGGTCTGAATCAGGATGTATGCCTGCACAATCATGGCAGCCCCCTTGTGGAATCAATTGGGGGTAGGACACCCCATGGACGGGCCGACGTCATCGTCTGCGCCGCCAGACTACCCCCAATCGGTGACCCGGAGACAATCGGGGCGATGCCAACAGCGGTTTTGACGCTGGATGTAGCAGGATCATCCCTGCGGTGCTTTCTGCATCGGCTGTGCGGTGCGTCTACGAAGACGACGGACTGCAGACTGACCTTGAAAGGACTGAGTTCGAGCATGGATGTAGGGGAACTCGGCGAGTTTGGGCTCATCGATCTGGTCACTCAACGATTCTCGTCGGCTTCGCACGTCGTGGTCGGTCCTGGTGACGATGCGGCCGTCGTGCAGGCACCTGATGGACATGTAGTGATCTCAACCGACATGCTCATCGAAGGGCGCCATTTTCGTCGCGATTGGTCCTCAGCCCATGATGTTGGGCGCAAGGCTGCGGCACAGAACCTCGCTGATATTGCCGCAATGGGCGCCGTGCCAACCGCTCTCGTCGTTGGGCTAGGAGTCCCGGCGACGTTGGACGCGGCCTGGGTCGCGGAGTTGTCCGAGGGATTGGCTACCGAGTGCGAACTGGTCGGCGCGCGGATCGTCGGTGGCGACGTCGTTCGCTCAGAAGCGATCACTATCTCGGTCACGGTTCTGGGTGACTTACAGGGTCGGGCCGCCGTCACGCGTACGGGCGCGGCTCCCGGGGATGTCGTCGCCGTCGCGGGCCGATTGGGTTGGGCCGCTGCCGGTCTAGCGATTCTTGGTCGCGGCTTTCGTTCGCCTCGGGTTCTTGTCGATGCTCATCGGGTCCCAGAGCCTCCCTATGCGGCGGGCATTGCCGCAGCCCTACACGGGGCCACCTCGATGATCGACATTTCTGATGGCTTGGTGAGCGATGTTCGGCACATTGCCATCGCATCTGGCTGCGCGTTGCACATTCAAAGCAATCTGCTTGTCGTCGATGCGCCACTGGCCGATGCCGCAGCGGCGTTCAATGCCGACCCACTCACCTGGGTGCTCACCGGTGGTGATGACCACGCGCTGGTTGCCACCTTCCCGGCCAAGCGCGGGTTACCTGAGGGATTCGTCATGATTGGGGACGTTCGCGAGGGTGACCCCGGAATCGTCGTTGATGGTCAGGCCGTTGACTCTCTTGGTGGCTGGGATCATTTCCGCAGTTAGCTACGCACCTGTGGACGGCTGCTAGACGATGCGCCACGACTTACCGGCAACGGTCACAACATCACCCTGATTAAGTTGTGCTCCGCGACGCTTCTCCGGGTTTCCATTGAGGCGCACGAGCCCAGACTCTAAGAGCGTCTTGGCCTCGCCACCGGTCTCAACGGCATTCACAAACTTGATCAGTTGGCCCAGTTTGATGCCCTCTGGCCCGATCTCTACGTCGACGATCTGTCCGATACTCATAGATCCATTGTCTCACTTCGAGTCGATGGTGCATTCCACGAACGTTCGTTCCGAACGAGGTCCTCACCAGAGTTTGTCGATACCACCGGTGTACAGCATGATTCTGGCCCCGATGAGGGACTCACGCGCCTCTAGCGCTGCAGGGGTGAAGAAGGCGCCGAGCGTGATCTTGTCGAAGCCGGGTTGGTCGCTGGGGAATGGTTCATCCGGTGTTCCGCCCACGAGGATAGTTCTGGACAGTGTCTGCCATCCACATTGGTTGTAGAACGCGCCAAGTTCACGGTCGCAGGTGAAAAGACCGAGATCAACGCCCATGGTGGGTAAGACCTCGCGGGCTCGGGTAACCAAGATTCGACCGTAGCCTTTGCGCCGGTGGACTGGGGGAGTGACAACGGCGCTTAAGCCTGCTGCGGTCAATTCATGGCCGGCGTGCGTGATCTCTTTGAACAGCACATCTAGCGAGCACACCACGGTGTCGTCGTCGATGACCAGCATCGACCACGGTCGGAGTTCGGGATCATGGCCGTCGAGGTCAAGGGCGCGGTCCTGCTCTGACGGTGGCCATTGCGTTTGGTGTATCTGGCGAATCTGCTCACGCCATCGCACTGGCGTTTGCGTCTCGGGAAAGGCCTCTACCCGCACCATGTTCAGATCATGTCACGCGGTCATGATCACGGTCGTTAAAAGACGAAGACCGCACCCAACGGGCACGGTCTTGGTCAGAACTCAACGGAGCAGGTCACACGCGGGTGACTTTGCCTGCCTTGATGCAGGAGGTGCAGACGTTCAAGCGCTTGGGGGTCTTACCCACCATGGCGCGAACGGTCTGGATGTTCGGGTTCCAGCGGCGCTTGGTACGCACGTGTGAGTGCGAAATCGAGTGGCCGAAACCTGGGCCCTTGCCGCAGACGTCGCAGTTGGCAGCCACAGTTGTAATCCTTACAGTCGATGGATTCGTACATATCGTGCGGTTGTTGTGCACGATATGAGTGTTGTGCTCAGTTTGCGTCTAACTCACCCTTGCGGGGAGCCACGACACTGCCGGGCAACCGCTCTAGACTACAGGGCCCGGGCCGGAAGCCCAAACTGAGGTGCCAGCTCGCGGTGAGATCCGCTGCGCCCTGCTGTCGACTCTATCGGTCGGCATCTGACTAGGCTCCATAGCAACGACGCGGTTGCGTGTGTGGATCTGTGCGGAAGGGAGTTCATCGTGGTTGACGTCGTCGACGCTGTGGCCCTTCGACGATGGCTTTCGTTGGCTTCATTGGCCATGGATCGTCATCAGGCGGAGATCAACGCGCTGAATGTTTTCCCCGTTCCGGACGGTGACACGGGCACAAATATGGCGCTCACGATGTCCGCAGGGGTAGACGCGGTTAACGCTCTTGCGGTTGGTGCCACGGGGGCCGAGATCGCGACGGAGTTTTCCGCCGCATCGTTGGCGGGTGCACGCGGCAATTCAGGTGTGATCCTGAGCGCCTACCTTCAGGCTCTGTTGAGCCGACTTGGCAGCGTTGACGCAGCATCTACTCGAGATCTGGCAGCCTCGGTGCGAGACGCATCTCAAGCGGCCTATGGATCGGTGAGCGTCCCCATGGAGGGCACGATTTTGTCCGTCG
This sequence comes from Actinomycetota bacterium, assembly GCA_947455705.1. Taxonomy (GTDB): domain Bacteria; phylum Actinomycetota; class Actinomycetes; order S36-B12; family CAIYMF01; genus Longivirga. Next base: position 4,473 of record CANGPO010000082.1, on the reverse strand, counting down.
GTGCCGCGGTAGCGCAGGGTGCGCAGATCCGGGAATCACAAGATCCTGCGGTAACTCTGGAGCAGCTCGCGGTTGGGCTCGCTCAGGACGCGGCGAGCGCACTTGAACGCACCCCGGAGCAGCTCCCGGTTCTGGCTCGGGCTGGCGTCGTTGACGCGGGCGGTAGGGGATTGGTAGTTCTCTTGGAGTCGCTCGTCGAATTGGTGACGGGGACTCGCGTGGACGTTGTCCCGGACGTTCTGGCCAATCCGCAGGTGGATGACTGCTCCGAAGGTGATGGCGCATTCGAAGTGATTTATCTGCTGGATTCGTCGGGGGATCGCATCGATGAACTGCGACGCCTGCTCGCCGAATGTGGATCTTCGGTCGTTGTCGCTGGTGCTGATCCCGTCTGGAGAGTGCACGTCCACACCGATGATGTTGGCTGTGCGATTGAGGCGGGGCTAGCGGTTGGTAAGCCATCCAAGATTCGGATCACTGACCTTCGGGTAGGTGCCGCAGAGCAATCGAGGTCGGCGGCGGTAGAACAGCGGGGAAGTGCTGACAGCGCAGATCAACCAACTGCTACTCGTGGGCTGGTGGCTGTCGCCCACGGGCCGCGCATGGTCGAGGTGCTTGAGTCGGCGGGTGCCACGGTCGTGAGAGCTCATGGCCGTATTGCTCCCTCTACAGCGGAGATCCTTGCGGGAATCGAAGGCGCTGGAGCTCGTGAAGTCGTGGTCCTCCCGAGCTCATCGGGCATTCGATCGGCTGCGGAGGCGGCGGCCGCATCGGCGCGGGAACGGGGTGTCATCATCGCGGTGATTCCGACCCGATCAATTGTTCAGACACTTGCGGCCGTTGCCGTTCACAATCCGCTGTCGCGTTTCGAGGACGATGTGGTCTCTATGACGAGTGCTGCCACAGCAACGCACTACGGCGGTGTTTCGATTTCGACGCGGGCAGCAATGACAAGTGCCGGTCGATGCGCCGAAGGTGATGTTCTGGGCATCATTGAGGGAGACGTTGTTGAGATTGGGAATTCCATTCCCGATGTTGCCCATCGGCTCCTGACTCGGTTGATGTCCACAGGTGGTGAACTCGTGACCATTGTGCGCGGTGACGATCTAGGTGTTGAAACGACGAAGGACGTGATCACTCGCATTCACCGTGACTATCCGGCCGTCGAGATCGCCGAATATGACGGGGGTCAACCGGTCTGGCCGCTGATCGTTGGCGTTGAGTAACTATGGTTGACCTGCAATTAGATGACGGCTTGGCTCCCGTCCTTGGTGCGAAGACGGCCAAGGCATTGGAATCCGGTCTTGGTCTGCGAACAGTAGAAGATCTGTTGCGTCACTATCCACGTCGCTATGCAGAACGTGGACAACTTTCGGATCTGGCCTCACTGCAGGTTGACGAGCATGTGACGGTTATGGCGCGCATCTCGAAGGTCGATGCGAAAACGTACATGGATCGTAAGACGAATCGTCGAACTGATCGACTCGAGGTTGTCGTTACCGATGGTCACGGATCACTCGTGCTGACCTTCTTTAAGCAGGCGTGGCGGGCAAAGGATTTGCGCGAGGGCAGAGTCGGATTGTTCTCAGGCAAGGTGGGGGTGTTTCGATCCCAGCGTCAACTTGCACATCCCGATTACGTCCTCCTGCCTGAGTCCACGGAACTCGATGAGGTGGGTGACGACTCCGTCCTTTCGTATGCAGGTGCGCTTATCCCGGTCTACCCGGCCACCGCTGCGATGCCGTCGTGGAAGATTGCCAGCGCAATGGCCATCGTGCTCGATCAGCTGCCGGAGCAGATCGAGGATCCCCTTCCGGAATCGACCCGAATTTCCCATCAGTTGATGGGGCTGCGTTCGGCTCTTATGTCGATCCATCGTCCTGAGTCTCGTGGAGACGTGACCGCGGCGCAGTTGCGACTGCGTTGGGATGAGGCATTCGTTCTCCAGACGGTCCTTGCCCAACGGCGCTTTGCGCACTCGGCGCTACCTGCGACCCCGCGAGTGGCTAAAGCCGATGGTCTGTTGGCCTCTTTCGATGCCACGTTGCCATTCGACCTGACCGCAGGTCAGGTCGACATCGGTTCGGTTATTTCAGACAACCTCTCGACCTCGCACCCGATGAATCGATTGCTCCAGGGCGAGGTTGGTAGCGGAAAGACGCTCGTCGCACTACGAGCGATGCTTACTGTTGTGGATGCAGGTGGTCAGGCGGTGCTACTTGCGCCGACCGAAGTGCTAGCTGCACAGCACTTCCGCTCGATCACGAGCATGCTCGGCCCCCTTGCAGAGAGAGGCATGTTCGGCGGGCTGGACACAGGCACGCGAGTCGCCTTGCTGACAGGGTCATTGAACACCGTCCGTCGTCGACAGGCGCTGCTCGATATCAGCGTTGGGGATGCCGGCATCGTCATTGGTACGCACGCCCTACTGGAGGACCGAGTTCAGTTCTTTGACCTCGGACTCGTGGTCGTGGATGAGCAACATCGCTTTGGTGTCGAACAGCGAGCCGCACTGTCAGCGAAGTCCCGTGATGGCGCTCGACCACATGTTCTGGTCATGACGGCCACCCCTATCCCGAGAACCGTCGCCATGACGGTCTTCGGTGATCTGGATGTATCGACATTGTCTGAACTGCCTCAAGGGCGTGCGCCGATAACAACCCATGTCGTTCCCGCTATCGAGCGCCCAGACCTGCTCGCGCGCGTCTGGACTCGGGTACGAGAGGAAGTGGATAGTGGACGGCAGGTTTACGTCGTCGCGCCACGAATCGGTGACGGGGCGTCGACATCGTCAGATGAGGATGTCGATCAGGCTGATTCACCAGATGACACGGCGGTCTTGCGGCGCCCTCCCATCGCGGTGCTCGATCTGGCGCCCATGTTGACCGATGGACCATTGGCTGGGCTTCGCGTCGAGGTACTGCATGGTCGACTACCTGCGGACGAAAAGGACGACATCATGCGTCGTTTCGCCGCCGGTCCGACGTCTGCCGATGGGATCGACGTACTTATCGCGACGACCGTGATCGAGGTTGGTGTCGATGTCCCAAACTCCACGGTGATGGTCGTGATGGATGCGGATCGATTCGGGGTTTCTCAACTACATCAGCTTCGTGGGCGAGTCGGACGTGGCGGTCTCCCGGGTCTTGCTCTGTTAGTAACCGAATCGCCGATCGGGTCACCGGCTCGCGCACGTCTGGATGCTGTTGCTGCGACTATCGACGGCTTCGAGTTATCGAGAATTGACCTCGAACAGCGTCGTGAGGGGGATGTTCTCGGGGCGATTCAATCCGGCCGGAAGTCGAGTTTGCGGATGTTGTCAGTCCTGCGTGATGAAGACGTCATCGATGCGGCGAAGGCCGAAGCAACGGCCATCGTCACGAACGATCCCGAACTTGTTTCGGCACCTGCACTCGCGCGTGCGGTAGCTGCACTGTTGGATGAGGAACAAGCCGACTATTTGGAGAAGTCATGACCGCCACAGCTCAGCTACTCACCTTGTCCGATGGACGTGTTCTGGACGTTCGACTCGATGGCGCGTCAGATCCGCAAGCTGATGTCCTGCTTTACCACCACGGCACTCCGAGTAGTGGTCGAGTCTCTGGCGATGTAGTCCGCAGCGCTGGCTTGCGCGGTCTTCGTGTGTTGTCGTGGTCTCGGCCTGGATACGCCTCGTCGACTCGTCACCATGGTCGATCGGTTGCGGACGTGGCATCCGATACACGTGAGGTTTTCGATCAGTTGGGTATCGAGCGCGCGTTCACGATGGGCTGGTCAGGTGGCGGACCACATGCATTGGCGTGTGGTGCGCTTCTACCGGACCGGATTATGGGCGTCGCATCGTTGGCAGGAGTGGCCCCGTATCAAGAGTCCCTCGAAACGCTCAATTGGATGGCCGGGATGGGCCAAGACAACATCGACGAATTCGGCGCAACGCTCGCCGGAGAGTCTGTGTTAGCGCCCGCATTGGCAGCGGCCCGCGAAGGGTTAGTTGGCGTTACAGCGCAGGGCATCGTGGCAGAAATGGAATCGTTACTACCTGAGGTTGATCGCGATTACCTTGGTCCTGGGTTTGGTGACGACCTAGCCACCTCATTCCGCGAGGCTGTTGCCTCCAGCGCAGATGGGTGGGTTGACGACGATCTGGCGTTCGTTCGTCCCTGGGGGTGTGATCTGTCGACGATCAGGGTTCCTGTGTCGATCTGGCAGGGCTCCGAGGATCTGATGGTTCCGTTCTCGCACGGTCAATGGCTCTCATCGGCGATGCCTTTCGCGCGGGCACACCTGCGACAGGGAGACGGACATCTATCTGTTGTCGTCGGCTGCATTCAGGAGATCATTGACGACCTGCTCGCCCATCCTGCTGGCTCACTGTCGTAGCTATGGATGGTCGTGCGTACGTCACCGATGTCGGGCGGGGTAGCCGATGACGCGCATCATCGCCGGAGTTGCTCGCGGGCGGCGGCTCAGTGT
>CANGPO010000081.1 GCA_947455705.1 Actinomycetota bacterium | reverse complement strand
TTGGAAAAGACCACCCGTTTGCCGACACCCGTTCGGCTTGTTCGGGCGCCGGTCGCGGGTCCGCGTCGCGACACTGGAGTCATGAAACGAACCATGATCGGTGACGGACTATCGCAGGCCGCCACGTTGGACGACGCGGCCCGTGAAGCTGCTGACTGCGCGCTCGGCAGGCTCGTAGGCGAAACCCCTGATCTTGCGTTCGTATTCGTGTCAGGTGGAACACCAGACGAGACGACCTCAGCGTTACGAGCCGCCCGTGATCACATTGGCGCGCGCACGACGATCGGCTGCTCCGCACAAGGTGTGATGGGGCGCGGTAAAGGTGTAGAGGGCCAGCCCTGTGTGAGCGTATGGGCCGCGGTGTTGCCTGAGGTCACGGTGCGGTCATTCCATCTTGAAGTGATGCGCGATGCAGAGACAACCGCCGTCATGGGCACTCCGTCAGCCAAAGACACTGATGTCGTGGGCGTGCTGCTCGGCGATCCATGGTCGTTCCCGGCCGAAGGGTTTTTGCAAGGGGTTCCCAATGTTCTTCACGGCCTACCGCTCGCCGGTGGCATGGCTAGTGGATCGACGTACCGCGGTGATACGCGTCTGCTGCTGAACGACCATGTGTACGACCGTGGCGCCGTGGGCATTGTTCTCGGCGGTGCAGTGAGCGCACAGGTGGTGGTCTCGCAGGGATGCCGTCCCATTGGCCAGCCGATGGCAGTTACTGAGGTCGATGGCTTGCGCATACGTGGCCTTGCAAGCCGTTCAGCTCTCGACCAGGCCATCGACCTCGTCGACTCACTTGGTGATGAAGAGCGAGCAATGGCGATTGCCGGGCTTCAACTTGGTATTGCGCTCGATGAATATGCCGAGGAGTACGAACACGGTGACTTCCTTGTTCGGTCCATCCTGGGGGCAGATCGTTCTGATGGCTCGATCGCATTAGGACAGACCGTACCCGTCGGTACAACGGTGCAGTTCCAATTGCGTGATGAAGTTGCCGCGCGCACCGACCTGTCTGAGACATTGTCGTCGCTTCGCGGTGGTGGTTTGTTCGATCAATGTGCCGGTGCGCTGCTGATCACCAGCAATGGACGAGGGCAGGGATTGTTCGCATCGGCCGATCACGACATCGAAGTTGTCCGATTAGGCCTAGGCACCGATCGGGTCGCGGGTTTCTTCGCCGATGGCGAGATTGGCCCCGCCGGTGGACGCAATCATCTACATGGCAATTCTGCGACCGTTCTGGCGTTTGGCTAAGTTGCCCTACCAATATCGTCCACGCACACGTAAGACGTGATCTGATATCTCCGTGAGCGTCATCCTTGGACTCGATGTAGGTGGCACCAAACTTGCCGCCGGCTTGGTGCGTGAAGATGGCTCACTCATCGCGCACGAGATGCGTCCGACGATCGCTCATGGCTCGGCACAGGCCCTATGGGAAGACGTCGCAGACTTAATTGACACGGTCTTGGCGTCGTCGAACGAGGATTACTCCGCTGTGGGCGTCGGTTGCGGGGGCCCGATGCTCTGGCCGCAGGGTCGGGTCTCGCCGGTCAATATTCCGGCCTGGCGTGATTTCCCGCTCAAAGAGCATGTGCGTGAACGATTCGCCGAAACCCGGCCGATCGCTATCCACAACGACGCGGTTGCCCTCGCTCTTGCTGAGCACCGATGGGGTGCAGGTCGAGGTACTGACAACATGCTGGGCATGGTCGTCTCTACCGGAGTCGGCGGCGGATTCATCCTCAATGGTCGACGGATCGATGGGCATTCCGGTAACGCCGGTCACGTTGGCCATATCGTCGCCGAACATGATGGTCCGGAATGTAACTGTGGTGGTCGTGGATGTGTCGAACGGATCGCGCGGGGACCGTCGATTGTTGCGTATGCCGTCGAGTTGGGATGGACGGGCGAACAGACCGGACGGGCGCTCGCCGCCGGTGCTCGAATGGGTGATGAGGCTGCGATACGAGCCTTCGCTCGAGCCGGTCGCGCCGTAGGTGTTGCGATTGCATCGATGGCGTCTGCGCTGGACTTGGAACTGGTTGTGATCGGTGGAGGTATCGCCCAAAGTGGCGACGTGTTCTTTGCGCCCGTACGTGCAGCATTCGACGAACATGCCGGAATGACTTTCGTCCGCGAGTGCCGAATAGTTCCGGCGCAACTGGGCTACCTAGCGGGGATTTCCGGGGCCGCGGCTGTTGTGATGGACGAGCGCTCGTCGAGTTAAGGTCTGTCCGCGCTGCGCTTGTTGAGCGTCATCGGTAGTCCATTGCGGGGCCGCAGGGTGACGGCCGCTTGAGTCTGCACGGCCGTTCCGGGGACAAGGGTTGGGCGCCATAACGACCCGATGGTGGCTAGTAGCAGCGTCGCCTCCGTCCACGCGAATTGCTCGCCGATGCAGCGACGATTGCCGAAGCCGAATGGGATCCAAGCGCCGCGCGGAACTCCCGGGGCCGATTCGTCGAAGTGACCAGCGGCGTCAAGCCAACGATCCGGCTTGAATGAGGTCGCGCTATCCCACAGGTTGGGGTCTCGGTGAAGGATCCACGGGGATCCCAAAACGATTGAGCCACTGGGGATTTGCCAGCCACCAATGGTCATGTCGACCAGTGTTCGTCGCCCCATGATCCACGCTGGTGGATACAAGCGGATTGTTTCGGCAACGACCGCGCGAGTCAGATGCAACTGAGCAATATCGTCGAATGTGGGAACCCGAGGAGGAGTGCCAAGAACCTCGTGCCACTCTGCTTGCAATCGCTCATCGATGGCCGGCTCGAGTGACAGGGAGTACCAGATCCATGACATGGCCATGGCTGTTGTCTCATGGCCTGCCAAGACCATCGTCATGACCTCGTCGCGAAGTTGGTCGTCTGTCATCGCGCTGCCGAAGCGATCGGACGATTGGTCGTCCTGTGCTTCAATCATCCAGGTCAACAAGTCTGGTCGACCCTGACCCTGTCGAATCGCTGCGCGGTGGTCGTCAATGATGCGTTGGACGACCTTGTCGAGATCTTCAACCTTGGCCAGGAGTCGACGTCCTTGGGGTAGGGCTCGCACGATGCGCTCATTGCCGATCGCCGATAGTTGACCGAAGCCGGAAATGAGTTCGGCCAGCGTCTCTCCGAACATCTGCGCGTCCCCGGTGAGGTCACTTCCGAAGAGGGTTTGACCGACGATGGCCAACGTGAGGCTGGTCATCTGCTCGACCATATCGACCTGCTGCCCCTGCCCCCAGGTGGAGATGTGTTGTGCGGCCTGGTCGACCATGTGGCCCGCGTACTGCTCGATGCGTTGCTTGTGGAACGCCGGTTGAGCTAACCGACGCTGACGTAAATGGAACTCGCCTTCGCTGGTCAGAAGTCCGTTTCCAAGCAGGGACCGAGCAGCTTGAAGGCCGCGGCCCTTCATCACGTCGCGGGCATTGTCGAGAAAGACTTCGTTGACGAGGGCAGGATCACTCACGATGTAGACGTGATCGCCGGCCATGCGTAGATGTGCGATCGGGTAGTTTTCGCGGGCTGCCCGCTCAAATAGGTGGTTGGGTTGGTCGCGACCGCTGATCAGCGTGGCGATGATGCCCAGGCCGATAGGGCCATTGGGGCGCTCAACCTTTCCGAACTGCGAGGGTGCCGGTACGGGAAGGTCCGCGGGTGGGGTTCGTCGCGCCGCCGCACGCGCTGCAGCGGCACGTGTGCCGGTGCGAGCCGTTCGCAGATTGGCCATGACTCCGTTGTACGCCCTTGCGTCCAGGTTCGCAGCGTCAGGGTGCGAGGTTGTAACCCACGAGGTGAAATTCATGGCCAAGCAGCGGGAGATGGTTGCCATACGGCAGACTCGGCGTGTGCCTCATTCAGTAACTGTTGACGATGTTCTGGCAGCACGTGAAGTACTACGTGGTGTTGTCAGAGAGACCCCGCTCCGACCAGCTCGCTGGCTCGCCGAAAAAGTTGGTGGGCCGGTTGATCTCAAGTGCGAAAACCTGCAACGTGCCGGCTCGTTCAAGATTCGTGGCGCGTACACGCGTATCTCTCGGCTGTCCGAGGAGGAGCGAGCTCGCGGCGTGGTAGCTGCCAGTGCGGGTAATCACGCCCAAGGCGTGGCGCTGGCTGCGAAAATCTTGGGGATCAAATCGACAGTTTTCATGCCCGTCGGTGCGCCACTGCCCAAGGTGTCAGCCACCCGTGGCTATGGCGCCGAGATTATCTTTACGGGCACGACGATCGACGATTGCCTTGTTGCGGCGCGTGCTTTCGAAGCCGAAACCGGCGCAGTGCTGATCCACCCCTTCGATCACCCGGACATCGTGGCCGGGCAGGGCACGTGTGGCCTTGAAATCCTTGAGCAGCGGCCCGATGTGAAGACGGTCGTTGTCTGTACGGGTGGGGGTGGCCTACTCGCCGGAATTGCCATTGCCATTAAGGCAATTCGTCCGGACGTGCGCATCGTCGGCGTACAAGCAGCTGGTGCGGCTGCGTATCCGATGTCACTTGAACAAGGGCATCCGGTACAGCTCACGTCGATGACAACGATGGCCGATGGCATCGCAGTTGGTCGGCCCGGTGATGTTCCGTTCGCTGTTGTGCAGGATCTCGTCGACGAGATCGTTGTTGTTGATGACGAGGCGATCGCCAGAGCGCTTGTGCTGTGCGCAGAGCGCAGCAAACTCGTAGCGGAGCCGGCGGGCGCTGCTGCCATGGCAGCGATCCTCGATCACCCTGAGGCCTTCGAGGCACCGGTTGTTGCACTTGTTTCGGGTGGCAATATCGATCCACTGCTTTTACTGCGCGTGATCCGACATGGTCTAACGGCCGGTGGTCGTTACACCACGTTGCGCATCACCATGCCCGACCGTCCGGGCTCACTTGCCGGACTTCTTCAGGTGTTGGCCGATTGCGATGCCAACGTCGTTGAAGTGGGGCACGTGCGCACGAATCCACACCTAGGGCTGCACGATGTTGAGATCGAAGTAGAGGTAGAAACCCGCGGTCCGAACCATCGCGACACCTTGCTCAAGACGTTGGCTGACGGTAACTATCACGTTGAGGTGGGATAGGTATGACCGACGCAATCACCGCTGAGCGGCTCGTCAAGCACTTTGGTGACGTTAAGGCGGTAGACGGGCTCGACCTCACCGTTCCTTTCGGAACCGTCTTTGGTCTGCTTGGCCCCAATGGCGCTGGCAAGACCACAACCGTTCGCATTCTCACCACACTGCTTCGCCCTGATTCCGGCCAGGCGACTGTTGCCGGGATCGACGTTGTGAAGCATCCCGATGAGGTTCGTCGCGTAATCGGCTTGACCGGTCAGTACTCGGCTATCGATGAGTACCTCACGGGGCGAGAAAACCTTTCCATGGTCGGTCGCCTCTACCACTTGCCGCACGGCTACGTTAAGGAACGGTCAGCTGAACTCCTTGAGCGTTTTTCGCTCACTGATGCGGCCGACCGTCCGGTGCGCACGTACTCGGGTGGTATGCGCCGCCGTCTGGACTTGTCGGCGAGTTTGATCGGGCGTCCATCAATTCTCTTTCTTGACGAGCCAACTACCGGGCTTGATCCACGATCACGTCAGCAGATGTGGGAAGTGATTTCCGATCTCGTCGCCGACGGAACGACGGTGCTGTTGACCACTCAGTATCTTGAAGAAGCCGATCAACTGGCTGAGAAGATCGTCGTTATTGATCGCGGGCATGTGATCGCACAAGGTACGAGTGATGAGCTCAAAACCCAGGTGGGTGGCGATCGTCTCGAGGTCGTGATTCATTCCGGCTCGAACCTTGAGGATGCATCAACTGCGATCCGATCGTTGGCCGATGGTGAGTTAACGCTCGATGTAACGACGCGACGAATCACAGCGCCTGTGTCTGGTGGCTCGACGATTCTGGTCGAAGCGGTACGAGCATTGGATGCAACAGGTGTAAGCCTCGATGACATTGCGCTTCGGCGGCCGACCCTCGATGACGTGTTCTTATCACTGACTGGTCATGCGGCGGAGGAAGTCGCCGTCGATGCCGATAAACCTGCTCGCGGCCGAGGTCGCGGACGTAAAGGAGCTGAGTAATGGCAACGACCCCAGCGCCGGAGCAAATGAAGCGACCGATGTTTGGCTGGCTTCTGCATGACGGGTTCGTGGTTACCCAGCGCAATCTCATCGCGACGACGCGGGTTCCCGAGGTGTTGTTCTTCTCCCTAGTGCAACCGGTCATCTTCGTATTGCTCTTCGCCTATGTCTTCGGTGGCGCCATTCCGATTCCTGGCGCAGATCCAGATGCTGGCGCGGCTGCCTATCGCGAATACTTGATGCCAGGCATCTTTGGTCAAACCGTTGCCTTTGCCTCTGCCGCTTCGACAGTCGGCTTGGCCGAAGACATGCAGAAGGGCATCATCGATCGCTTCCGATCCTTACCGATGGCTGCCTCAGCTGTGCTTTTCGGTAGAACGGCATCAGATGTTTTGCGACAGGTGCTGGTGCTGGCGGTGTTGTCGGTAACGGGTCTCATTGTGGGGTGGCGCATCCACAACGGGTTCATTGATGCGGTTTCTGCGTACCTGCTTCTACTGCTGTTCGCATACGCGGTTTCGTGGATCGGTTGCTGGATCGGATTGCACATGCCGAACACGGAGACAGCGAACACCGCCGGCCTGGTGTGGTTGTTTCCGTTGACATTCCTATCGAATGCGTTCGTACCACTGACTGGAATGCCACCGGTAGTTCAGACGATCGCAGAATGGAACCCTGTCTCAGCAGTGGTCTTGGCTTGTCGTGAACTGTTCGGTAACCCAACCGGCTACATCAGTGATGCTTGGCCACAGCAGCATCCCATTGCCTACACCATGGGATCGTGTGCCCTGCTGATCGGGATCTTCGCGACACTCGCGGTGAGAAAGTACCGTCAGTCCGCGTAATCGTTAGCCGGCTTGGGAACTAGCCGGTGTAGACCTCAGAAGAGATGATCTCGACGGCGAGCACCTTGCCGTTAGGTGTGGTGTATTCAACCGTTTCACCAACCGCGCGTCCGAGTACAGCTGCCCCGAGTGGTGACGTGGGCGAATAGACGTCGATGGTGGTGGTGGCTGCCTCTTCACGGCTGCCCAGTAGGAAGGTCTCCGTGTCGTCGAAGGCGGGGAACCGAACCTTGACGACCTGACCCTGCGCAACCTTGCCTTCTTCGGCAGGGGGTGCGCCGATCTTTGCGTTCTCGAGCATGTGACGAAGGACGCGTACCCGGGCCTCGTTCTTGCCCTGCTCTTCCTTGGCCGCGTGGTAACCGCCGTTTTCCTTGAGGTCGCCCTCTTCGCGGGCAGCCTCGATGCGCTTGACGATTTGATCGCGTAGAGGTCCGGAACGATCGGCCAACTCGTCGGTCAAGCGGTCGAATGCGTCCTGGGTCAACCAGATCTCTTGCGTCTTGGCGTCGCTCACGATGACCTTCACGTGCTCGGGGACGGCATAACGTCCGGTGATTTTCGATTCCAGAGTGGCTGAATCGATGTTGTCTGGGAGGGATAAGACTACGACGAAACGGGGATTGAGGGGTATCTCGGTTTCAGCCCTTGACGAATTCGGTGTGCACCGGCGTGATCGTTAGGCTCCGCTGACGGTGGGCTGCTGCGGCGGATTCACCGTTCCCGGTGCGAATTCGGGTGGGTCAACGACGGGAATTGCATTATCCGCACAACCAAGGACCTCAGCTGACGTAGCCGTCGCCAAAGTCGCGAGTGGATAGTCAATCTGCAGGGCCTTACGGCCGGGCGTTATCTGAACCTGCGCATAGCCAACGTCGACGTGATGTACGTCGCGGGCTCGTAGCACGCAGGTTGTCGTGGCAGTCGGATCTCGCTGTAGATCAAAGGTGAGGTCGACGCGCTGAGACGAGACCGCATTGAATTTAACAAGTTGAACTTGTGCTGACGGCTTGGCCAGTTGCCACGTGATCCATCCGATAAGTAGGGCGAAGGCAGCGGCCAGGCTTGCGATACCGGCCACCGTCCATCGTGAGGTTGGTCTGATTCCGTAGCGAGCCTTCATCTGTGCAGACAGCTCATCGGCTCGTGTGCTCACCCCGTCACCTCCTCAATTCCATGTTCACGCCGTCTAGATCGACCCGCTCGACGAGCGGCTGCGCAGCGGTCTGAAAGACTAAGGCCGCAAGCTGCTCATCATCGTCTCGATAGTCTCGCATTTCTGCGGGGGAGGTTACGTGTCTGGTCAACGTACGGTCGATCTTGTTCTGCCACAGCCGGGTGAACCGTTGCGCCTTATGGCAGTGCACGCGCACCCTGATGATGAGTCCAGCAAGGGCGCTGCCTCCACGGCCATGTACGTCGCTCAGGGTGCGGACGTGTTGGTGGTCACCTGTACCGGTGGTGAGCGCGGTGACATCCTGAACAAGGCACTACATGACGATCCTGCGGTGGTCGCCGATCTAGCGGGTGTTCGCCGTCGTGAGATGGAGAAAGCTGCTGGGATTCTTGGTGTTCAGCACGCGTGGCTGGGCTTCATGGATTCGGGGCTCCCGGAACCAGATGAGAACGGTGTTACCCCAGCGTTGCCTGACGATTGTTTTGCTCTCGTACCGGTCGAGGTTTCTGGTGAGCCACTGATCAAGCTCATTCGTGAGTTCAGACCGCATGTGATCACCACGTACGACGAAAACGGTGGTTACCCTCATCCCGATCACATTCAGACGCATGTGATCACCATGTATGCGGTTGACGCCGCTGCGGATCCACAGGTGCTTCCGGAAGCCGGCGATGCCTGGCTGACGGCGAAGGTTTACTACCAACTCGGCTTCCACAAGCAGCGGCTCATCGCCCTACATGATGCGGCGTTGGAAGAGACGGGCTCGTCTCCCTTTGCGCAGTGGCTTGAAGAGTGGGAAGACCGCCCGGAAGATCAGGGACGGCTGACGACGCAGGTGGCGTGTGCTGAGTGGTTCGAAGTGCGAGAGGCTGCGTTGAAAGCACATGCCACGCAGGTTGATCCTGACGGTGATTGGTTTGGTATCTCGCTCGAAACGCAATCTCGGGTATGGCCGACCGAGGATTTCCAGCTTGTGCGTGCCCATGTCGAGGTTGAGGTTGATGAGTTCGGCATAGAGCGGGATCTGTTTGCCGGTATTCGTGCCGCCGAAGTTGAGATCAGTGAGTCGGCATGAATCACGTCAGCGGCTGGTTGATCGCTGTTCTGGGTGATGCAACCCCGTCACCATCTCCGACGAGTAATGAGCCGGATGCCTCCATGGTGTCTCCCGGTTGGCTCGGTTTCATCTTCCTAGCGTTTCTGTGTGTCACGGTTTTCGTGATCTGGAAGAGCATGAACAAGCAGTTCAAGAAGATTGATTTCGACGAAGCAGCAACCGAACGTCCGAGAAAGGGCGCGGCCGCACCAACGACGCCGGTGGAAGCCGCGTCTGACACGGCGTCAAACGATGCGTCCGACGGGGATCACGCCGCAGGTAACGGCCTCTAGTCGTCGGTGCTTCGGCGCTGCCGTTTGATGTCGCCTCGACGTTTCTTGTCGTCGATCCGTCGCTGCTTTGAACCTGCCGTTGGCTTTGTAGGAACGCGGGGCCGAGGTGGGGGAGCGATGGAGGCTTTCAAAATCTCGACGAGGCGCCGTTCGGCGGCAAGTCTGTTTTGGTACTGGCTCCGCTGTTCGGATGCGGTGACGGAAAGGACACCATCGACGAGCCTGTCGGCAAGCCGCTCGAGGGCTCGCTCACGATAGACCCCTCGCAGCGCCGAACTGTTAGCTAGATCAAATAAGAGTTCGACGCGCGAGTCCGTCGTGTTAACGCCCTGCCCGCCTGGACCGCCGGACCGAGAGAATCTCCACTTCACCTCAGACTCGGGGATTACCAATGATCCGCGGATGGGTAAGTCGCCAGGCATAGGACGAGCATGCCGGACATGTCGGAATTGGTCACGCGAGTTACGGTGGTGCCGTGCTGAGAATGTTGCGAACCCGTAAGTGGGTCGCTCTGACGTCTCTGGCCGCATTGATCATTCTTGGCTTCGGTGCACTCTCATGGTGGCAGTGGGGACGGGCGCAACGCGATCTGATCACCCACCAACCCACGGTGCCGCTCAATCAGCTCGTCACTGCGACGGAGCCGGTGGCCGTCGGTAACTACGGCAAACGGGTACGGGTCACGGGTACGTTCGATGGTGCACATCAGGTGCTCGTACGTCGCGATGAGTCGACGTTCGTCATTGTGACGCCACTTACTAGGCTCGCCGAGCCGTCCGTCGCGGTCGCGCGCGGCACTGTCAACAGCAGTGAGGATCCTGCGGTCATGCAGATCCCTGCCGGGCAGGTGACCCTCGCCGGAACCTTGCAACCCTTCGATGGTGATCCAGGTGGCGAGTCTGATCTACCCCAGGGACAGGTCAGACATCTGACCGCAGCTGCCGTGGGGGTGAGCCCGCTTGTGGGTGGTTGGATCGCCGAGGCTCCGGCCCAAGAGGGTTTGGCCGAGACGGGAGTCGCTTATGGTCCACAAGCCGGAACGGGATTGCGCGCACAGAATGTCACATACGCAATTCAATGGATCCTGTTTGCGGGATTCGTCGTCTACTTCTGGTGGCGGATCCTCAAGGATGACCTCAACACGTCGTCTGATGTTGCGGGAGGCGAGTCGCCAGATGGCTTAGGTGAGCACAGATCGGCGGACTCGGCCGCGCCGGATTCCTCGAAGGTGACAGAATCGAATGTCGATACCCCTCGGAAGAAGGTTTATTAACGTGGCTGGCCCAACCGCCGACAGTATTTCTGGTGCACTCAAGCGATACCGATTGATGGCGTACATCGTCGGAACGGTGCTTATTGTCTTTGTGGCCGCGATCATTGCTAAGAACGTCTTCCACGTTATCGATAGCGATACGTATCTCGCGATCGCGCATGGTTGGCTCTTCATGATCTACCTGCTGTGTGCACTAGACCTTTGCCTTCGGATGCGATGGTCTCTGCCACGGATTCTGTTTGTCGGGATAGCCGGAACGATTCCGTTCCTATCCTTCGTGGCAGAGCGTCGCGTCATGGCATGGGTACATGCTGAACTCGGCAGCACCCCTGCGGGTAGCTGAACTAGTCAGCCGTCCGGGTTCCCGCATCAGGTGCGTACACGGGGGCGTCTTCTGATGTGGTGGAAGCCGCCTCGGGAGCTGCCGCAGGAGCCGCATGACGACCGCCGCTGGTCGCTGGTCGAGCAGCCGCTGAGTCTTGGTTGCGCTTCCACGCGAGGAATCCAACAACTGCACCCGCGGCGACCAATCCGAGCACGCCAATCAACAGCCACGGAATGCTGCTGGAGCTTCCGGGTGCTGCGGGAGGCGTTCCTGGCGTGGCAGTTGTGTACGTGAAGATCAGCACACCGTCGATAACGTGACCATCTTGCGAGGTAACTAAATAGCCAACCCGGTACAGGCCACCCTTCTGACCGCCCGGCCATGTGGCCGTGACGTTGTTGCCCGAGATAGTGGGCTCGCCGAGTTGAACCTCAGTCCCATCGTCGCTCGTCGCTCGCAGGGTCTGCACCGTGACGGGCTCATCAAAGGTCATCACGATTTGGGATGGGCCCTGATCGAGCGCCTGACCATTGGTTGGCGAGGTTGAGATCAACTTGGCGTGTGCCGATGCGGGGGTCGGCCCAGCGAAGATCAAGAGACCAACGGCTGCGATGACTGTCAGGGTAAAGATGCGAACGAGGCGAGACATGGATCCTCCAAGATCAATGTGGGGCTGTGAAGACTGTGGGGCTGTGAAGCCTGTGCGGCTGTGAAGACTGTGGGGCTGTGAAGCCTGTGCGGCTGTGAAGAACGTGGCGGCGTGGTGTGTCTTATGAGACGGACGCGATGAGCCCGCGTCGCGCGGCCACCAGAACCGCTTCGAGCTGCGAATGTGCTTCGAGCTTGACCAACAGGGTCTTCACGTAGC
>CANGPO010000080.1 GCA_947455705.1 Actinomycetota bacterium | reverse complement strand
TGCTTGCACTAGTTTCTGCAACCCCGTTCCGGTTCAGCGATACCGACACTGGTACACCAAAACCTTCAAAGCTTCCGACCGCATCGTCGAGGTGTCGGGTGCGCGCACCGACGCCAAGCACGACCACCGCATCGGCCCCATCGATTACGTCACGGATCGCGTCGATAGAACACGTTCGAGCGAGGTCCAGCTCATCGGACGCTCCACTGGCCACTTCGGGGATCAGCATCGGAGTGCTTGGCACAAAAGCAATCGCGGTGATCATGAACGTCAGCCGCGCAGTGTGGGTAGGCCGAGCAGAACCGGCGCACCTGTTGATCCGCCATGGGTGTGTTCGGTTTCACCCGAGGCGCGAGCCTCCCATGCATCGCCCGAGCGGGTACGACGAACAGTCGTCACTGGAATATCCGATACGAGGTGATGCGGTGCCGCGTAGGTAACTTCAGCGATCACGACATCACCCGGCCGTGGCAATTCATCACCGGGCGTGAAGTGAACGAGACGGTTGTCTCTTGCTCGTCCCGAAAGTCGTTCCGTCGCCTCGTCTTTGCGGCCTTCACCCTCGGCCACGAGTAGCTCGACGGACGTACCAATGAGCGCCTTGTTTTCATCCCACGCGATCTGCTCAACGACCGCAGACAACCGCTTGTAGCGATCGGCTACAACATCTGCGGGCACCTGATCGGCCATGGTGGCCGCCGGCGTACCTGGACGTGGTGAGTACTGGAAGGTGAACGCCGAGGCGAATCGAGCAGCCTTCGCAACGTCGATCGTCCCTTGGAAGTCTTCCTCTGTCTCGCCAGGGAAGCCGATGATGATGTCCGTCGTAATGGCCGCATGTGGCATGGCATCACGCACACGATCAATTATCCCGAGATACCGCTCGCTTCGATATGAACGTCGCATCTCACGCAGAATCCGATCCGATCCTGATTGAAGTGGCATATGCAACGACGGCATCACGTTATGAGTCTCGGCCATGGCTGTAATCACATCGTCGGTGAAGTCCGCCGGATGAGGCGACGTGAATCGCACTCGCTCCAATCCGTCGATATCTCCGCACGAACGCAGCAACTTGGCAAAGGCTTGTCGATCGCCGAACTCAACACCGTACGCATTCACGTTTTGCCCAAGCAGGGTGACTTCCATAACCCCTTCCGCCACCAGTGCCTGAATCTCGGCTAGGACGTCACCTGGGCGGCGATCCTTTTCCTTGCCTCTAAGGGACGGCACGATGCAGAACGTGCAGGTGTTGTTGCATCCCACGCTGATCGCAACCCACGCCGCATACGCAGACTCGCGTCGGGTGGGCAGAGTGGACGGGAAGGTCTCAAGTGAATCCAGGATCTCAACCTGCGCCTCGGCATTGACGCGAGCGCGTTCAAGCAGAACCGGCAGCGAGCCAATGTTGTGCGTGCCAAATACGACATCAACCCAGGGAGCGCGACGAATGATCTCGCCCTTGTCCTTTTGCGCCATGCAACCGCCGACAGCGATCTGCATGTCAGGATTCGCGTCTTTAAATGGCTTGAGGTGACCCAGGTTTCCGTAAAGGCGATTGTCTGCATTCTCGCGAACCGCACAGGTGTTGAAGACCACGACATCCGCGTCGTCACCCTTGGCTGCTCGCACATAACCCGCGTCCTCGAGCAACCCCGAAAGTCGTTCTGAGTCGTGGACATTCATCTGGCACCCGTAGGTGCGCACTTCGTACGTACGCATGATTCCCCTAGCGTACGGGCATCCCCGTCTCGCACCAACCCGACTAGGGCATTGCTTGGACTGGCAGATCTGACAGCAGCAGAATTCGGAGCGTTGTCTCGCCGGTGTTAACGATGCCTCGCGAGGTGTGGGGATTGATGAAGATCGCATCCCCCGGTGCGAGGTCGACTTCCTCGTCAGCGAGCAAGAACCGGCCTTGGCCGTCGAGCACGATGTAACACTCGTCGATCATGACGTAGCCGTCGGGATCAACTTCGTCGTGTACGTGGGCGCCCTCGGTGGCACCGACGGGGATATCCCAAATCTCGAGTTCGAGCGGCCATTTGAAACCAAGCTCGAAGTAACGGCGCATTGTGATGGGCCCAACGCCGCCGTGGACGTCATCCATAACGAACATGTTGTCGTCGCGACGCTGAACACGTGACGGACGGGCTGCTGCGGCATTCCACTTTTCGGACATGGCAGGAACGATACTGCGGCGCAGGCTTACACACGTGCATTATTGGCCCATGGAGAGCAATGCACGATTGGTCGCGATCGTCTGCGGATTGTGTGGGCCAGTCGGAGCTCTCGTGGCGGCCCTGGCTCTTTCCAAGGCCGCCGACGTCAACAACGGCGGCATGGCCGGGCTGGCCGGACTAGTTTTTGGGCTCATGGTAGGCGGACCACTACTGGCCTTCCTAGCCTTCTGCCTGATGATGGCGTTGCCGACCGGCAGGTCGGTGCGTAAGAAATGGTTGGCCGTCGTGACGATGTTGGCCGTGGCACTGGTTGATCTGGCGGTCGCTGTGACGGGCATCGTGCTGATGGCTCGAACTGACGGCTCCCCCATCGCACTGCTGATCGTCGCTGCGGCGAGCATCGCCGTACTGGCTTATGGCGCCACTCTGGCTCTACGCGCCGGTGGCGTTGCGCCAGTCACGGCCCACAGTTGATTAGCGCGCAAGTCCTGTTGCTCGCGATTCGCGAACCACCGTGACGCGGATTTGCCCTGGATAGGTGAGCTCATGCTCAATTTCCGCGGCGATATCACGCGCCAAAATCTGCATCCCGATGTCATCAACAACCTCAGGTACGACGACGACGCGCACCTCGCGTCCAGCCTGCATCGCGAAAACCTTCTCAACCCCTGCATGCGCTGATGCGATCTGCTCAAGCTTTTCTAGTCGCTCAACGTAATGCTCAAGGGATTCGCGTCGCGCCCCCGGCCGTCCACCACTCATCGAGTCGGCCGTTTGCGTTAGAACCGCCTCGAGAGTGCGCACCTCAACCTCGTTGTGGTGCGCCTCGATGGCGTGGATGACATCCTCATCCTCACCGTACCGGCGCGCTACCTCCGCGCCGATCAACGCATGAGATCCCTGCACTTCATGGGTGAGTGCTTTACCAATGTCATGGAGGAGTGCACACCGCTTGGCATGCTCGATGGGGAGTTTCAACTCAGCAGCCATGATGCCTGCAAGATGGGCGCACTCGACGAGATGCCCAAGGACATTCTGACCGTACGACGTGCGGTAACGCAGTCGTCCCAGAAGCGCGATGAGATCCGGGTGCATGTCACCCAGCGCCAAGTCCATCACGGCGTCTTCACCCGCTCTAATACAACGGGCGTCGACTTCCAAGCGGCTGCGTTCGTACTCCTCCTCGATCCGCGACGGCTGGATTCGACCGTCCGCGATCAACGCTTCAAGGGTGACGCGAGCAATCTCGCGGCGGACCGGATCAAACGACGACAGCAGCACCGCTTCAGGAGTGTCATCGATCAGAAGGTTGACGCCGGTGACCGCTTCAAAGGTGCGGATATTGCGACCCTCTCTGCCGATGATCCGCCCCTTCATGGCGTCATCAGGCAGGTGCAGAACAGATACGGTCGATTCGGCCGTCTGCTCACTGGCGATGCGCTGAGCGGCGAGGGTGACGATCCGTCGTGCTCGAGCTTCGCCTTCGTCTCGTGCTTCACGTTCGATATCGCGCACCGTCAAGGCGGCATCACGCTTGGCCTGGGTCTGAATCGATGCGACAAGCTCAGTTTTGGCCTGTTCGGCGGTCATCAGCGCGACTTTCTCTAGTGCAGCCGCCCGATCAGCGTCGAAGGATGCCTCACGCGCTGCGAGAGTTTCAAGCCGGGCGCCAAACTCTCGGGCCCGCGCCTCGAGCTCAGTCGCCCGTGATGCCAAACTCGTTGCTTCACCGCTAATGAGGTTTTCGCGTTCAATCAAACGATCTTCACGGCGTCCCACCTCATCACGCATACGTGTCACTTCGTCGCGCAATCGGTCCATTTCGGCCCGGACCGCTGCGGTTTCGCTCTCAACTGCAGCACGACGCTCTTCAGCGCGGCGCACATCATCCGCGGCCTGCCCGCGCGACTGCTCGGCAGCCGCGAGCGCTGCAGCAGCAAGGGCTCGAGTGTGATCTGCTTCGGCCTGCGCGGTACTGCGAAGCAGGTCTACGCGATCATCCATATCCCGCTGACGCTTGGTGAGTTCAGCATCAACCCCCGCGGCTACCTCAAGCGCTCGATCGCGGGTCGCCTGCTCAAGAAGGTGACGCTGGCGTAGTAGTGCCGCGAGAAGCGCACCGGCGACCAGAAGTCCGATTACTAAGGTCACAACGGCGACGAGATCCACGTGAGCTCCCCGCTCGCACGTCGATGCGTCACCCTTTCCGGCGCACTACAAAACCGCGCTCGAAAGAAACAACAAGGCACATCAGGTGCGTATCAATAGTCAGAAGTTAAGAAATAGTGGTGGTGCTGTTCGGGTCGTGCTGTTCGGGTCGTGCCGTCGAACGTGCGGTGAATAACCCTGCTAACGCGTTGTTCACCAGTGGTGCGTCTTCAGACTAACGATAAGTGGCCCGAGTGCGCACGGTCAGGTGCACATTCGGGCCACTTGTGAGCGTGGTTTGAGATTAGACCAAGACTTTCTCAGGCTCGAGGTCTGGATCATCGGCGATCTCGTCCTCGGCACCCTCAACCTGGAAGTGCGGAAGGATCTTGTCGAGCCATCCCGGTAGCCACCAGTTTGCCTTGCCAAGGATGGACATGAACGCTGGCACGAACACCAAGCGAATCAGGAATGCATCCACCAGAACCGCTGAAGCCAGCGCAACTCCGAAGAGCTTGATGGTGTTGTTCGGGGTTGGAATAAAGGCCGCGAAAACACTGGCCATGATCAAGGCTGCCATCAGAACCACGCGACCCGAACCAGCAAGGCCACGACGAACCGAGGTTGCACTGTCACCAGTACGTGACCACTCTTCCTGCATACGGCTGACCAAGAACACCTGGTAGTCCATGGACAGACCGAACAGGATGGCAAACACCATGACGGGCAGGAACGGGAAGATCGGCCCTGTTCCGGTGACCCCGAGCAGGTTGTTGAGCCATCCCCACTGGAAGACCGCAACGGTGATTCCTGTCGACGCCGCGAATGAGAGCAGACTCGTGACAACTGCCGTCAGCGACACCACCGGTGCCCGGAACAGAATCATCAACATCAGGAAGCCAAGGCCGACCACGACTGCCAGGAAGAGCGGCATCGCGTCCTTCATCACGCTGCTGAAATCGGAGGTGATAGCCGTCGTGCCGCCGACGTACGCCTGGGCACCAGTCTTTTGATCCACTGCCGGAAGGGTTTGCGTACGAAGTCGATCAAGGAGCTGTTGAGTGGCTTCGTCCTGGGGCCCGGTAGTGGGCTGAACCATGACAGCGGTGACACTCTGACCCTTCAGCGATGGACCAACCAGCGGCAACATGGCCAGACTCGGATTCACTGCTGCAACACCTTCGGTCTTGGTGAGTGCCCCAATGATCTGACCGAGTCCCTCAACATCACCATTCTTTGGCAACTGAACAGCTACAAAGAACGGACCATTGGCACCTGGACCAAATCCCTTGGACGTCAGGTCGTACGCGATGCGGCTGATGCTGCCCGGCGGAGTTCCTGAATCATCCGGGAAACCCAGACGCAGTGACAGGGCCGGAATTGCCAGCACCAGAACGGCACCGATAGACAAGATCGCTGGAATCACCGGGTGCTTTTGAAGTGCGCGCGCGTAGTGCGCCCATCCGGCACCCTCAGGCGCGTGAGCACCCTCTGCCCGCGATTGACGCGTGAGCTTGTAGAACCACGGACCCACACCGACGACGAGAGCCACGATGCCAATGAGCGACGCGACACCCTTTGCGGCCGGCGCCAACGATGGCAAGGCGCTACTGCCGAGCAGCACCACACCAATAATGGTCGCACCGATCTGCACGGGGACTCCGTAGCGACCGTTCTCAACCGCCTTGGCGGCAAAACGTGACACTGGGGAAACTGCGCGATCACCTAGGAGTGACAGCATCGCTGGCAGCAACCAGACCGCGGCCAACATGACCATGATCACGGTGCCCGAGGCAGCCAACGCAAGCCCGTTGAAGAAGCTGATGCGCATGATGAACAGGCCAAGAAGGGCAATGACGACGGTGGACGCCGCGAAGACCACTGCGCGCCCAGACGTGTTTACAGCTTCCGTGGCTGCCTGCTTGGAGTCATGCCCGGCCAGAATCCCCTGACGGAAGCGGTTGATCACAAACAGCGAGTAGTCGATACCAACGCCAAGACCAATCATCGATGCCAGCGTGGGTGCGAATGTGGCCACATCCATGAAGCGCGCGATGTACAGCAGCAATGTGCCACCGAGGGCCACACCGAATCCAGCAGTTACCAATGGGAGGCCGGCTGCAAGCAACGAGCCGAAGGCGATGAGCAGGATGATCAGGGCGACCGTGAGGCCAATGCCTTCACTGCTCGGCGGCTCCTGGCCAGCAAAGCTCAGCACCTGGCCATTCGCACCAACCTGCATACCATTGACGCCGTTGGCACCCTTGATATCGGCGATGATGTCCTTGGCGGTTTGCGTGGGCACATTCGTGCCGTCCCCAGCACCTGCGAAGGTGACAACAGCCTTAGCCACGGTTCCATCGGGACTGACGGGTGAGTAGGCCTTCTGTGCAGCGGCCAAGGCTTCCTGAATTACCGCAGCTTGGGCCGCTGGCAACGTGCTGGGGTCGATTGGCGAGGTCTGTGGCTTCGGGCAGGTCGCGCCGAGTCCCTGACCCGTCTTATCAAAGGGGTTCGTCACACAGGACACACCTGGCAGTTTGGAGATGTTCGTGAGCACCGGCACGATGGCCGCCGCACTAGTCGCGTCCACGGCACTGCCCTTGGCCGGCGACCACAAGATGTTGGCAGTGGCTGTCGTGGCTTCCGACGCCTGACCACTTGGCAGCTTGGCTAACAGTTCTGTCGCCCGCAGCGATTCGGTATCTGGCAATGAGAACGAGTCATTGAGCTTTCCCCCGAACTTGCCACCTAACGTGAAGACGATCGCGACCAACACAAACCACGCGGCAATTGCCGCCCATGGTTTGCGAACAGCCCAGCGAGAAAGTCCACCCATGCCCAAACACCCATTCCGTGAGATCTACCCCGATGAATCCGCACAAGATGCATGTGCCAGACACATATTCTTCGTGTACTCTAATTTATGTGCCCAGCACATGCAAGTTATATGCCCGACACACGCACTTTAGTTGGAGGTGACATGGCCCGCACGCCCAAACCCATTGGCGCACATCTACCCAATGAGCTCGTTGATAGCGTTGATAAGACATTTCGCAGGTTACGCAAAGCCACCGTTAAGCCTCCGGCGGCCCAACTCCCCATGCCCTGCCTTGGCGTCCCACTCGATGTTGCAAAGATTTTTGCCTGTGATGCGGTTGCCGATCTGGCCGAGCATGGCTCGCCGGTGTCGGTCAAAGATGTTGCACTCGCCCTTGATCTCGAGCATTCCACAGTGAGTCGCCTTTTGAGCGAACTTGCAGACGATGGTCTGATCATCCGAGGTATGGACCCAGGTGACCGACGTCGCACCACCGTTGAGTTGACTGAACTTGGCCACGAGGTCGTAGCCGAGGCCACAACGATGTCACGATTCTTCACTCGCATACTTCTGGCCGAATGGACGCGTGATGAGGTCGATGAACTTGCCCGAGTGATGTCACGTCTAGCCGTCACCATCCACGACCGCCTGCCCTTGGTACCTGAGTTGGCCGCACAGGAGTTTTGCGGGGATCCGCATCTAGCTCAACTTTTGGCCGCAACCATGCACCCTCTAACGGGCGACGCCGAGCCGGCTACTCCCCCACCCGCGCAGCGTCGCTGAGGGCAATATCCATCGCGCTCAGCACCTGACTCTCGTGCAGAGTCAACGATCGTTCATCAGATAGCGCCTCGCGAACGACACGCATCGCAACGCCGCCGGAGTAGCCCTTACGACCGAGCATCGCAACCAACCGCCTCATGCGCGTTTCAATTCCGAGATTACGGGTTGAGGGCAACTTCTTGTCGACGAGTTTGCGCGCCGCAGCATATTCATCATCGACACTGATGTCATCAAGTGCTTGTTCGACGAACGGCTCTGCCACCCCGCGCTGTCGCAACTCCTGCCCCAAGGCTCTACGGGACAGACCTCGTGAGGAATGACGAGACCTCACCCACATCGACGCATAGGTTTCATCGTCGATCAGGCTCACATCTTCTAGCCGATCAAGCACCTGTTCTGCGACATCCGGGTCCACATTGCGTTTAGCCAACGCCGTTGCCAATTGCTTGCGAGTACGAGGACCCATAGTTAACTGCCGCAGACAGATGGCACGCGCAACATCGACAGGATGCGCATCCGGAACTTCGTCTGCCGACGAACCCGGGGTGGGGCCGTCGGCAGACGAGGAGGATTTCTTGGCCATCAGGCTTAGAGATCGATCGGAGCGATCTCCGGGAGATCGACGATGATGTCGTCAGCCGGTAGATCAAGTCGTGCACCGATACCGAGCTTGTCCTTAATTCGCTTTTCAAGCTCATCAGACAGGTCAGGGTTATCGCGCAGGAACTGACGTGCATTCTCTTTACCTTGACCAAGCTGGTCACCGTCGTAGGTGTACCAAGCACCAGCCTTACGAACAAAGCCTTCGTCCACACCCATGTCGATCAGGCCACCCTCACGGGAGATACCTTCGCCATAGATCATGTCGAACTCAGCCTGCTTGAACGGCGGCGCCACCTTGTTCTTAACGATCTTTACGCGGGTACGGTTACCCACGGCCTCGGTACCGTCCTTGAGCGTTTCAATACGACGAACATCAAGGCGAACCGACGCATAGAACTTCAGCGCCTTACCACCGGTGGTGGTTTCTGGACTTCCGAACATCACACCAATCTTCTCGCGCAACTGATTGATAAAGATGGCTGTCGTACCCGAGTTGCTCAATGCGCCGGTGATCTTGCGAAGAGCCTGTGACATCAGGCGGGCCTGAAGACCAACGTGACTATCGCCCATCTCGCCTTCGATTTCAGCACGTGGCACAAGGGCAGCGACTGAGTCGATGACGATCAGACTGACGGCTCCCGAGCGAATCAGCATGTCGGCGATTTCAAGTGCCTGCTCACCATTGTCTGGCTGACTGACAAGTAGCGCGTCAATATCCACGCCCAGCGCCTTCGCGTACTCGGGATCGAGTGCGTGTTCAGCATCGATGATGGCGGCGATTCCGCCGGCCTTCTGTGCGCTGGCAATTGCGTGCAAAGCCAACGTGGTCTTGCCGGAGGATTCAGGGCCGTAGATCTCGATGATTCGCCCGCGGGGCAAGCCACCAATTCCTAAGGCAACATCCAGAGCGATCGAACCGGTCGGGATCACCTCGATCGGCGCGCGGCCCTCTTGACCCAGGCGCATCACCGAACCCTTACCAAACTGCCGTTCGATCTGCGCTAGGGCGGTGTCGAGTGCCTTTTCGCGATCAGTTTCTCGTGACCCGCCGGGAGTCTTGGAGGCTGCCATTGTGGACCTACCTTCGTACGTTTCGGATATCGATGATCGGGACGTTACGGAAGAGGTCCGACAACGACCGTCGATCACCGACTGGCTGAGGACAACTCTCCGCTGGATCTGACCTGTGCATCAGTGCCGTGGAGCGTCATCGACCAGTCATTGAGCGGCTGATGGGCATTACAGTACGTCGAACGGGTGTTCGACTCCGCATCGACACGCCGAATTAGTCGAACATATGTCCCAACGAACTGTGACGCCGAAATAACCGCCCAACGTCGAATCAGAGGCAGCATTCGCTCAGCGGTCGCGAGCGGGAAGCTGGAGCTCGGCATGCACCGCACGCCAGATGTCGACGGTATCGATGCCCTCATCGATCGCCTGCAGCACGGTACGTCCACCTAGCTCTGCAATGACGTAGTCCGCCGCCCATGAGCGCGCGTAACCCGCCCCGAGAGCGAACTCGAGGCGCTCCCAGAAATCAGTAAGCCGCACGAGGTGACAGGCTAGTCACCGTTGATCGCCGTGGCCAATGCGCGCTACCCAACGATGACGTTCAAGCGCCGACATCGCGCTGTCAATCCGCGACCCACGGGCTTATGTGTTCGTCTTAACCCAGCCCCAGTTTGGCGCCAAGTTCTTCATCACTTGGCTCGGCCAGATGACTTCCATCAGCAAACACGATGGTAGGGATGGGACGGTTACCACCGTTGTAGGACTTCACCGTCTCATCATGCTCGGGGAAGGCCTCCAGATCGACATACCGGTAAGAAATCCCACGCCCATCGAGATAGGCCTTACTTCGCACGCAGTCTGGGCACCAATCCGCGCCATACATAACAATCGACGATGCGACGTCATCGACTTGCTGATTTCGGGCCTGTGTTTCTTCCATTCTTCTCTCCTTGTGAATCAGGCGACGAGATCCAGTTGGGCCAAAGTGCGTTCACTGGCAGTGATCGCAGCGGCCTCTGCTTCAGAATCCAAAGAACGCGTGAAGATGAAGTACAGCCCAGCGGCCACGATCATTCCAACGATCCACGAAATGTCAACCACGTGGAGGCGCTGCGCAATCGGACCAATATATGCACCATCACCAGAGAAGACCATGAAAGGGATCTGCACAAGAAACCCAACGACGTACGCCACAATCCCCCGCCATGCCCACGTGCCATATATGCCATGCGGAGTCAAGAGATCGGCGATCGCGTAGCGACCTCGACGTACAAAGAAGTAATCCATGAGATTGATCGCATTCCACGGCGCCAAAAGGTAGAGCATCAACAGGAGGCTGTTGTTGAGAGTTTCCCCGATGTCATTGAGGATGTTGCCGATCAGGAGCCAGATGAGCGCAAGTAGCAGAATCACGATGATGCGCAATCGGCGAGACGTCTCAACGGGACGGATCGAGTCACGTGCGGTGATGACCGTGAGCGCGCAGCTGTACGCGTTCAGCCCCGTCACCGCCACAAGGGCCAAAATCGACACGATGCTCAAAATCGTTCCAAGGCCAGTGACGACATTGTTGCCAGCATCGTGAATACCGACCAGCGGGTCGCCGGTTCCTAGCGCCGCACCAAACCAGGCACCGATGGGGATCAACCAGAGCGGTGACGCAGAGGCGCCAAACCAAACCGACGAGACGATGGACCGCATGGATGTGTCACGCGGGAAGTACCGCGTGTAGTCGCTCACATCGGGTGCACTCGCCATGTTGTAGGAGGCGGCCAAGGTAAACATGCCCAGAAGGCCAGCCGTGGTCATCACAGCGGGCTTTGGCTCAGTGCCACCCGCGTGGCCTGTGAGAATCCCCATGGTGAGAATCAACCAAATCGGCAATGACACCCAGAACAGCACTTGGAAGACCTTGTTGAGCCACTCGTATCCGTAAATCGCTAGCACCACCGCAACAATTGCAACTGCGAAAGCAACTGCCGTCGGATTGATCCCATACAGATCATGGATGGCCAGTTTGATGATGACTGTATTAACGACGTTAAAAATGACGAGCGTGGAAGCCGCTGCCAGGAGCACCACAATCACTCCGCGATAGCCGAACTGTGCCCGTGACTGAATCATCTGTGGCAGGCCAAAGGTGGGCCCCTGGGTAGCGTGAAGGGCCATGAAGATCGTGCCGAAGACAACACCTAGGACCCCAGCGGCTGCGGTCTGCGCGATCGACAGCCCGAAAATTGTTGGGCCAAGTATCCCGAGACCCACGGTGATTGGTTGGAAGTTATAGAGGAACCAGAAAGGCACCTGTGTCCAGACCGTGCCATGGCGCTCAGCGTCAGGAACCCAGTCGATCGAGTGAAGTTCAATACCACCTTCGACGTCCTGCACCGCATTGTTCCGTTCAGACACGATGCCTCCCACCGGGTTTGCTTCCTGGGAGATTCGCCAGTTGGCCAACATAACCATAGGAAGGAATCGCAACTCTCGCCCCCACATTCGCAAAGCGTGCGCGCATCTTGCCGAACACGAGAGGCATGGACGGTGATTTGTTGTAAAGATCGAGTCGAGCACCGGAACCCGGGCACTGAGCAACCAACGTAACGTGCGCAGGGATGAAGCAGATGGGAAAGCTAATGTCAGGAGTCACCGCCTCCCGCGGAAGCATTGACCTTCTGGCTGAAG
>CANGPO010000079.1 GCA_947455705.1 Actinomycetota bacterium | reverse complement strand
GTGCCGAACTGCTTGAACCACTCGGCACCATTGCGAACGATCGTGGGGATGTTCGCGATGGTCTCTACGTTGTTGATGACCGTGGGCGACGCATAAAGACCAGCAACTGCCGGGAACGGCGGCTTAAGCCGCGGTTGACCACGGCGGCCTTCGAGCGAATCAAGAAGAGCAGTTTCTTCACCACAGATGTAGGCGCCGGCACCTGAGTGAACGACCAGGTCGAGATCGAATCCCGAACCTTGAATGTTCTTACCAAGCAGGCCGGCCGCGTAGGCCTCGCGCGCGGCAGCCGCGACCCGACGAATGACGTGCGGAACCTCACCGCGAATGTAGATGAACGCGTGGTTCGCACGAATGGCATACGAGGCCAAAATGCAACCCTCGATCAACGCATGCGGATTTGCCATCATCAGCGGAATGTCTTTACAAGCACCGGGCTCTGACTCATCAGCGTTTACCACGAGGTAGTGCGGCTTACCGTCGTTCTGAGGAACGAATGACCACTTCATACCCGTTGGGAAGCCAGCGCCACCACGACCGCGCAGACCAGACTCCTTGACCAGGTTGATCACATCGTCCGGATTCGAGTTGAGGGTGACCGCAACCATGTCGTAGCCACCGTGGCGACGGTAACCGGTGAGGGTGTGCGAATCCTCATCGTCCCAATGCGCAGTGAGAATGGGAGTTAATGGCATCAATCAGCCCTCCGTCTTTGC
Source organism: Actinomycetota bacterium (assembly GCA_947455705.1). GTDB lineage: Bacteria > Actinomycetota > Actinomycetes > S36-B12 > CAIYMF01 > Longivirga. The sequence goes on along the minus strand of CANGPO010000079.1, from coordinate 11,584 downwards.
AGCAGCCAGGGGTGATTGATCCGGCCCGGCCGGTGCGGCCATGCCACGCTCCTTGGCGTAGGTGAGGCCGGCAAGCATTCGGGAATCTTTCCCGCCTTCATTGGCAAGACCATCGTCGAAGCCAGCAAGTGAGCGTTCGATTTCCTGGAAGGTACCGATACGCGGGCCGCGGGTGGACATCACCGGCTCACCTGCACGAAGTTTCTCAACCACCTCAAGGGCGCGCGGGACATCCATATCGTCGAGGAATTCCCAGTTAGCCGTCATGACCGGGGCATGGGTACATGCCGCCTGGCACTCGATGCGCTCCAATGAAATCGAACCATCGGCGGTTACTTCGTCATGACCAACGCCAAGGCGCTCAGAAAGGGCATTCCAAATTGCGTCGCCACCAAGTACTGCACACAGAGTGTTCGTGCACACCCCGACGTGATAGCGGCCGACTTTGTGTCGCTTGTACATGGTGTAGAACGTCGCAACACCTGCAACCTCAGCGGTTGTTAGGCCAAGAACATCAGCACACAGGGCAATGCCATCGGCACTAACGCTGCCCTCTTCCGACTGGACGAGGTGTAGCAGCGGTAGCAGCGCAGAACGAGAATCCGGGTAGCGACCAGCGAGCTCACGCGCATCGATGATCGTTTGTTCGGTGAGAGCCATGTTTATCGATCCACCCCACCCATAACCGGGTCGATTGAGGCAACGGCACCAATGACGTCAGCGACCTGCCCGCCTTCGCACATCGCCGCAGTCGCCTGCAGGTTGTTGAACGACGGATCACGGAAGTGGACGCGATAGGGGCGCGTTCCGCCATCACTGACAATGTGAACGCCGAGTTCGCCACGTGGCGCCTCGATCACCGAGTAGACCTGCCCAGCTGGAACGTGGAATCCCTCAGTCACAATCTTGAAGTGATGGATGAGTGCCTCCATCGATTCGCCCATGATGTGGCGAATGTGGTCCAAGGAGTTACCCATTCCGTCGCCACCGATGGATAGCGATGCGGGCCAGGCGATCTTCTTGTCAGCGACCATGACCGGCCCGGGCTCAAGCATGTCGAGGGCCTGCTCGACGATCCGAATCGACTGGTTCATCTCTTCAAGGCGAACGAGGAATCGTCCGTAGACATCGCAGGTATCAACCGTCGGAACATCGAAGTCGAACTTTTCGTATCCGAAGTAGGGCTGTGCCTTACGAACGTCGTAGGGAAGTCCGGCGGCACGAAGGACCGGTCCGGTAACACCCAGTGCCATACAGCCAGCAAGGTCAAGGTATCCAACTCCGGAGGTACGGTCTTTCCAGATACCGTTGTCGACCAAAAGCTGCGGCACGCCATCAAGCTGATTGGGTAGCTTGCGCATCACCTCGCGGATCTTGGCGACACCACCCTCGGGAATGTCTTGCGCTACTCCACCGGGACGGATGAACGCGTGGTTCATGCGAAGACCAGTGATCATCTCAAGGAGATCTAGAACCAGTTCCCGATCACGGAAGCCGTTCGTCATCGCGGTGAGTGCACCCATCTCGAAACCACCTGTAGCCAGACACACGAGGTGCGACTGGATTCGGTTGAGCTCCAACGTAATGATGCGTACGAGTTGAGCTCGCTCGGGTACATCGTCAACGATGCCGAGCAACTTCTCAACTGCCAGAACGTAACCCGCCTCATTTGCGATGGGCGCGAGGTAATCCATCCGGGTCACGTAGGCGACAGCCTGCGTCCACGTGCGGTACTCAAGATTCTTTTCGATACCCGTGTGCAGATACCCGATGCCACAGCGGGCTTCGGTGACCGTTTCACCCTCGAGCTCAAGGATGAGACGCAGAACTCCGTGCGTCGATGGGTGCTGCGGACCCATGTTGACGACGACGCGCTCCTTCTCACCTTCTGGCGGCGCAAGAATCGAATCCCAGTCCGCACCGGTGACGGTGTAAACGCGTCCCTCGGTGGTGTCGTACGCACCCGAGTAGAGATCCTCGCCGGCTGAGTCCTCACCGAGAACATCGCCGTAGGGCTCTTCGTACGTGACATCTGCCATTAGGAGTATGACCTCCGCTGATCCGGCGGCGGAATCGTCGCACCCTTGTACTCAACGGGGATCCCGCCAAGTGGATAGTCCTTGCGCTGTGGGAAGCCGACCCAGTCATCTGGCATGAGGATGCGGGTCAAACCTGGATGACCATCGAAGACGATGCCGAACATGTCGAACGCCTCGCGCTCGTGCCAGTCGTCAGCCGGGTAGATGCTCACGATGCTTGGAACGTGTGGGTGATCGGCGGGGGCTGAAACCTCCACGCGGATACGACGGTTATGTGTGATCGACAGGAAATGCCAGACCGCGTGGAACTCACGTCCAGTCATGTGCGGGTAGTGAACGCCACTCACACCTGTACAAATCTCAAAGCGAAGTGACGGCTCATCGCGTAGCCGGGTCACGAATGCCAGCAGGTGTTCAGCCCGCACGTGGAACGTGATCTCGTCAGCCTGAACAACAACCGCTTCAACAGCGGCGTCGAGACTCAAACCGTCATCGGCCAGGGCTGCGTTGAGCTCATCAGCGATCTCATCAAAGTAACCACCAAAGGGCCGCTGCGCTGGGGCCGGAAACTCGACGCGACGAACGACGCCGCCATATCCAGACGTATCGCCAGACTGGCCACCACCGAACATCCCCTTGCGCACATCAACAACGGGAAGGGTTGGCGTGTCGACCGGGACAACCTCCACGGAGGTCTGCGGGATTTCGCTCACCGCAAGAGTCCCTTCATGTCGGAGGTCGGGGTTGCAGCAAGGGCAATCTGCTCGAGCTCGTCGATCTCACGTTCGCGATTGACGCCCAGCTTCTTGTTTTGCGCCTTCTCATGAATCTTCAAAATCGCATCGAGAAGCATCTCGGGACGTGGCGGGCAGCCGGGCAGGTACATGTCGACCGGAACTATGTGGTCAACGCCCTGAACGATCGCGTAGTTGTTGAACATACCGCCGCTGGAGGCACAGACACCCATGGCAAGAACCCACTTTGGCTCGGGCATCTGATCGTAAATCTGACGCACCACCGGAGCCATCTTCTGGCTGACACGACCAGCCACGATCATGAGATCGGCCTGACGCGGCGAGGCACGGAAGACCTCCATGCCGAACCGGGCTAGGTCATAACGACCTGCACCGGTAGACATCATTTCAATCGAGCAGCAGGCAAGGCCAAAAGTGGCTGGCCACATGGAGTTTGAGCGGGCGTACCCGGCCAATTTCTCAACCGTCGTGAGCAGTAGTCCGGAGGGAAGTCCCTCTTCGAGTCCCATACCTACAACTCCACTGGTTGACGAACGACTACGCGGATATGTGTTAGTCCCACTCGAGCCCACCCCTGCGCCACACGTAGGCGTAGACCGCCAAGACCGTGACGATGAAAACTGCCATCTCGATCAAACCGAACAGGCGCAGCTGATCGAACGCAACAGCGAACGGGTAGAGGAAAACAATTTCAATATCGAACACGATGAACAACATCGCGGTGAGGTAGTACTTGATGGGAAAACGCCCGCCACCAATTGGCTGCGGCGTCGGATCAATGCCACATTCATACGCATCCAGACGCGCACGGTTGTAGCGACGTGGCCCGATGATCGACGGGGCGGCAACACTAAAGATGGCAAAGGCTGCGCCGAGAATGCCAAGAACAAGAATTGGCAGGTATACCTCGCCCACGACGGCGTGCCTCCTTAGCAATGATCCCTAGAGATCCTATTAGTGCCCGTTATGGGACTGTTACCCGCCCTCATGGTGCAGGGCACAACCACCAACGTTGCACTGCGTGCGCGCTTGTGAATTCCTTCACGAGACACATCCCCTAGCGTACCGGTTTCATCCGGTGATACGAAAAGTCCGCGCCCTATCAATCGGGCCCAGATCAGCGCCGCTGGATCCGTGCCGTCCACAAGGTCCTGACGATGGCCCATGGCGCATCCGCCGCCGTGTGGGTGACGGCCAACGGAGTGATTGACCCGTGTCGAGATGCATTGTTTTAGGGTGATTTTGCACGCTATGACCATGTTTGTTCACGAATCTTCATCCGATCCACACGTACCCGTCGATCGCACAGCGACGTTCGGGCGGCACCACGTCGCTCCTACGCATCGTCGCGGGTCGACACATGGCTCAGCTCAGAGCCACCGCGCAGTGCGCACGGCACGGAGCTTGGGCATATTCCTCACCGCAGGAGCCCTGATTGTGTCCGGAGTTGCGCTCGCCAACGCCGCAACCCCCTCGCCACTGGCGGTGTGCATCAAACCTGGTTCGGGAATGATCGCCCCGAAGGGAACCACCTGCCCGAGCGGCTACACCCGAACAGCTCTTGTGGGGACCCGTGGACTACCCGGGACGCCCGGAGTTAACGGTAAGGACGGGCGGGCTGGAAACGACGGCAAAGACGGAGCCAACGGCAGCGATGGGCTCAACGGTCGAGATGGCCTCAACGGTCGGGACGGTCTGAATGGATCCGACGGAGTGGATGGCCAACCTGGCGCACAGGGCCCGGCGGGCAGTCAGGGGCTGCCAGGTATAGACGGACGCGATGGACGCGATGGCTTCGACGGCCTGAACGGGATCGACGGACAACGTGGTGCGCCGGGTGTCGACGGGCAGCAAGGAATCCCCGGAGACCGCGGGACCCAAGGGATCCCGGGCGCACAAGGAATTCCTGGATTAACTGGCGATCAAGGGCTCACCGGTGAACAGGGTGCTCCTGGATTACCTGGAGTACCGGGAGCACAGGGCCTACCGGGTGTTCAGGGCATCGCGGGGCCCGACGGTCCGCAGGGTGACGAAGGACCGCAGGGACTTACCGGACCCCAGGGATTTCCGGGTGATGTCGGTCCGCAAGGCCCGCGCGGTGATGTCGGGCCGCAAGGTGCCACCGGTCCGCAAGGTGCCGCTGGTGCAGATGGAACGGGCCCGGCATTGATGAACACAGGTGTACCCACCGTCTACACCGCCAGTGATAGCCATCAACTTGCTCAACTGACCCTGCCCACCGGCACGTACGTCGTCCTCAGCAGCGTTTACATAACTGGCGGAACAACGTCGGCAACCTTGTCGACATTGAACTGCACACTTTCACCGGGAACGGGCGCAACTCGCATGACACCGTCATGGCCGTCGGTCAAAGAGCCAGAAACCAATCTGCGCGACGACGTGGTGTGGATGCCGCCAGCCCTGATTACCGTGGCGCCAAACGCCACAGCAACAGTTCAAGTGATCTGCGCGTCGACTAGCACCACCGGATTAACACTCACGGGAACCTTGCTCGCGACCAGAGTTACAAGTGCGACCGTGAGTTAAGTCAGTCTTATCGCGAACGTTCACACCATCGAAGCAGGCAGGCGGCCTGACGCAGTAATCGAGATCTAGGCCACGTTCTGGCACGTCAGGCTGCCGACTTCGGTGGATGCGCATAACCTAAATGCGTGACCACCGCCGCACACCTAGTTCCGGGACGCCCGGTCGTTGTGCGAACGATTGCTCTACCAGACGACATTGCCGCAAAGCCGTTGCTATCAATGCTGCCACGGGCTACCCCCGCTTCCACCTGGGTTCACGACGCACCGGGAGCCGAAACGGGCCTGATTGGCTGGGGAGAAGCTGCTCGGTGCGAGGTTTCTGGCCGCGAACGTTTCTCCCGGGCTCAGCGCTGGTGGGTTGACTGGCTCAACGACGCGGACGTCGAAGACGATGTTCGACTTCCCGGTTCAGGGCCAATCGCGTTCGCAAGTTTCGCCTTCGACCCGAACCCAGGCTCGTCGGTTGTCATCGTTCCGGCCGTCATCATCGGTCGTCGCAACGGCGTCACATGGATGACCGTTACCGCAACGACTCCTCGCGACGTTCGTCGAGTCATCGACGACACACTTACCGGGCTGCGCCAACCAACGGCAGTTCCTGATGCTCCACAGGACATCACGTACGGGAGTGGCTCGCTGCCCATCGGGGGATGGCAAGAGGCCGTTACCGAAGCAGTGCGTCGTATCGATGCCGGCGAGCTCGACAAGGTGGTACTCGCTCGCGATGTCGTCGCCAACAGCGCGAGCATCATCGATCCTCGCTACGTCCTCGGGGCATTGGCGGCGCGTTACCCGTCCTGTTGGACGTTCTCCGTCGACGGACTCATCGGCGCTACCCCTGAGATGTTGGTTAGGCGTAACGGAGATTCGGTGACCTCGAGAGTGCTTGCAGGCACTGTGCGTCGAAGTTCCGATGCAACCTCCGATGCATCACTTGCCGAATCCCTGCTGGATTCAGCAAAGGACCACGCTGAACATGCATATGCAGTGCAGTCGGTGGCGCACGCATTGTCGGCCCACTGCACTGATCTCGACGTACCGGCCACACCACGACTTCTGCGGCTAGCAAATGTGCAACACCTGGCTACAGACGTCACCGGAGTTCTCGCAGATGGTGCCGCTGTCCTTGGCCTCGCGGCGTCACTTCATCCAACAGCGGCCGTATGCGGAACCCCAACTGAGCGCGCGCTGGGGATCATTCGCGAGCTCGAAGGCATGGACCGTGGACGATATGCCGGCCCCGTCGGCTGGATGGATGCCCGAGGTGACGGCGAATTCGGTATCGCACTACGCTGCGCCAAGATCGAAAACGACCACCAGCTAAGGCTTTTCGCAGGGTGTGGCTTGGTTTCGGGGTCTACAGCTGACGCCGAACTTGCCGAGTCCGCAGCCAAGCTTGTGCCCATGCGCGATGCATTGGCATCCTCGTAACTGCCTGCAGCCGAAAGGCACATCGACGTTGCGTTCTCGGAGATTAATCCGTTGAGTTAGGCGTCCGAACTTATCGCGCGGGCCACATCGGTGTTAATCGCCCGCAGCAACGCCGACTCAGAGTCACGGTCGCCGACCTTTGCGACAATCACCCGAATACTTCCAGCAATCGCCGCATCATCAAGTGCGGCAACAAGTTCGGTGACATCCGTGACGACGGCAACACCGTCAACAACAGCTGCCTTAGCGACGGTGGCTAAGTCGAGTCCGAGCGGTGTGCCAAACACACGCTCGAAATGTTCGCTGCCCGCTTGCTCCAATTGGGAGAAGATGCCGCCACCATCGTTATCGATCACAACGATAACCAGATCCGGGCGCGGTTCATCGTCACCGACAACAAGTCCATTGTGATCATGTAGGAATGTCAGATCACCAACGAGCGCGTACGCGACTCCACCGGTAACCGTGACGACATCTGCCTCACCCGTCTCGTCAACGTGAACTGTCTGACGGGGCGTTTGATGAGCGATTGCCGCGCCCCACGCGGTCGAGATAAGTCCGTCAATTCCGGAGGTGCCCCGATTCCCAATGACCGCAGGGGATTCGGCGTTATCGCGGATTCGAGCGAATGACTCGACGTAGCGCACCGGCCATGACGCGCCAACGAGCAATAGTGCAGTGGAGTCGAGCACATCCCACAGCGTTCTGGCGACATCGGGACCGGTCAGACCCGGGGCGTTATCAAGATGCTTGGAGATAACTGCGGCCGCACGAAGATCTGCTGCCAACCAGCCGTCGAGCCAGGTGTCGTCGTATTCGTCGTACTCCATCGGAGGCTCAGGTACGACGGACACGAATACCGTTGCATTGCGGGTGGGATCGGGCCTTCTCACTGCATCGCGGCCATCAGCCACGAGAACGAGTGGCGCTTCACGAATCATTTTAAGAACTGAACGTGATAAGCCCGGTGCACCAACACAGATGACGATGTCCGGCTGATGTTCTTCAGCGAAGCGCGGGTCAGCGAGCAGGATCGGCCCATGTGCAACGGCAGTATCACCACTACGTGCGTTACCGCTGGGCTCACTCACTAAGGGCCAACCGCACGCCTCTGCAAGAGCGATGGCTGAATCACTGGCCTCGATATCGGCAACATCCCCGACCACCACAACACCGCGCGCGGGCACGATCCGCGACCTATCGGCATCGGGGCCGGCAAGCAGGGCAAGGATCTCGTCCAACGGTTGAGCCGCTGCCATTCCCAGCCGCGCATCGGCCGCGATCGGCAACCGCTCATTGGGATCAGAGCCCGGTGCTGCCAGCCCCAGCGGCTCGATCCAGTCGTCATCTCCGTTGGGTACCAACGGATCTCGGAATGGGACGTTGAGATGAACAGGCCCAGAGTTCGCAGCCTCAGTGCTTACCGCAACGGCACGAGCAACAACCGATCGCCAATAACGAACCTGGCCCTCACGCGGTTCAGCAACACCTAGATCATGCGACCATCGCGCAATACCGTCGAAGAAGCGCGACTGATCGATGGTTTGGCTCGCGCCCGTATCGCGCAACTCTGGCGGACGGTCAGCCGTCACTGCGATAACGGGGACACCGGAGTAGCTGGCCTCGACCATTGCGGGCGCCAGATTGGCAACAGCTGTTCCGCTGGTCGTCACCACCGCAACAGGATCACCAGACACCTTCGCCAAGCCAAGCGCAAGGAATGCAGCGCTCCTCTCGTCGACGCGAACATGCAGGCGCAGTTCCGATCGTGCATCCGCAGCGGCGATCGCAAGGGCCAAAGCCGCACTGCGGCTTCCCGGCGCCAACACGATCTCAGTAACACCCGCGGCGACGAGTTCATCGACGATGACGCGGGCCATCGCCGTTGATGGGTTCATCACGATGACACCGACTCCTCAAGCAGATTGCGGACGCGCATAAGCCGATCGTTCCACCACGTCACTCGATCCGGTGCCAGCGCCACTCGTGCGTCGGCCAAGGACGAAGGATCTGGAGAAAGCCGCATGTAGGACAGTCTGCCCTGTTGAGGGGTCAACGTCTCCTGCGTCAGATCGGCTGCAAGCAACCGGCCAGTCCCTAGGCCACAAGCCAGTGGTCCGTCTGCAAGTGCAGTGGCCAACGCCAAAGCGCTGGCCAACCCGATCGAGGTGTCCATAGAGCCACTGACCGTGACGGGTAAACCGATGCGCTGCGCGATCTCCAAGCATGGAAGCACTCCGCCCAGCGGGATTGCCTTGAGGATCAGTACATCGGCAGCATCACAGACCAGTTGCACCAGCGCGTCGTCGACAACTCCAGCCAATCGAAGACCCTCGTCGACGGCTAGCCATACCGAGGTTTGTGACCTCACCTGTGCCATGTCGGCCAAGGTTCCACAGGGTTGCTCTACGTACTCAAGTCCATCGGCGAGATCATTAATAATCTCAATTCTCTCGACAGCTTGTGCGACCGACCATGCGCCGTTGACGTCAATGCGAATCCGCGCCGACTCCGCACCCGCATCATCTAAGGCCGCGCGAACCGCAGCAACGCGCGCAACGTCATCTGCGAATTCCTGCCCCTTTTCAGCAACCTTCACCTTGACGACCCGACACCCATCACGGAGAACCGCGTCGGCCGCCAGTGCGGCTGCTTGAGTTGGGGCAAGCGCCGGAATGATCGCGTTGACCTCCACGTCATCACGAACAGGCAGCGGCCAATCCCCCGCGGCCGCTTCTAACGCTCCCCGCAACCACCGGGCCGCCACCTCGTCGTCATACTCCGGAAAAGGTGCCCACTCACCCCAGTTACGACCAACCCGAAGCAGCATTCCCTCGCGTTCGGTCACCCCTCGAAATCGTCGCGTCAGCGGCACCACAAAAGGGACCGCTTCATCAACATGAAAGGAGTTGGACATAGCAACAGATCGTTACGGGCGCTTCGGGAACTTTTCAAACTCCGGCCGACGCTTTTCCTTGTATGCATCGCGACCCTCTTGCGCCTCTTCGGTCATGTAGAACAGCAGAGTCGCATCGCCTGCCAACTGCTGGATTCCAGCCAGACCATCGTCGGCGGCATTGAGTGACGCCTTGAGCATCCGCAGGGCCAGTGGCGATTCGGCAAGCATCTCGCGTGCCCACTGCACAGTCTCACGCTCGAGGTCCTCAAGGGGGACAACCGCATTCACCAAACCCCAGTCCAGTGCCTGCTCGGCACCGTATTGACGGCACAGGAACCAGATCTCACGGGCGCGCTTCTGGCCAATCTGACGAGCCAGGAGCCCCGAACCGTACCCACCGTCAAATGATCCGACCTTGGGCCCGGTCTGACCAAAGCGCGCATTGTCCGCAGCAATCGTGAGGTCACACACGATGTGCAGAACATGTCCACCACCGATCGCGTAACCAGCAACCATGGCAACGACAGGCTTCGGAGTGCGTCGAATCTGAACTTGCAGATCTAAGACATTGAGTCGGCCGATTCCACGCCGGGCCATCTCATCGTCACCGATGTATCCATCGGCACCACGGATGCGCTGATCGCCACCACTACAAAATGCTGCATCGCCCTGACCGGTCAGGATGATGACGCCGACCTGATCGTCGTCGCGAGCAAGATTGAAGGCGGTCTGCAGTTCAAACAGGGTTTGAGGACGGAAGGCATTTCGGACCTCGGGACGATTGATGGTGATCTTCGCGATACCTGCGTCATCACCGGTCGAAACCTCGTAACGGATATCCCCGAACTCTCCCTGCTGAACCCATTGGGCACCCGGGGCAATACTCGAATGAGCCGGATCGTTCATAGCCGGTGAATCCGGTGCAATCACCGGGGGCAGTTCGTAGCGGGTCCGCGAGTCCATCGTCGTCCTTATCCGTTGCTGGTTTGCACACAAGGCACCGTTGCACGATTCCACGTAGTGCCATCGTGTGGAACGTGCGTCCCCAGCCTATGGTGAGACGTGTGAACGAGCATCGCGAGGATCAGTCCGACGGCCCACCGCGGCCGGTCGAACTGCTTTCGATCGCCCCTGGTCCAGCCGGAGCGGCAACGCTGTTGGGCTCATTGGCCGATGCCATCGCCGGAGTAGGCCCAGCACTGGCCCTGGCGCCCGCGGGTGACGACGAATACGCACGAAGAATTCGCGATGCGGTCCTCGGCGATGCTGGAGCGTCCAATAACCGGGTTGACGCAGATATCGCGCTGGTCGTATCGACGAGCGGCTCGTTGGGCCAACCTCGGGGCGTCCTGTTACCCGCCGCATCCCTTCTGGCAAGTGCCCATGCCGCGCACGAATTGATGGGTGGTCCCGGTAGTTGGCTCCTTGCCGTTCCAGTCACATCCGTGGCTGGCGTGCAAGTGTTGGTGAGATCACTCGTCGCACACACCGAGCCAGTCGTCTTGTCGTCCATCGGTGGCGCTGCCAGCTTTGACCCCAGTGAATTCGCTCGCAAGGCGTGGACCCTTGACCCCTCGCTGCCGGCATATTGCTCACTGGTGCCGACGCAACTGGTTCGGATCTTGGACGATCACGACGCATTGTCTGCACTCCAGGGATTTGATGCCGTATTGATCGGCGGCGCCCGGCTTGCACCATCAATGGCTAAACGGCTCGATGCGGCCTATGTGCGATGGTTCTCCACCTATGGAATGACAGAAACCTCAGGTGGACTGTTTTACAACGGTGAACCACTATCGGGGGCAACCGTTGAACTGCGTGACACCGACGAAACTGGAACCGGCCGCATCGTGGTTCGCGGACCGATGCTTGGACGTGGTTACGTTGATGACCCGGTAGTTTCAGCGAGTGCCT
>CANGPO010000078.1 GCA_947455705.1 Actinomycetota bacterium | reverse complement strand
GGGGCGTTACGGCACATCCCATGACTTCCTCGTCGACTTCCATCGCGAACGTACCGCAGTGCTCGTTGCGGCCTCACCGGATGTGCTTGCAATCGAGACGATCCCTGATCTTGACGAGGCACTCGCTCTCGTAGATGTGCTGGCTGATGTGGACGTGCCAGCGTGGATGTCGTTCTCATGTGAATCGGATTCGCGTACGTGCGCGGGTCAACCGATTGAAGCGGCGGCCGAATTGGTGGCGGCACTTTTTGGTGCGATCGGCATCAACTGCACGAAGCCAGAATTCATCTCGGGACTCATTCATCGGATCCGCTCGGTCGCTCCGGAGCTGCCCATCGTCGTCTATCCGAATGCTGGCCGCGTCTGGGATGGGGATGCGTCGGTGTGGCTCGGTGAAGGAACTGATCTTCTTGCCCGAACGGCGGCGGCCCAATGGGTTGACGAGGGCGCAACGTTGATTGGTGGCTGCTGCGGCCTTGGTCCGGCTGCGATTACCGAGATCGCGCAGATCACTCGTCAGGAATTGCTCTAGCGCGCGGCGCACAGATGTACGCCCACGGATCGGTACCGATCCGCGTGATCACGACGGTCGCTTTCCCTTCTGCCTTAGGCAGTTTCAGTCTCTTACGCACGTCGTCGGGATCGATAGTGATGGCCCGCTTCTTGACCACGACCTGGCCGACGCCGCGCGCAGTGAGCGCACGTCGAAGTGAGTCCAGTGAATAGGGGAGTGCCTCGTCGACTCGGAATGCTGCCATGAATGGCGATGGCGGCGGCTCGTCATCGCTGGTGAGGTAGGCGACCTGCGGATCGATAAAGCGTGCATCGATTCGCTCCGCGAGGGCGGCGATCAACCCGGCGCGGATCACGGCATCATCGGGCTCCATGATCCAGTTACCGATTGTGCCGATGGACGCACGTGGCTCAGCCTCAAGGGAAATCGCCGACGAGAGCTCATGCGCCACGTCGCGACGAATAACCACGGCGCGACGTCGAACCCCTGCGGTGTTAAGAGCCGGCCACGCAACTTCGGCTTCCACGAGATCACCATCAACCGATGTCCAGGTGGTGCAACCACCATCAGGGGTGAGTTCGTGGGGGATACCGGGGGCAACTTTCGCCGCCATTCGCGGTGATCGTTCGGCGAGTGCCGCAGCCCAGGACCAGGGCGGAGACCACGCTTGCGGATCGAGGGTGCGCTGACTTCGGCCACCAGTTTGGCTCGCGGTATCGCGCCGAGCCGGATCAAGGAAAATGGCGTCAACTCGGCTCAGTAGCAAGGCCAGGGTGTCAGGATCGGTGACGTCGGCTTCGACGACGGTGAGCCGGTCAGATACCCCAACAGCGGCGGCGTTGGCTCGCGCGATCGCAGCCACCGTGGGATCGCGTTCAATTGCGGTAACCGCAATGCCCGCAAGGGAAAAGGCGATCGAATCAAGACCGATCCCGCAACCAAGATCGGCTACCGATTCGACGCCGGCATCGCGATATCTCCCGGCCCGAAGTTGAGCCACCACCAGACGCGATGCCTGCTCAAGTCCGTCACGGGTGTAGAGCAACTCACTGGCATGTGGGCCGAGGCGGCCGGCTGCCTTACGTCGCAACTGCACCTGGGTGAGAGCTGCAGCGGCGAGGCCACGGTCAAGATCGGGGAAGTGCTTTGCGATGGCGTTTGCGAGCTTCAAAGCGTCTACAGCAGACGCATCGCCACGTGAGGCACGTAGGTGGGCGTCGTCGTCGACGACGGTCACAAACTCCAAAACGGCGCGACCGTCCGAGCTCGCCAGCCACTCGACCATTTCGGGCACCACACACCCAATATTGCCTACCCATGACTCGTCGTTGACGGCGGGATCGTCGTTATGTTGCTCGGCTGGGTGGCAGTGGCCGACCAACCGATGACATCACCGCCGTGAGGTTGCGGAGAGGTATTACTGCGCTAGGGATGAGCCCGTCGAGGCTGCAAAGAGGTCCGTGGGGGAAAACCGAACACGGCGACAACACCTCCCTTGTGCTCTAGCCGGATCACCGCCACCTTGTGTACTCGGTGACTCCTGTCACTTGCGCGAACTGCACGTCTGAACCACCGATCACACGATCAGCCTCGAGAACCATCACGAACATGTGGAGACATCATGTTGACGTTCGACCGTATCGATCCAACGCACCGCGCTGGGCTCACTCGCCGCATCCCTCGGGGTGTCGCCGCTGTAGTGGCCTTCGCGATGAGCGTAGTAGGTCTCAGCGCGGTTGCAGCTCCCGCATCTGCAACTCCGCCGGCCGGGACCGTGACGATCTCGAACATCCCTGCGGTGAACGGGATTGTGGGCTCAACGTTCACGCCGACGTTCTCCGGTGGGTTCACGGGCACCGCGTCGGTGGCGTCGTCGACCTCGGCTGTGTGCACGGTCGCCAGTGGCGTGGTCACGTTCGTGGCGGTTGGTACGTGTACGTTGACGGCGAGTGCGACCGATCCGTTGACGGGCACCGCACAGTCGATCACCGTTGGTACTCGGCAGATCTACAACGGTCCTAACGGGTCGGTTAATGCGATCGTGCGCGACTCATCAAACAGCGTCACCTACCTGGGTGGTGCGTTCACCTCGTGGCAGCCCTATGCGGGTTCTGGTGCGCGATTGACGCCTGCGTCCGTCTCAAGCCTCGATGTCGATCGTACGTTCCCCAAGGTAAATGGAAATATCAATGCGGCAGCCTCAGACGGATCGGGTGGTTACTACATCGGCGGAAACTTCACGACCGTTGGCAGTGTGGCGCGCGCCTATCTCGCCCACATCAACGCGAACGGCAGCGTGGACTCGTCGTGGAATCCGAGCGGGAATGGCATTGTGTACGCGTTGGCTGTGTCCCGGTCAACGGTGTACGTAGGTGGGAGTTTCACGACGATCGGTGGGACGGCGCGCAACTATGTGGCGGCGATTGGTACGGATGGCACGCTGTCGTCCTGGGATCCGAACGCGAATGGCGTTGTGCTCTCGTTGGCTGTGTCCGGGTCAACGGTGTACGCGGGTGGTCAGTTCACGACGATCGGTGGGACGGCGCGCAACTATGTGGCGGCGATTGGTACGGATGGCACGCTGTCGTCCTGGAATCCAAACGCGAATGGCTTCGTGTACGCGTTTGCTGTGTCCGGGTCAACGGTGTTCGTGGGTGGTCAGTTCACGAACATCGGTGGGACGGCGCGCAACTATGTGGCGGCGATTGGTACCAATGGCACGCTGGACACGACGTGGGATCCAAACGCGAGTGGCCCTGTGGACGCGTTGGCTGTGTCCGGGTCAACGGTGTACGCGGGTGGTGTGTTCACCTCGATCGGTGGGACGGCGCGTAATCGTCTGGCGGCGATTGGTACCGATGGCACGCTAGCGTCCTGGGATCCAAACGCGAGTAACACCCAGATGAGCGCCATTGTGGCCTCAGATTCAAGCGTCTACGTCGGTGGAACGGTGGGCTCGGTTGGTCCGTACACGACGCGGAATCGTCTGCTCGCGCTGACGTCCGCGGGTGAGCTTGCTGATTGGAATCCGAATGCGAACGGCACCGTGCAGGCGCTGGCCATCAACGGTTCTACCGTGTATGCCGGTGGTGCGTTCACCACCGTCGGTGGCGCGGCCCACTCCCGCGTTGTCAAGATTGGCACCGATGGCACGGTTGACTCGTGGAATGCGGATTTGTTCTCAGGCCAGGTGAATGCGCTGGCTGTGAACAGCTCGCGCCTCTACGCCGGCGGTACGTTCACTGCCGCGTCTGGATCCCCAACCGGTGGTCAGGCCAAGAACCGTCTCGCGTCGTGGAACACCTCGGATATGAGCCTAGCCACCGGGTTCACCTACGGTGTGCAAGGCACCGTCTTTTGCATGACGTTGACCAGCGATTACCTGATCATCGGTGGACAGCTCACCAGTGTCGGAGTAAACAACACGTTGAGTGGTTCTTTGACTACGGGTGGGCTCGCTGCGTTCCAGACCAGTGATGACACCCTGGTGACGGGTTGGTACCCCAAGGCGTATACGACTGCGACGGGTACAACGGTGGGCTCGGTGTACGCTCTCGCGGCTTCCCCGCCCGATCTATTCATCGGCGGTACCTTTGCCTCGATTAGAGCATCAGGGAGTAGCTCGAATTCCCCGAACAACGGCCTTGCTGACTATCTGCTTCCCACCAGTCTTAGTGCCGCTGGTGGCATGCGGACCTCGTGGCAGCCGAACATTAACGGCTCGTCAAAGCCGGTCAGGGCATTGACGATTTCCGGCACCAATCTGTACGCAGGTGGTGACTTCACCGCCGTGGGTGGCACGTTCAAGGTCAGCACCACCACCTACGGCTCCGCCACAACTGGCACGCGTAATCACTTGGCGGCCTGGAGCATCAAAAGTCTAGCCAGTACGACTCTGCTGCCATGGGATCCCAACGCAGGAACCACCAACACGACGTACGCGCTGGCCTCAGATCCTGACGTGAATAGTGCGCCCGCCGGTGTGATCTACGCGGGCGGTAACTTCTTGGGCGTTGCGGATGCTGACACCAATACTGCCAATTATGCATCGGTAAACTACCGTCAAAAGGTCACGATCACGGCCTCGTCACCATCGGCGATCACGTACGGAACGGCTGTTCCGTCCATTACGTACACAGTCTCGTCAACCACGCCAACGACGGTCACTGGTGACTGGACGACGCAGCCTTCCTGTGGCATCTATGCCTCATCGGACACTACCTTTGCGACCGCACTGACGGGTTCGAATGTTGCAGCCGGCACGTACGTGACGCACTGTACGGGTGGTGACTCCACGAAGGTTTACGTTGGTTCGCGGGTCGACGGGTCGTTGACGATCAACAAGACCGCAACGACGGTGACGGCTGCTTCGCCATCCAACATCAGCTCGACGACTGCCGTTCCGACGATTACCTACACGACCTCACCGTCGACGTCTGCGTCCGACTGGACGAGCGAACCGACGTGTGCGGTGTACGCCTCGTCGGATACGACGTTTGCTACCCCGTTAACGGGCACGCAAGCGCAGGGCACGTACGTGACCCATTGCTCGGGTGGTTCGTCCGCTGGCTACAACCCAACCTCGTACGTCGATGGCTCGTTGGTTGTGGGGCCGGTTGCGTACACGGTGACGAACTGTCTTGATTCGGGCACTGGCTCATTGCGTGATGGGCTCGCGCAGGTGGCCACAGGTGGAACGATCTCGTTCGATGTGTCGTGTTCGACGATCACTCCGCTCACGACATTGCATGTGAGTCGGAACATGACGATCAACGGACCGACGTCTGCCGGCCTGGCAATTGATGGTGGCTCCACGGCCCTGGTGACAGGCAACTTCCGTCAAAACATGATGTGGGTTGACGGTGGTGTGAGTGCAACGATTCGCAATCTCACCTTCCAGAATGGAATCGCTGTATACGGCGGCGCAATTTACGCCCAGGGCGGTACCTCGTCATCCGCGTACACGAATCTGCGGGTTGAGAATTCAACGTTCAAGAACAACGCCGCGTCGTTTGGTGGTGCCATTGATTCAGCTGACGCGAATGTCGACGGTGGCTCCGGACCTGCCTACTATGGTCCAAGTCAGACCCACAAGTACGGAAATCTGACCGTCATCAATTCCACCTTCGCTAATAACTCGACCTCGACGCAAGGTGACGGTGGCGCAATCGATCATGGCGAGTATGGCGGCTACGGAACGCTCACGATTCTGGGCTCGACGTTCGTTGGTAACAGTTCAGATTACGGGGTTATCGACGTCTGTGATGACCTTACCTACGGGCCCCATCCGACGGTGTGCACAGCAGACGCTTTCGTTGGTGGATCTGTCTTCGCCAACCCCGGTAATCAGCCTAGTGTTCCAGCGACAAAGACGAAAGAGGCCAACTCGGACCCAACTTATGGTGCCGTCATCCCTGTTGATCTTGGTTACAACATTTCTGATGACAACTCATTCGGTTTCTCCGCCGAGTCAACGAGTGTGAACTCATCAACGACCATCGGTGCATCCCTTGCGGCGCTGGCTGATAACGGTGGGCCGACGTGGACGGTGTTGCCGTCCGCGATGAGCCCAGCAGTTGCTGCGATCCCAGGCAGCACGTCAGTAACCGTGCCGGCCAGTAATGGAGTGGCGTCAGCTTGGAATTACCAACTGTGTTCACGTACTGATCAGCGTGGTGTTGCCACGGGCGGTAACGGCCGCTGCACCATCGGTGCGGTTGACGTTCTGGTGAAGGCCAACGTCACCGTGACGGCTGCTTCGCCGTCGTCGGTGAACTCGGCGACTTCTGTGCCGTCGGTTGGTTACACGACCTCACCGTCGACTGTTGCTGGTGATTGGACGGTTGAGCCGTCGTGTGCGGTGTACGCATCGTCTGACACTGGCTTTGCTACCCCGTTGACGGGTGCGCAGGCAGTTGGCACGTACGTGACTCACTGTTCGGGTGGTTCGTCTACGAACTACAACCCGACTCCGTTCGTGAACCGTTCGCTGGTGGTTACGTCCGCTTCGACGAATGTCACGGTTACGGCTTCTTCGCCGTCGTCGGTTGATTCGAATACCGCTGTGCCGTCTGTTGGGTACTCGACCTCACCGTCGACTGTTGCTGGCGATTGGACGGTAGAGCCATCGTGTGCGGTGTACTCGACCTCTGACACGACGTTTGCGTCACCGCTGTCAGGTCAGCATTCGGCTGGCACGTACGTGACGCACTGTTCGGGTGGTTCGTCTGCTGGCTACAACCCGACGTCGTACGTGGATGGTTCGTTGACGGTGACCCAGTATGTGGCACCTAAGACGAGTGTTGTTGTGACTGCTGCTGATTCGTCGATCACCTATGGTGCGTCGATCCTGTCTGTTGGTTACTCGACGTCACCGTCGACTGTTGCTGGTGATTGGACGTCGGAGCCGTCATGTGCGGTGTACTCGCAGTCTGATTCGTCGTTTGCGTCGCCGTTGTCGGGTCAGCATTCGGCTGGTTCGTATGTGACGCATTGTTCGGGTGGATCATCGTCCGCTTACTCGCCTACGAGTTACGTTGATGGAACGCTCACGATCAACAAGGCGTCGTCATCAACAGTGATCACGTGTCCGACTGCTCATGTCACGTATACGGGTTCAGCTCAGACTCCGTGTTCTGCTGTGGTGTCGGGTGCTGGTGGGCTGTCGACGACGGCGTCGGTGACCTATGGTGCGAATACTGATGCGGGTTCTGCGACGGCGAATGCGTCGTTCGCGGGTGATGCGAACCATGATGGTTCGTCTGCTTCGCAGTCGTCGTTTGTGATTGACCAGGCATCGTCCACCACGACGGTGACCTGTTCACCCAAGACCACGACCTACTCCGGTTCAGCTCAGACGCTGTGTTCGGCTGCTGTGACGGGTGTGGGTGGGTTGAACTTGACTGGTTTGACTCCGTCCTACACGTCGAACTCGAATGTGGGTACGTCTACTGCGTCGTACTCGTTCGTGGGTGATGCGAACCATTCCGCATCGCAGGGTTCGGATACGTTCTCGATTGATCCTGCAACGGTTGTGGTGACGGCTGATTCACCATCTCTCACCTATGGCGATGCGATCCCGTCGGTTACGTACACGACCTCACCGTCGACAGTTGCTGGTGATTGGACGACCGAGCCGGTCTGTAGCGTCTACTCGACCTCGGATACGACGTTCGCCTCACCGCTCACCGGTGTTCATTCGGCGGGTTCGTATGTGACGCATTGTTCGTCGGGTGTGTCAGCGAATTACACGACGACAGTTGTTGTGGATGGTTCGTTGACGATCTACAAGGCTGCCTCAACGACAGTGGTGACGTGTCCGAGTGCGGTCACCTACACGGGTGCTTTCCAGACTCCGTGTTCGGCGAAGGTGACCGGTGTTCAAGGTTTGGATACGACAACCACTGTCGACTATCACAACAACCGTGATACGGGTTCAGGTTTAGCTGATGCTACGTATGCGGGTGATGCGAACCATATGGGCTCCGATGCCACGCAAGTCTCGTTCACGATCGATAAGGCTGCGTCGTCCACGGTGATTACGTGTCCGATGAGCGTCACGTATGACGGCTCAGCGCTGACTCCGTGTTCGGCTGAGGTGACGGGTGCAGGTGATCTCGTGACCACGGCCACGGTTACCTATGTGAACAACACTGATGCGGGTACGGCAACCGCGGACGCTTCCTACGATGGTGACAGCAACCACACGTCATCAACGGCGACTCCGTCTGAATTCACGATTGATCCGGCATCATCGTCAGTCGTGTTGACGTGTCCGACGAATGTGGCTTATGACGGTTCGGCTCAGACGCCGTGTTCTGCAACGGTGTATGGAGCGGGCGGCCTGATTCAGTCGGTTGACGCGATGTATTCATCGAACACGGATGCAGGTTCTGTTTCGGTGTCAGCGAGCTATGACGGTGATGCGAACCATTCACAGTCGTCGGATTCGTCCGGGTTCACGATTGATCAGGCATCGTCGGTGACGTCGGTGACGTGTTCGGCGTCGTCGGTGACCTATGACGGGTCTGCTCAGACTCCGTGTTCAGCGTCTGTAACGGGTGCTGGTGGTTTGTCACATCCAGTGGATGTGTTGTATTCACCGAATACGGATGCTGGCTCAGTGTCTGCGTCCGCGAGTTTTGCGGGCGATCCGAACCATACGCCGTCGAATGATGCGTCCGGGTTCACGATTGATCAGGCCACGTCCACCACGGTGGTGACGTGTTTGGTGTCGTCGGTGACCTATGACGGGTCTGCTCAGGCTCCGTGTTCAGCGTCGGTGACGGGTGCTGGTGGTTTGTCGCAGGGTCTCGATGTCCAGTACTCGCCGAATACTGATGCTGGTTCAGTGTCTGCGTCAGCGAGCTACCAGGGTGACCCGAACCACACGCCGTCGAATGATGCGTCTGGGTTCACGATTGATCAGGCCACGTCCACCACGGTGGTGACGTGTTTGGTGTCGTCGGTGACCTATGACGGGTCTGCTCAGGCTCCGTGTTCAGCGTCGGTGACGGGTGCTGGTGGTTTGTCGCAGGGTCTCGATGTCCTGTACTCACCGAATACTGATGCGGGCAACGTGTCAGCGTCTGCGAGCTACCAGGGTGATCCGAACCATACGCCGTCGTCCGATTCGTCCGGGTTCACGATTGATCAGGCATCGTCCACGGTGCAGATCACGTGTCCGTTGAATGTGGCTTATGACGGTAATGCTCAGGCGCCATGTTCAGCTCAGGTGTCCGGTGCTGGTGGTTTGTCACAGGCTGTTGATGTGAACTATTCATCGAATACCGATGCTGGTCCTGTATCTGTGTCGGCGAATTATCCGGGTGATCCGAATCATCAGTCATCTGGTGATACGTCTGGGTTCACGATTGATCAGGTTTCATCTACGGTGCAGATCACGTGTCCGTCGAGTGTTGCTTATGACGGTAACGCTCAGGCGCCATGTTCGGCCCAGGTGACCGGTGCTGGTGGTTTGTCACAGGCTGTTGATGTGAGCTATTCACCGAACACGGACGCTGGTTCGGTGTCTGTTTCAGCGAGTTACTTGGGTGATATGAATCATCAGTCATCTGGTGATACGTCTGGGTTCACGATTGATCAGGCGTCGTCCACTACCACGGTGACGTGTCCGTCAGCTCATGAG
This sequence comes from Actinomycetota bacterium, assembly GCA_947455705.1. Lineage (GTDB taxonomy): Bacteria > Actinomycetota > Actinomycetes > S36-B12 > CAIYMF01 > Longivirga. The sequence goes on along the minus strand of CANGPO010000078.1, from coordinate 2,925 downwards.
ACGTTTGATGGTTCGACTCATTCGCCGTGTTCAGCATCTGTTACGGGTGTGGGTGGTTTGTCGCAGTCGTTGGATGTTGTGTATTCGTCGAACACTGATGCGGGTACGGCTGGTGCGGGTGCCTCATTCGGTGGGGATCAGAACCACTCAGCCTCGTTTAATTCTGCCTCGTTCGTAATTGACCAGGCATCGTCCACGACGACGGTGACGTGTCCTTCGAATGTGACGTATGACGGTGGAGCGCAGGCTCCGTGTTCAGCGTTGGTTGAGGGTGCTGGTGGTTTGTCGCAGTCGGTTGATGTGACGTATGCATCGAACACGGATGCTGGTTTTGCATCTGCTCAGGCGAACTTTGGTGGGGATGCGAATCATGCCGCGTCGGATGGTTCGTCCTCGTTCGTCATTGATCCTGCGTCGTCCACGACGACGGTGACGTGTTCACCGAAGTCGACGACGTATTCGGGTGTCGCTCAGGCGTTGTGTTCCGCGTCGGTGACGGGTGTTGGTGGGTTGAACCTGACTGGTTTGACGCCGTCGTATTCGTCGAATACGAACACCGGTACTGTGACCGCGTCGTACACGTTCGCTGGTGATGCGAACCATGCGGGTTCGGATGGTTCGGATACATTCTCGATTGATCCGAACTCGGTTGTGGTGACTCCATCGTCACCGACGATCACCTATGGTGCGTCGGTTCCGGGGATCACGTATACAACGTCACCTGTGACGGTTGCTGGTGATTGGACAACTGAACCGGTCTGTGGCGTGTATGCATCTGCTGATGCGTCATTCGCGTCAGCGTTGACGGGTGTTGTGGGTGCTGGTTCGTATGTGACGCACTGTTCGAATGGTGTGTCATCGAATTACACGACGATCTCGTCGGTGCCTGGCACGTTGACGGTGGACAAGGCTGCTTCCACAACGTCCATCACGTGCCCAACGGCACATGAGACGTACACCGGATCAGCGAGCACGCCGTGTACCGCAACGGTTACTCGTGTGGCTGCGGCTGACACGACAACGGCTGTCATCTACGGTGCGAACACCAACGCAGGTACGGCCACGGCCGATGCCACCTATGACGGTGATGCGAACCACAACAGTTCGACCGCTACCCAGTCGTCGTTCGTGATCGATAAGGCGTCGTCGACCACGGTGCTCACATGTCCAACTGTTCATGTCACGTTCGATGGCACTGCTCAGACTCCATGTTCAGTCGTGGTAACGGGTGCTGGGGATTTCTCGAAGACGCCCACGTTCGTGGTCTATGCAGACAACACGGATGCGGGTACCGCAACCTTGGACACTGCCGATTTCGGTGATGCGAACCACACTGGTTCGAGTGCTTCATCGTCGTTCGTCATTGATCCCGCGCCGTCCACGACGACGGTGACGTGCTCACCGAAGTCCACTACCTATATGGGCCTGGCCCAAACGTTGTGTTCAGCAACTGTCACCGGTGTTGCTGGGTTGAACTACACGGATATCACTCCGTTCTACACGGCCAATACCAACGTCGGAACGGTGACTGCGTCGTACTCGTACGGGGGCGATTTTAACTACACCGGTTCGAGTGCGTCGGATACGTTCACGATCAACCCACGTGCGGTTGTGGTGACTGCGTCGTCACCGACGATCACTTACGGTGCTTCGGTTCCCGCGATTACGTACTCGACGTCACCTGTGACGGTCCCTCGTGATTGGACCACCAAACCGGTGTGTGCGGTATACGCGTCGGCTGATACCAACTTCGCGTCGCCTTTGACGGGTGTGGTTGGTGCGGGCTCATACGTGACGCACTGTTCGGATGGTGTGTCGTTGAACTACACGACGAGCTCCTCTGTGCCTGGCACGTTGACTGTGAACCAAGCGGCGTCGTCCACGGTTGTGGCATGTCCGTCCTCGGTCACCTTCACCGGCTCGCCACTCACGCCATGTTCGGCCGCGGTGACGGGTGCTGGTGGTCTATCGACCGCGGTGCCGGTCTCCTATGGTGCGAACACGAATGCGGGCACAGCGACTGCTGATGCCAGCTACGCGGGTGATGCGAACCATACGGGCTCGACTGCTACCCAGGCGACGTTCACGATCACGAAGGCTTCGTCAACAACCACCATCACGTGTGCACCGTCGTACGTGTACATGGGTTCGGCGATTGAGAATTGCACGGCAGCTGTGACGGGTGCTGGTGGCTTGTCAACCTCGGTCACTCCGTCGTACTCGGCTGATCACACGAATGTGGGCTCGGTGAACGTGAACGCTTCCTACGCGGGTGATGCGAACCATAATGGTTCGTCTGCCACGCAGGTGTCGTTCGCGATCACGAAGGCGTCGTCCACCACGACGATCACATGTCCTTCATCGGTGACGTATAACGCGGCTGCTCAGACTCCATGTTCTGCAGCGGTTGTCGGTGCTGGTGGCTTGTCGACCACGGCAACGGTTGTGTACGCGTCGAATGTGAACGCTGGAACGGCCACCGCGAACGCGAGCTATGCGGGTGATGGGAACCATGACGGTTCAACCGCGACTCAGGTCGCGTTCTCCATCGCTAAGGCATCTGTCGTGGTGAACGCACCGATTGTGAACATCACGTACAACACGGCGATCCCAGCGGTTGGGTTCTCCACCACACCAGCCACTGTGGCTGGTGATTGGACGACGGTTCCTACCTGTGGGGTGTATGCACCGTTGGGTGTTGTTGCTTTGACGGGTGTGCAACCGGCGGGTACGTATGAGACGCGTTGTTCGGGTGGTGTCTCGGCGAACTTTGCGATCTCCTCGTATGTGAAGGGATCGTTGACGATCGCTCAAGCACCGACGGTGACGACGATTACGTGTACGAGTCCTGCGTACACGGGTGCTGCGTTGGTGCCGTGTTCAGTGAGTGTGACGGGTGCTGGTCTCACGACCATCACGGGCACG
>CANGPO010000077.1 GCA_947455705.1 Actinomycetota bacterium | reverse complement strand
GTGATGGTCGATGACGCTGCCGTGACAGTTACCGCGGTAGCTGCTGCGTTGACCGTGACTGTGCCGTTGATGTAGGTCGGCGTGTAGTTCGCCGATACACCGTTGGCACAGTGGGTCACGTAGGTGCCCGCGGTGCGGTTACCTGTCAGTGGCGTTGCGAACGTCGTGTCGGTCGTGGTGTAGACCGCGCAGGTTGGCGTGGTCGTCCAGGTGATCGGCGTTGGGTTCGTGGTGAACGTAACCGCTGCGGGGGTGGTCCCAGCTGTGATGGTTTGCGATGAAGCCGTCACCGTGGCAGCTGCCTTGGTGATGTCGAAGGTGGCCGATCCGTTCGAACCGTTGATGTTGGCGTTGCCTGCGTAGTTGTATGAGGCCGTCGCCGTTCCGACGTTGGTGTTGTTGGAGTACGTCGGGGTTGGGTTCAAGCTCACGCCCGGTGCGGTCACACTGACCGAACATGGCGTTTGTGCAGCAGCTGTGTAAACCAGCGACGTGGGGGAGCAGGTGACTGTCGTGGTCGAGTCTGCCTTGGTGATGGTGAAGTTCACCGGTGCGGCCGCCGAACCATTGTGGTTGCTGTCACCGGCGTAGGTGTACGACGCGGTGGCAGTGCCAGCGTTGGTGTTGTTGGCGTAATCCGGCAGCGTGATGATGTTGAGACCACCAGCGCCGGAAACCGTTACTGAACATGGAGTCTGTGCGACCAGGTTGTAGACAACCGAGGTTGGCGAACAGGTGATGACGGACGTAGATGCTGCCTTCGCCACCGTCAACGAACCGTCAACGTAGGTTGCGGCAATGTTGTCGCTGAAGACGCCACCCGAACAGTGCGTCACGTAGGAGCCGGCGTCAAGAACACCACTGAGTGGAGTTGCAAAGACGCTGTCCGCTGATGCATATGCAGCACAGGTCGGAGCGGTGATCAGGTCGGCGGAGGGGAAGGTCGGTGCGATTGTGTAGTCAACAGTCGGGACGCTGCCGCCGTAGGTGATGCTGGGCGAAGCTGCCGTAACATTCTCTGCTCGCTTGGTGATGGTGAAGTTCAACGGCGTGGCCGTGGAACCGCTGTGGTTGGCGTCGCCCGCGAAGGTGTACGAAGCAGACGCGTTACCGGCGTTGGTGTTGTTGCTGTAGTCAGATGACTGCAGCGGCACGGTGGAGTTGAGTCCGGCACCGGTGATGGTGGCGGTACACGGGGTGAGTGCTGAGCCGGTGTAGCCGACCGAGACGGGACAGTTGACGGTCACGCTCGAGGTTGCGATGGCGATGTCAAAGGTCTTGCTGTCCGAGGATGCGCCATGGCCGGCATCTCCTGGCCAGTTGTACGAGGCGGTCGCGGTACCGACGTTGGTGTTGTTCGTGTAGACGGCGTCGAACGTGAGGTTCAGCGATCCACCATCGGTCACCGTGACGGTACATGGTGTCTGAGCGGAGCCGGTGAACTCAACTGACGTCGGGCAGGTCACCGTCGTGATGGAGGTGCCATGGATGTCGAAGGTTGAGGAACCCGTAGACGTCGCATGGTTGTTGTCACCGGGGTAGGTGTACGAGGCGCCTGCGGTGCCTGGGGTGATGTTGTTCGTGTAGGCAGCCGCGTCTGTGAGGTTGAACGTCTGGCTGAGGCCGTCGGTCGCCGATACCGTCACCGAACAGGGGGTCTGAGCAGAGCCGTTGTAGTCCACGGAAGTCGGACAGCTAACGACCGTTGAGGTGGAGAGCTTGGCGATCGTGAAGTTTGCCGAGCCGGTGGATGGGGCGTAGACCGAGCTACCGGCGTACGAGGCCGTCGCGGTCGCCTGGCCGGCATTAACGTTGTTCGAGTAGGTGGGGGTGACGCTCGAGCTGAGACCTGCACCGGTTACTAACGCGGTACATGGCTCGATCGGAGCACCGGAGTACGTGAACTCCGAGGTGGGGCAGGTCACCGTGGTCACCGTGGGAAGACCGTTGACGGTGATGACGATGTCGCCGTTGTAACTGGTTGACCACAGTGTACTCGCCGCGTAGCCACAGTGGGCGTTGTAGGTGCCGATAGGCGCTGTCTTGCCCTGGTAATCCGTACCGGTGTACGTGGTATCAGCCGAGGCGAAGATTCCACACGTGGCGGCAGGAGCGGTACCTGCGACGCCGTTCTTCTTCACGCTGGTGTAGCCAAGCGTTCCGGGGTACTGGCCGAGGACGGTCTGGATATCTACCGACGTCGCGGCTGAGTACGTGGTGGTGAGAACTGCCTCGCCTTGGATGTAGGCCTTGCCGTTCGTGTACTTGGTCGTGTAGCCAGCGACTGAGCTGGCGGGGACGCAGTGAGTCACGTAGTTCGTGTACGGCGACGTCGGCAGGTTGATCTGGCCGGTCAGCGGCGTCTTGAACGTCGTGTCGTTGCCTGCGTAGACACCACAGGTTGCCGTGGGCAAGGTGATTGTGGACATGTCCACAGCTACACCATTTGCGTCATAGGCCTGTGCGGTCGCATTCGCCGAGTAGGTGACGGGAGCTGAGCTCGCGCCCCAAACACCGGCGGTGTAGGTCTGAGGAGTCAGCGTGAAGCGACCATCCCCGGCGCCGGAGGTCACGAGGGTTCCCCAGGTCGCGTTGAAGGTAGGTGCGGTCCAGAAGATGGAGTTAGCCGTCGCGGCCGAGGCAGCGGGAGCCAGCGCGATGGAGCCGGCTGCAACCACAGCTGCACTGGCGAGCGTCGCGGCCCACCTAGTGAGCGGATGACGTGTCTTGAGGAACATGGGGTATTTCCCTTCGAGGCTGGCAATGCATGGGACTGCACCGTTAACGGAAGGGTGTGGGGCGCTGATTTACCTGTCAACGCACCGTGATGGGGCGCGTCGCCGACGCATGTGCGCCGTTGGGATGAGCGAGATAACTGGGTGTCAGAGGTGCATTACGTTGCGTTAGATATCAGGTAGGCCACGCTGGTGAAGATCATTTGATGGGAATCCCTAAATGCCTTTAATTGCAGGCAATTATGCGAATCAGTCGTTGAGCTTTCGTCATATCGAACAAAAAATCCCTGCAAAAATTGGGAGAGGAAAATTTGAGGAAGAAACCTTGTGAGGACTCACCCGAATGACGCATGCATGACCTCATGGCGGCGCGCGGTAACGCTGCGTGACATCCGTCTTCTAGAGGTTCTAGAGAGGTTGCGCTGAACGTATGAAGATCGTCTTGGCACGATGTCAGCAATGGATCTTCTGTGCCTCGTAGCTGAGCTAACGCTTACCCGCGGCGACTTCGGCGCGTCGCGCCGCGATGAGTCTTTTGATCAGTGCCGCACTCAATGGTTTGTCGACATCGAACCGCAAAGCACCCTTCGACATCGAATAGCCTTCCAGCTCATCGGCTAACAGCGGCAAAACGCTGCCACTCATGGGGAAGTAGCTGCAGTGAGCCTTCCACGCGCCGATGCCAGCTAGTGAGTGGCCATCTACCTTCCACGTAGGAAGTTGATACGTGATGCATTCCTGGGAATTCGGCAAGATCTTGCGGATCCGGTCAGCCACGATCATCAACGTGGACCGATGCGGTTCTGGAACTCCGTCAAGATAGGTGTCAATCGGAGTGGCGTTCATCTACGTTTCGCCTTTCGGATCATCGCTGCTTGCGCAAGCAAATGGGTCAGTGCCGACGGTGCAGTCGGAGTAGGTCCAACAGGTCGATTGACCCAATCGGGTTCGTCGTACTCGCACGATGGCGCCCCAGATTCTCATGCAACACATAAGGCCCATTCACGACTTTACTGGGCAAGTGCGTGAGAGTGGAGTCATGCGTATTGATGGATTTGGTGCACATCGCGCCTTCATGGCCCTCGTCACGGTAATGATCGCGGGTACGATTACGGCCTGTGGTGGCTCGAGCGGGCCGCAGGTGGCCAGCCTTGATGGCGGAACTGGAACGAAAGCCAGTGCCACGGCCTCTGCATCAGGGTCAGCTGACCGTGAAGCGTCGGCGCGCGCGTTCTCGTCGTGCATGCGAAAGAACGGCGTGACGAAGTTCCCGGATCCCACTGTCGACAGCAACGGCAATGTGCAGATGGGTCTGGGCCCAGATAGCGGCATTAATCGTGACGATCCGGCCGTCCGCAAAGCTTTCACCGCGTGCCGACCCCTGATTGAAGCACTGCGTCCTCAGTTCACCCCGGAGCAGCGCCAGCAATTCCAAGATTCACTCTTGAAATATGCCCAGTGCATGCGGACCAATGGCTATCAGATGGCCGACCCGGATTTCTCTGGAGACGGTGGTGGCATGCGCGCACTTGGTCAGATCAATCTTCAAGACCCGCTTTTCCGAAAGGCAGATGCGATTTGCCGGCCTAAAACCCTCGGTAACCTGCCATTCGGTCCTGGCCGGGGTCCAGGTGGTGGCAACCCGCCGAGCGGGGCGCCAACACCGAGCGCATCGGGGGCGGCAGCGTGAGTTCGCCTTCAGATCTTCACGCGGAGCCATTGAAGATCGAGAAGCAGGATGACCAGGAGCCTTTGGGGCAACGTCGGTGGGCGATCCCGACGATTCTTGGCTTAATAGCGGCCGGCATCGTCGGCGCCATTGTGTGGCACAACTCGTCGACAAGTAACACGACCGCGCCTGCCACGCCTGCCACGTCCACGGCCACTGTCACGACCACGGACCTCGTAGAGACGACCTCCTTCGACGGAGTCCTCACGTACAGCGATTCACGGACTGTGAAATCCAAATCAATGGGCACGGTTACGTGGTTGCCCGCCACCGGCACGACGGTCAAGCAGGGTGCGCGTCTCTACGACGTCAACGAAACCTCGGCTTACCTTTTGTACGGGTCGGTACCGATGTACCGCACCTTGCAAAACGGTGTAGCCGACGGAGCGGACGTCAAGCAACTAGAAACAGACTTGCATGCGCTGGGCTACGACCCCGATGGGATGACGATCGACTCAACCTTTACGAGTGCGACGAAAGCCGCGGTTGAGGCCTGGCAGTCGGATATTGGCGTGACCGAGGATGGGGTTGTTACGCCAGCTCTCGTGCAATTCCATCCTAGTGCCCTGCGTGTTCAGTCTCAGTCGGCTCAGGTCGGTGACTCGGTTACCGCTGAGTCATCGCTCTACACTGCGTCCGGTACTGGTCGTATCGCGACGGTTACGTTGAACGCCTCCGACAGCACTGTGGCTAAGACCGGTGAAAAGGTGTCTTTGAGTCTGCCCAACGGCGATTCGGTGGCCGGTGTGATCTCGTCCATCGCCACGACGTCTGCGACAAGTTCGTCCACGAGCGGTGGCGGTGGAGGAGGCGGCTCAGTTAATCAGCAGGGTGCCAGTTCTACGACGAGTAGCTCATCGGTGGACGTCACTGTCACTGTTACCGATGCGAAAGCCGCGACGCAGCCAGATCAAACACCGGTCTCCATTTCCTTCACCTCCAACGGTGCCAAGGGGGTACTGGCTGTGCCGGTCACTGCACTGATCGCCCTTGCCGGTGGTGGGTACGCGCTCGAGGTGCAAGATGCCGGTGGAAGCACACATCTGGTTGCAGCAAAGCCGGGCCTGTATGCCGTCGGAGGTCTCGTGCAGGTCTCAGGTGATGGCATTACTGATGGCCTGACCGTTGTCATCCCTGCCGGCGCCTGACGTCATGGTCGCCTCAGTTCAGTCTGACGCCCCGTCCGACGCCGTCATGGAGTTGGTGGGCGTTCGTAAAACGTATCCCGGTCCCGTCGAGGTGCTGCACGGTATCGATCTGACGATCGGACGTGGGGAACTGCTGTCGATCGTCGGTCCCTCGGGATCTGGAAAATCAACGATGCTGCATCTCATGGGCACCTTGGATCTGCCAACCACGGGCTCGGTGTTGATCAATGGGGTCGATGTCGCGACGTTAAGTGATCGTCAACTATCTTCTTTTCGGGCTCGCACTCTTGGATTTGTTTTCCAGCAGTTCTACCTGATCGATGGGGTCAGTGCCGTCGATAACGTGGCTAATGGATTGCTCTACTCGGGCGTCTCCCTACCAAAACGTCGGTCTGCTGCGATCGCGGCGCTGACGCGAGTAGGGCTTGGCCATCGCCTTTACTCACCGCCGGCGAAGTTGTCCGGTGGTGAACGTCAACGGGTCGCAATTGCGCGAGCGCTGATCGCTCGACCGGCCATTGTTCTTGCAGATGAGCCGACGGGAAGCCTCGACACACAGACGGGGCAGGAAGTTTTAGCGCTGTTGCGCGAACTCAATGGTGACGGGACGACCGTCATCGTGATTACTCACGACCCGGCTGTAGCCGAGGCGATGGATCGTCAAGTCACGATTCGCGACGGGCTCATCGTTTCTGATGTGGCGCGCACGTTGGAGGTGGCTCGATGAGCACTGCGGCAGCGGTTCGTCCCGCCCGGCTATCTCTCACCGACACTGCCCGGGTTGGGGCATCGGGTCTATCTGCTAGGCCATTACGGTCGCTGTTGTCCGCACTTGGTATCGCCATTGGTATTGCCGCTGTTACCAGTGTTCTCGGAATTTCTGCGTCATCCCAGGCCGCGCTCATTGCGCAACTGGACAGTCTGGGTACGAACCTGCTTCAAGTTCAGGCTGGACAAACCTTCGGTGGTTCTAGTTCGTCACTGCCGCTCACCGCTGAGCCGATGCTCACTCGCATTGCGCCCGTGCTCGTCGAATCATCGGTGGCGACGGTAGCTGCGAACGCCTATCGCACGCACTACGTGCCGGCTGGTGAGACAAACGGTATTCAAGTCAAGGCCGCTAAGACCAACCTTCTTGAGGCCTTGGCTGGAACGATGTCAGAAGGATCATTCATCACCTCCGCCACGGAGAACTACCCCGTTGTTGTGCTTGGGTCTCTGGCGGCCGAGAGGCTTGGTTTCGATCACTGGATTCCGAATGCAACGGTGGACATCGGTGGTCAGCAGTACCTCGTCGCGGGGATCATGAATTCGATGCCATTGGCACCAGATATTGATCGCTCTGCGCTGATGGGTTATCCGCAGGCGATGAACGGGTTTGGCATGTCGGCAGCGCCAACAACGGTGTATGTGCGCACAACACCGGATCAGGTCGATGCTGTCGGTTCGGTGTTACCTGCAACGGTGAACCCGGCCAATCCAAATGAGGTGACGGTCAGTCAGCCATCTGATGCGCTGTCCGCTCGCATCGCTGCAAACGATGCGTTCAATTCGTTGTTCCTTGGCCTCGGTGCCGTCGCACTCCTCGTCGGTGGAGTTGGCATCGCCAACGTCATGGTGATCAGTGTTCTGGAGCGGCGAAGTGAGATCGGCCTTCGTCGAGCCCTTGGCGCGACCAAGGGAAACATTCGCAACCAGTTTCTTACCGAGTCTCTGTTGCTCGCAGGCGCAGGCGGGGTGGCTGGGGTCGCGCTCGGGATTGTGATCACCCTGATCTATGCCACCACGCGTAACGTTCAGCTCGTCGTGCCAGTATCCGCTGTTGCTGGTGGGATCGCCATATCGCTGCTTCTCGGTGCGATTGCTGGCCTGTACCCGGCGATCCGGGCTGCTCGACTTTCACCCACCGACGCTTTGCGATCTGTCTAGCCGCGGGTCGGTTAAGCGATTAGGGAACGTTGTCAACGACGGCCTGTGCGATCGTCAAGTCTTCCCATGCGTCGCCGACTGACTTGAAGACGCGTCGACCTGTTCTCGGAGCGGAGTTCGCTTTTACGAGTTCGTCGATTGTTGCGTCGATGACGTGCCGTCCGCCTTCATGTTCAGCGATGATGATGTCGCCGGCCTCGCGCCGAGCGTTCTCGCGCGACTCGACCACGACGAAAGCATCGTCCATAAGATCTGTTGCGAGTTCGCGGGCGGACGGTTCGTGACTGCCGATCGCGACGATGATCACATCGTTCTTAACATCCATTGAAGTCACAATGGGTTGGCGACTAGTTGTGCAGCAGAGAATCACGTCTGCTTCCGTCAGCGCGCGGTGGTCAACGAGTCTGACGCTGAGTCCCCGTTGACGAGCGCTCTCGATAAAAGCTTCACCGTGATCAGGTGTTCTCGCGATAACACACATGTCAGACGGCTCAAGTAAGCCCGCGGCGTGGCAGTGAGCCAGCGCCTGGGGTCCCGTTCCCACGACGACCACGTGTGGCCTTGTCGGGGGATTCAAGTGTGTCACTGCAAGCATTGAGACTGCCGATGTTCGCACGCATGTCAATTCTGCTGCATCGAGAAGTGCCTGTGGCGTAAGGGTTTCTGCATCCATCAGAAGATAGATGCCCTGAATTGCTGGAAGGTTTCGAGCCGGATTATCGCGAGCGATTGACAGAATCTTCATCCCCACCGCTGAAGCGGACTCGTCGGGCATGACGAGTAGTTCACCGCGACGCGCGGGAATGAACGAACGGCTTGGTCGATCCGCCGATGGAGGATCTGCCAGCAGCCGTTCACGCAGGGCGGCGACAGCCGCTTCCGGGCTGATTGCACCACGTACGCCGGCCGCGTCAAGGTAGGGGAGTGTCATCGAAGTTGAAATCCAGTGCCGATGGGATCGCGCGGGTCGAGAACAAAGCTGTGCTCACCGGTTCTAAACGCGCTGCCCTGAACTTGGGTAATGACAACGGGTCTCGCACCTTCCATCGTCGAGCTCAAGATACTTCCGACGAAGTGGGTTCCGATGATGCTTTCGTGAAGCAATGTCTTCGCGGGGCTAAGTCGACCGGCAGAGTGTAAGAGCGCCAGACGGGCGCTAGTGCCAGAACCACAGGGGGATCGATCAACCTCGCCATCAGCGAAGATCGTGCAATTGCGCTGATGTAGCACCGAATCTGAGTCGTTGATGTCGTCAAACCAGATTGTGCCGTAAACGCCCGATAAGCGTGGATCGGTTGGATGCTGAGCAGATTCGTGATCATTGAGTGCCCACTTGATGTGGCGACCAATACGAATCAGTTCGGGCAAATCTTCGGGTGTAACGCTCAGGCCCAGATCGGATGCGCGCACGCTCGCGTAGATCGCTCCGCCGTACGACATGTCGGCATTGACGGACCCCAAGTCGGTGTCGACTGGCACCGCGGTTGCCATCACGTAGGAGGGCACGTTGACGAATCGCACATGTTCAACGACGCCCTCAGCTCGGTGAACGATGGCCGTGACCCGTCCACTCGGGACATCGATAACGACGTTGGTGTCGCCCGATTCTTCGGCAAACACCAAGCCTTCATCCACGGCATAGGTGGCCAAAGCGATAGTGCCGTGGCCGCATGCGGTCGAGAAACCATCCTTATGCCAGAACAGCACGCCCAGATCTCCGTCAGAGTCATTCGGTGGCACCAGGAAACCGCCGTACATGTCTGCATGTCCTCGCGGTTCGTTGCAAAGGAGCGCACGTACGTCATCGAGGTCGCCGGTCTGCGCATTGGCGCGACGATCAAGAATGGTGTCACCGTCGGGAACTGGCGCACCGTCGATCACAATTCGGAACGGTTCACCGGCTGTGTGGTAATCGATAGTCCTGAGTGAATTCATTATTGACCTCCGAGCGTTAGCATCGCGTACATGAATACCTCTGAACCAGTCGCCACCCAGAGCTACGACCCACCTGTTTCGGACGCGCTGGCTGCGTTTATGGCCCAGGGGTGGGATCGGCGATTAATCAAACCAGCACGGGCGGACGTCGCAGATTTCGCTGCCCGTCGCAGGGAGCGCATCGCTGCATTGTTCCCCGGTAAGAGGTTGGTGATTCCCGCCGGCGGACCCCCTCGTCGTTCTGGGGATCAATCGCACCGATTTCGGCCCGAGTCCGATCACCTCTGGTTGACCGGAATGGGCGAACCGCATTCCATCGTGGTGGTGGACGCTTCGCTACCTGCGGGTGCTGTATTACTCAGGCTGGATGGTGAGCGTCGCGATACCGATGAGTTCTGGCGAAGCCGCACTCGAGGCGAGTTCTGGAATGGACGGAGGTTGCCGCACGCGGTGGTCGAGTACATGACTGGTATTCCATGTCAGGACCTAGACGACGCAGACGCTTTCCTGACATCAGATGTCATTGTCTTACGGGGAGTTTCTGCCCCGCTCGATCGGGCCGTCGCGGCCTCGAGCGCTGACGCCGAACTTGCCCGCGCGCTGTCGGACCTGCGCCTTGTGAAGGATTCCTTCGAGATTGCTGAGCTAACGCAGGCCATCGAGATCACTATGCGGGGCTTCAACGATGTGGTTGCCGAGTGGTCGCTGGTGCGGGCGCATGGCGAGCGTTGGATCGAAGGGACGTTCGAACGTCGCGCGCGGCTCGAGGGCAACGGTGTTGGATACGCGAGTATCGCGGCCGCAGGTTCGCATGCGACAACCTTGCACTGGATTGATAACTCCGGTTCAGTGCACGACGGTCAACTTGTCTTGATGGACATGGGCGTGGAAGCGAACTCGCTCTACACCGCGGACATCACTCGCACGATCCCCGCGAATGGTGTCTTTAGTGATGCGCAACGGGCGGTATACGAGATTGTCGAACGTGCCCAAGACGCTGGTATGGCCGCGGTTCGTCCCGGTGCGAAATTTCGTGCCTTTCACCACGCCGCCACGCAGGTGTTGGCTCATGGGTTGAGCGATCTGGGGCTCTTACCGTGCTCGGTCGACGAGGCACTCGATCCGCAGAGCCAGGTCTACCGACGTTGGACGCTTTGCGGAACGGGTCACATGCTCGGTCTCGACGTTCATGACTGTGGAAGTGCGAGCTTTGATGTTTATCCAGAGGGCGAGTTGAGTGCCGGCAATGTGCTGACTGTTGAACCAGGGCTCTACTTCCAAGAGGACGATCTGCTCGTACCACCGGAACTCAGGGGGGTCGGAGTGCGAATTGAGGACGATCTTGTCGTCACTGTGACCGGTTCGGTGAATCTCAGTGCTGCTTTGCCACGAACGGTTTCTGATATCGAAAACTGGTTTGCTTCCTCACGATCGTCCTAAGCCTCCAGCCGTTTCAGGCTGGCGACGACTCAGGAATGGGTCACGTTAAGGACGCTGCTGTAGCCGAGAACATTGGGTTGCTTCGCGCTTGGGTAGGCCAGCACTTGGTATCGCGCAGCTACCCCGGTGAGTGCGACGCCAGTAAGGGTAAAGATTCCCTTGGTGTTGGTGGTTGACGTGGCCACCGTCTTCCATGCAGATCCGTCCCAGTGCCGAAGCACTACCTTGAACCCGGCTACTCGCGGATTTGTCGCACCGACGAAACTCGGTTTTGAGCCTGCCGAAATTGACGGAATCCCTTGAGATTTAGTCGTGCTAACGACATGGGCAGCCACGCCAAGTTGCACCTTCGTCGAACCTGAAACGGAGGTTGCGAGTCGAGTGAATCCGTCTGCGGGGAACACGATGCGCCAGTCGTAGTTCACCGATTGAGCAGGGATGTTCGTTGTGAATACGCCATGGGCATTAGCGCTGGAAGAAGTGCTGGCCGTCCACACAGTGGAACCAGCAGGTTTGATCGCAAGTGTGAACGGGGCGGCGACAGCAAGCCCTCTGAAGGTGATCGTGCCGGAGATGGGATTCACGCTCGACTGTGTGACGGTTGCCTTTGCAGTCACGGTCGTCAGTGGTCGACTGGCAATACCGACGGATCCACTGGCAACTGATGCGAGTTGAAGTTTGCCGTCGCTAGGGACACTTAGTTTCCACGTGAAGTCTGAACTTTGAGCAGGAATCGTGATCGTGATCCGACCAGTTGAGTCGGTGTGAGTTTGTCCGATGCTCCGCCAGGTTGTGGTGCCAGTTCGTGCAATGGCCGCAGTCACCAGCACCCCAGCGACCGGAGCATGGTGGAACTGCACGAGGGCAGTTGCACTAAGAGTTTGGGTTGGTAGTGCAACTTTCGGAATTGTTGGTGCGAGTATCAGCGGCGACGGTACATCGATGGATCCTGAGACGGCTGTGTCTATTCGGGCCCATCCGTCTCCGTCGGCAGTTACTCGCCAGTTGAAACTCGTTGACTGGGCGGGAATGGTGACAGAGAAACCGCCCTGTGCGTCCGCATGCGCAGTTGTGACCGTCTTCCAGGTGTTGGTACCCGCTTCCCGCACCTCGACAGTGAGTGGTGCAGACGCCAGTGGCGAATTCTTGAAAGTCACCGAACCGCTGACGTGCGCGGTCTGTCCAACGCTGAGTTTGACGGGTGCGGTGACCGTCACTACTGAAGGCACTGCGGCGATCTGGTTTGCGAAGGTCGTTATCCCCGTCCACTGAGTTGTGTCTTCGCCGCCGATCGTCCATTCGGCGATTCCGCCCAGGTGGTATTTGTTGACGAGTTTGGCTGTTGCATTGGCGGCCTGCGCTTCGGCGTACCAGCCGCGCCGCGACGCTGTGCACGTCACGGCCAGAGGGGCTGGAGTGAACGTGACGGCACCATTGATGGTGGCGGGATTGCTCTTCGACAGTGTGACGGTGTGGCCAGCGACGGCAGTTACCGTCGTGCCGGATGCAAATCCGCTTCCCTTGGCCGTGGCACCTACCGAGATGCCTGCCACCGAATTCACCACGACAGTGTTCAGGCCTTTGGGGCCGCCGACGGTCGATGTTGTCTTGGTGGCGGTGAACGTAATGGTCGACGCGACAGCTGCGGTATTGGGAACGTTCAGTGTGATCACGTTGCCGGCGATCCCAGTCACGACGGCCTTGGCGCCGAT
>CANGPO010000076.1 GCA_947455705.1 Actinomycetota bacterium | reverse complement strand
TGCGACTCGATGCGGATGCCAAGGCGACCACCCGCCAGATCAATCCAGTAGCCCACCGGGAACGTGGTCGTGATCTCACCAAAGCTCGCATCTGGTGACGACGGATGTCCGTCGAGAACGAAGGACTGGTAGGCAGGGAAACTCTGACCAGCCGCGGTCGTCTGATCGAATTCCCGGCGAATCGTCACTCCTGGGGCGCCCCAACCCGAGGTCGCGGAAAGCCATGAATCGAGTCCGGTGGGTTGCCGGTACTCAACGACGTAACGGTCGTTGCCATCTGTCAGGGTGAGGACCCGAAGGCCTTTCCGCGTGGCCAGTGGAGTAAGGGTGACTTGGCCATTATCTGTTGGGGCTACTTCCGACGCTGAGTTTAGGAGGCCGAGACGGCGCAGATGCGAGGCGTTGAGGAAGCCTTGGTTGTTCCAAGACACGGCCATGATGTCGTAGGTGTCCCAATACGAACGTGCCGAACAGCTCGCCGGATCCGCATCCGTCACTCGGGTTCCTGCGGACGTGCAGTCAAGCTCTTGCGAGTGGCCAAGGCCGAGGTTGTGACCTAGCTCGTGGCCAAGCACGCCCACTGTCGGGTATCCGTTGCTCCACGTGACGCCACCTGAGGTGAGGCCCGAGCCGACGGTGCCAAGGCCCGCCACACCATTACAACCGGCGAGGGTCTTGAAGTAGACGACCAGGTGTTTGCCAGCACCCTCCGTGAAGCCGGTGCGCGCCTTGATCTCATTCCAAAAGTCGAACGAGGTTCCAAGGTTTCCACTCACACACGGTGTTGAACTGGTGGCGATGACTGTCGGGAAAGCAGTTGCCGAGAATTGCACGGCACCATTGGTCACGGTGTTCCAGTACGAATTCACACCGCCGTTCACCACCGCGGCGATCGAGGCCGGCGTATACGTCGACGCAGAACCACCTGCGGGGATGGCAACAACGACGGTGACGTGGTGGACTGCTGCCGAAGTGGCCGTCGCAGTGACAGAGGCTGCTGCGATCGGCGCGTTTAGACCGGTGCTCACCGCACCTTCGGGAGCGTTGGCTACAACGTCGACGGCTGCCACATCAGCACCGGTCGTCGGATCGGGAGTGCTCGGCAACTGGGCTGCGTCAGCGACAATTCCGTTTGACGTTACCCGTACGGCGTGATCACTTGCGAGCGTGACGCTGACCGTGGATCCGTCGTCGATGCCGGACATCGTGGCTGCTGGTACCTGGACGGCGCCGGCAGCGGTGCGCACAAATGCAACCTCGTCGTCCTGAGCTGGAAGGGGGTTGCTGAAGTTATCGATGTTGACCCGCTCAACGGTTCCCGTGATGGTGGCGAAGCCATAGTGACCGCGAATCCCAGCAGCGGACGCGGTGGTCGCAAAGCCGACGCTTCCAACAGACACGGCAACCACGGCGGCGGCGATGCGAACGATGTAGGAGGCCCGGGGCGAATGTGTCATTCGCTCTACTCGGCGGCTCGATACCAACATCATGGTTATGTCATCGGTACGCCATCTGGGAACTCTGTAGCCCCAATGGGTGATATCTGCGTCACCTAGGTCACTAGGGTTGTCCTATGACAAGTACGCCAGAGACCGAATCCGCCCCAGCCACCCCCAAGGCAGTTGACCGCATTGTGTGGGTCGACTGTGAAATGACCGGGTTGGATCTTGGCAGCGATGCCTTAGTGGAAATCGCCTGCGTCGTCACCGACGCAGAGCTCAATGAGCTGGATTCCGGTGTCAGCGTGGTGATTCGCCCGCCCGATGCCCCATTCGCGGCGATGCCGCAGGTGGTGCGCGATATGCACACGGCGTCGGGTTTGATTACTGAAATCCCCAACGGCATCACTCTTTCGGAGGCAGAGCAACTCGTCCTTGATTACATAAAGTCACATGTGCCCGAGGCTCGGAAGGCACAGTTGGCCGGATCCAGCGTTTACGTGGATCGGGGCTTCTTAGCTCGGGACATGCCCGAACTCGACGCGTGGCTGCATTACCGGCTGATTGACGTCTCGAGCATCAAAGAACTTGTGCGCCGCTGGTATCCGAGGGTCTATTTCTCGTCACCGCAGAAGCGCGGCAACCATCGTGCCCTGGCTGACGCCCGCGAATCGATCGCCGAACTGCGCTACTACCGCGATGCGATTTTGGTGCCCCAACCGGGCCCCGACACCGAAACGGCTCGAGCGCTCGGCGCCCGACATGTGCTGGATTTCGAGGGCTAATCTGCCCGCGATTCGTACCTAGGCGTAGGCATGGGTACACTTGCGGACCGGTCCACATTTGTTCTGATTTCGATCAGTCGTGTGGCCCATGGTGGGTGTAGCTCAGCTGGTAGAGCACCTGGTTGTGGTCCAGGTGGTCGCGGGTTCGAGTCCCGTCACTCACCCCAAAGTAATAGGACCTGGGGTTGATCCCCCAGGTCCTATTACCTTTTGGGACGAATGGGCCGGGACTCGGGAGGAGGCCGTCGAAAGACGGCCGACGGACCCGTCACTCACCCCACGGACGTCCTTTCATCGCAAAGGATTTCAGGAATGACCGTCTTGCTTGCCAGCAATTTGCCAGCAGGATGAAGCGCCTCAGGTTCTGTGCCGCTCCTATGCGGGTTGCAGCTCTCGGTTGAGGGCTGCGTAGTGGGCGTTCTCGAACTCTGCGGGGGTCAGGTACTTGAGGCTACTGTGAAGGCGACGGTTGTTCCACCAGTCGACCCAGCCCGCGACCGCCCACTCGACGTCGGCGAGAGCGCGGTAGGGCCCGTAGTGGAACACGGTGGTGCGGATGCATTCGGTCTTGAATAGCCCGATCACCGTCTCCATGAGCGCGTTGTCGTACGCGTCGGCGACGGTCCCGATCGACGGGCGGATGCCCTCGAGTTCGAGGTGCTCGGTGAACGTGATGGACGTGTATTGGCTGCCCGCGTCTGCATGTCCGATGAGTTGGCCGGGCTCGATGGGGTGCCCTTCGCGTGAGCGCTGCCAGGTTGCCATGCGCAGCGGGACCATGACGAGTTCGACGTCCTTGCATGTCGCGGCGTGCCAGGCGACGATCTTCTGGGCGAACACGTCGACGATGAACGACACATAGACGAACCCCGCCCACGTGCGGCAGTACGTGAAGTCCATGACCCAGGTCCGGTTCGGGGCACAAGCGGTGAAGTCGCGGTTCAGTAGGTCCCCGGCGCGACGTCCGTCCTTGCCCGGGATCGTGGTCCGGATTCCCTTGGACCGCCGAATCCCGTTCAACCCCAGCGCCTTCATGGCCCGGTCCACTGAGCCAGGCGAGGTATCGGGCATGCTCCGCTTGATCAGGGCAGTCATCTTCCTGCGGCCGTAGAGACCTTCGGCCGTGAGCCGGCGAACCCTGGCCATCGGGCCGTTCGGGGCGACAGTCCAGGCGGCCTCGCGGACCGCGTTGATCACGATGGCGTCGCTGACCGTGCGTGGCGCGACGTGCTGCCCGGTGCTGGCCCAGGCTCGGTAGGTCCGTGCGGCGATCTGGCAGCCCTGCTCACGCAGGACTCGGCAGACCGACTCGACCGCATAACCGGCTCCGCGACATTCGTCGATGAACGCCACGATCAGCGCTCTCGGGGGTCGAGCTCCCCCGCGAAGAAAACCGTGGCCCGGCGCAGGATGTCCACGTCGTCCTCCAAGCGCCGGACCTTCGCCTTGAGCTCCTTGATCTCGGCCAGTTCCTCGCTCGTTGCGCCCCGACGTTGACCTGAGTCGACCTGGGCCTGCAGATACCAGCGGCGCACCGTCTCAGCACCCACCCCGTTCCGCCTAGCTACCGCCTCGGCCGCCGCAGTCGGGTTCGGATACTCCGCGGCGTGGTCCAGCATCTGCTGGAGGCACCGCTCCTTCACCTTCGGATCGATTTTCTTCGGCATGACGTACATCCTCCTGGACTCAAAAGGATGCGGCATCAAACCTGGGGCGCTTCATAGCGACGTCGACGTACTCGGGATAGTGCCCCAGCACAATCGTGTCCGCCTTGGTTGCGGTTTCTGCGGCAACAGCGAAACCGCTCGCGCGGCCGAAGGCCGCCTCTGGCACGAGACCAGACTGCCCGCGGCCCGGGACAGCGACGTCAGGCCGCAGCCCATCTGACGCCAGGGTGTGTGCAACGTTGACGCGGCTGTCGTAGTTGGAGTCAGACGTTGACGTAGGGGGTGGCGTCGATGCAGTCGCGGCCGGGACGAGCCCCAGGAGAACGCCAGCCAAGGCGAGGATGGCGGTGAGAAGGACCATGAGCAGAAGGCCCAGTACCGGGCAACGTTGCCCGCCGTGCGGTCCAGACGGTCGTCCGTTCCTAGCGACCATGGCATCCGCGCAGGAGGTCATCGCGTTGGGGACCCAGCAGATGAGGGAGGAGCTGATCTAGCGCACGCGCCTGGCTAGCCAGGGACTTAGTCAGCTCATGCGTTGTGCGGGCGGAGCGGTGTACATCCTGCGCTGCGCCGAGCCCGGCACCGACATACAGACAAGACAGCTCGGCTCGGTAGTAGTGGGAACCGACCTGGCACGAAACCAGAGTTAGCACACCGTCTCGGGGATCTAGTGCCACCTCGACCGAGACGCTCGGTGAGTGGTAGACGGCGACCCCGGGCTGGCGTTCTGGCCCCATGAAGTCGGGGTCTGAAAGCAGATGGTCGAATGCCGCGGCAGTAGCCGGCTCGAACGCTTCCAACACGGCGCGCCTGGCCATCAGCGTGCTCCACGGTTCATCGGGGAACCGCGTTCCAGTAGTCGCCCTGCTCCTGCCATGTGTAGCCGCGGTCCTGCAGATACCTCAGTTCCCTCTGGAAGGTGTTGCCGCCTTGGTAGAGCGGCTCGTTCGGGTTGGTCACGAGGCGGATCTCATCGCCCCGTTCGATGGCGTCATCGATGAAGCTCTTGTTGCGCGTCCAGTTCCATCGCCCAGCGCCCTTGAAGGGCAGATTCAAGGTGTTGAACCCCGGTTTACCGACGTACGCGCCGACTCCGCCGGTGCACCTACCGAGGACCGTGACCTGTCGAGCCCCGCCTGCCGCCACCTCTGCCGTTTCTGCGGCAACACCGAAGCCAGGAAGGCGAGTAGAAACCCCTTCTGCCGGCCGAGATCCCTCGCGTGCCGGTCCGGGGAGCAGAGCGGCCGGCAGGAGGCGCCATGATGTCCCGTGCGCAACAGGAGCCGCCCCGTCGTACGTGTAGGTGGCCGCCGTAGGTGGTGGGGCGAACCCGTTGGCTGCGGCAGGGGCAACCCCGACGACCACTGTCGCCAGGACCAGTAGGAGCCCGCCGAAGGCGGCCAGCAGCCCCTGGGCGGCCCGGAGCGGCCACGCGCGGGGCGTGCCGGGCTCGGTCACGGGTGCTGGGATTGTCAGCAGCCGTGGGTCGGCCCACGGCTCGAGACGGCTCGGCGTGAGTAGACCGTTCACCTCAATTCCCCGATCAACTCGACCGTGAATCCGAGGTGGTTGAGCGCGCCCAAGATCTCTGCCAGGACGTCGTTGGGGGGCGTGAATGGGGAGATGATCGACCCCGGATAGATAGCGATCGTCATCGGGGGGGCGAGCATCTCGGAGTCGACCTCAACGGCTCCGTCGGACGTGGTGTATCGAATGCCTGCCCGACCGAGCAGACCGACGGTCGCGCCTGACGGAGCTAGCACGGTGTTCGGGTCGAGGGTGACGTAGCCGCCCATGGTCACCACCCCTCGCCTACGGTGTGGAAGATCATGTTGACGCCATTCTCGACGAGCGTCGGGTACTCCACAGTCCGCCAGGTGCTGATCAGAGAGACACCGTCGGCGTTGTGGAAGACGTGGACGGTTTCGCGGGCACCGCTGGCGAAGTCGGATGAAGCCTGATCCCAAATCGGCTTAGCCTCGCTCCACGGGAGTCCCTCAGTTGCTCGCTCAGCGGCCTGCCCGCCGGGGCTCATCTCCAATGTCTTCGCGCCGTTCTCGCTCGCCCACTTCTCGGCGGCCGAGCGCGCAGTTGGGCCACCCGACCAGAACACTCGGGTCTCCGGAACGCCTTCTGCGGCAACAGCGGAGTCACGGAGACGGTCGGAGGCCCCCACTGCCGTCGGAGATCCCTCGCGTGCTGGTTGGGTGAGCACAGCGGCCGACGGGAGGCTCCTCGCTGTCCCGTGCGCAAGTGAAGTGGCCGAGTCGTAGGCGTAGGCGACAGCCGTAGGTGGTGTTACGAGGGCTTGGGCGGTGGATGGAACCGGCCCGACCACGATCGCTGCCATTGCCAGGGCGAGCCCAACGAGGGCGACCACAAGGGACGATCTGACCACCAAGGACCTCAAGCTCGGTGCGGTCCTCACGGGACGCGATTGCTTGGGTCAGCCAGCAAGCGCTGCGCCAGGAAGTCGCAGGCCTCATCCTCGGTCTCGAACCATCGCTCACCACTGCGAAGGCCCCGTTCGGAGTAGAAGACGGCCCACCCGCCAGCCTTCGCTTCCAGACACATGCTCTCGTCTCGTAGCTCACCCTCGATGCTGTAGGAGTCGGTCCGGACCCGTTCAGCGCTGAGTAGATCTCGCAGGGAGTGCTGGTTCATGGGCCGACCCGCTTGAGAACTCCCGAGTCGATCAAGTCCTGGATCGGGCTTCCGAACTCGTACTGGATCCCACCTCCGCCGTAGCCGAAGGCGGGACCGACTGTCCCACCCTGAACCGATACGGGCTTCACAACCTCATAGACGTTGTAGGGGCTATCGACAGAGGTCGAACGCAGCGAGCGCGCGGCGAAGGGTGTGCCTTCGGGTGAAGCGAACGTGCCGCCGGAGCCGCCGTACCGGTCAATCCGGGTGCCCGTCTTGAGCGTCGTCTCGACCGGGTCGCCGAGGAACCCGCGGTTGGCCGGCCACTCCGACTTGACCAAGGCATTTCCCACGCCCGCTTCGCCTTCTGCGGCAACACTTGCTGATTTAACCACGGCACCGGCTTCGATAACCTCCGCGCTGCCGCGAACCGCTGCACTGGTTCCGCCGGTCTCGACGGCCCCGCCTGTTGAATCCAAGATGCCCTGGCCGTGCGGGGCGTAGGTTGTGACCGAGGTGCCTTCCGGAACGGTTGTCGTTCCAGATCCGATCCGGAATTCGCCGTGACCAGCGAACACAGTTTCACGGTCGGCTCGGCCGCCTTGCCGAATCAGCGACGCATACGCGTCACCCGCGCCGCGGGTTGCGGCGCCTTCTGCGGCAACACCGGTAGCCACCACGATCACCGGCTGCAGGACGGTCTCCCCTAGCCGCTGACCTGCACCGATGTCCGTCGCCGCCTCGACGGTGTTGATCATGACGGGGGTTGAGACCCCGACGCCGTTCTGGGCTGCGGCCGGGAGGGCACCGACAACCGTGCATGCCAAGAGCAGCGCTAAGCCGACGAGCAGTCTCTGGACGACCTCGACGATCCTCCTCAGCGTCGCGCCGTCATCGGCCCTGTAACGGCTGTCGCTCAAGACAGTCGCTCCTTCATGGCCTTGCGGTACTGATCACCCATTGCGTGAACTGATGGCTCCACGAGCGACGCCTCAGCAAGCAGCTGAGGAAGCGCCGTCGCCAACCGCTCGAGGTCCTCAGGAGTCACGACCGGTTCTGGGAATGAAGTCGATCCGCCCAAAGCTGCAACCCAAAAGGACGCCGGGAACTGCGGTCCGCCACCAAGGCTGACGTTGGCCCGCCATGAGCCATAGTCCGCGAAGAGATGGACTGAAAGGGCGCCGATCACGTAGGTCGTTTCCGAGTGTGCGTCCTCCTGGCGTTCTTCACTCAGGTTGGCACCCATTCCCCGAAGTAGTGACTCGAGTCGAGCGACGGAGTCAGATGACTCAAGCACTACGGCACCATCCGATTGCCCTGGAGGCTGTAGCCCTGTTTCGTCAAGTACCCGATCTCGTCGAGGAACGCGCTTCCGGCGTTTGCAGGGTCGAGCGGATCACTGGAAAGTCGGATCTCGCTGCCATCTGCGATCGCCTTGTCGAGGAAGCGCATGTTGCGAATGGAAACCTCGCTGCCAGGCCCGACACCACCGAAGCGGTCAGCTCTAGCGGCCATGCCCTCCCATGCATCGCCGAGGTTGAACGTGCGCGAACCATCCATCGCAGCCGCCCTGACGTACCCGGGGTAGCGGCCTAGGGTCACGGCGTTCGGCGCACCACCGAGTGTGTCGGTGATGCCATCCGCTCCAGCAACAAATCGTGCGCCACCGCCTTCTGCGGCAACCCGAGAGGTGGCGGCGACAGCACGATCCCGAGCGACTGCGCGTTGTTGCCGAGCAGGCTTGACGGCGTTGTCCATGACGCCGTTCGACGAAGTCTCACGCGACCTGACAAGTTGCGCCGGGCCGTCGTAGACGTGCAGTGACGCGGTCGTAACCGCAGACGCGCCACCGGAGCTGTCGTGGGTAGCCGCGAGCGCGTTAGCGGAGCCGAGGACGAGGAGCACCATGCAGAGCAGCGCGAAGAACCCTCGCGAACCTTGGTCGGTGCTAGGCGATCTCACTTGAATGGATCCCTCGAGGGCCTGTCGACCGGGTTGCCCTCCGAATCGAGTTGGCGTAGTCGCGGCGGCCCTCCCCCTTGCAGTTCGGCCTGCGGAGAGTCTCGAAGCCAAAGCCTCCCCGTGTCGGGACACCTGTAGCTCACGGTCCAGTTCACGGCGTCGACGCCGAGCTCTTCGAGGTGCTCGCGCGCGTATTGATCGGCCTCGTTCCCGGTCAACTCGTAGATCGAGTCGCAGGCGCACCTCATGGCACGATCCACTGCGCGACATTGCCGAGATCACCGTAGAGAAGGTTCGGAAGGTCGAACTCTCTCGCGCCACCACCGGTGAGGCCGCCCTGCACGAATCCGGGGTTCGACCTGAAGACCGGGACCCCGAGTCCCTCGCTCGGGGTGTCGAAGGCAGAGACCGAGAACGGTCCCTCCCGCAGCTTGCCGGCATCGTCCAGCAGGGTTAGCCGCTGGGCGAGGCCCTGCGAAGTAGTGATGCCTTCAATGTCGTCGGCGGCGGTGACGAACACGCGCCCACCGCCTGGCGGCCCGAGGTCCACGCCGAACGTCTGACTGGCTGTGTCCGTAACTGTGTAGCCGATGGTGCCCGGGCCAGCGACTTGGTAAGACGTCTCGGTAGTCGGAGCGTAGCCAGGCCGCCGGTTGTAGGTGGAATACGACGTGCCAGAAATGCAAGCCAACGGCTGACTCACAGCGACCGGACTCGGCGAAGCAGCATAGGAAACTGACGACCACGAGAAACTCATCAGCCCAGCAAGAAGAAAAACCCCAATTTTCGATACACGGAGAGTTATCAGAGATATGCGAAGAGTCATCATTTGATCTTGTCAGCGGGACACCAAGATGTCAACGGGTGCGGCGGCTGGAGGCACAGCGTCCTGCCGATGTTGCGACGATGGGGCGGACACCGTCGGTTCTCAATTCGAGTCAACAAGCTGAGTTGCGTCGCGCCGCGGATCGAGGGTGGATCGCATTGCCAAGGTGACGAGCCACCCATCGAGAATCACGGCGACGGCGTGCACGACGTGCCGAAAAGTCGACGTCTTCATCGGGGCAACAAAGGTTGGATCGATTTCGCTGTACGCCCCCAACTCGACTGCGGTGAAGAAGACGTTCCTGCTGCCACGGTTCAAGACCGTCAAGTCCGGCACAGTCAAAATCGTCAGGGTCGGAGGCCCGGTGGTCTCGGCTAAATCCATTCAGATCGATGGACTTCTGACGAGCGCTTGGTAGTTCGGGTTCGCACTACCGGCGCGTTAGCAGGTGAAGCGATGGCCGCAACGACTCCAGCAAGACACATGAGGGAGTGAGGAGGGGGCCGGTGGACTGCGCTGACCGGACCACCGCATCCCAAGCCTGAGTCGAACTGGCGAGGACTGATGTCCTGATCAGCACTTACCCTAGAAATGCCCGAAAACCCTTCGCGGTTAACGGACCTGATGCACACTTCGAGTCCCGTCACTCACCCCAACCTTGACGAACCCCACTGTTACATGTAACAATTGGATATGGCTGTACGCGATCGTGTTTCCGAGCATCGCAAGCGCTTGCGTGCTGCTGGACTTCGGCCAATTCAAGTTTGGGTGCCTGACGTTCGCGCACCCGGCTTTGCCGACGAGGCCAGGCGTCAATCTCTCGTTGTGGCGTTGGCAGATTCCGCTGCGGACGACCAGAACTTCATAGAGGCTGTCAGCGCTGACTGGGACGATGAGTAAGTGCCCGGAATCAAACGCGGTGACGTCGTCCTAGTCGCGGGCGGCGTTTACGCAAACAAACCTCGCCCAACGGTGCCCTGCAAGATGACCTGTTCGATGCAACCGAGTCTTTGACAGTCTGCCCCTGTACCTCGACCGCGGTTGACGCCCCGCTTCTTCAGATGCCGATTCCCGCCGATGGTACGACTGGCATCGACGTTGATAGCTTCATCATGGTCGACAAGATCACCACGGTGCGCCGCTCCAACGTCGGTGTCCAGGTTGGCAGCCTCAGCCCACTTCAGATGGTTGAACTCGAGCGCCGCATCGTTGTCTTCCTTGGACTCGCCCACTGAACCTGGCACTCCGAACGCGGGTCATCATCGAAGAGTTCTCACCGCGTTCGGAGTGTCGTACCGGTAGGCACACCATCGTCACGAGTGAAGCGCCCCACATCGGCTCTGCAAGCCCGTGTCGCGAGAGTCAGGCGCTCAGCGCCTTGCGACGAACGGCCGCGAGATCAGTTTCAATGCGGTCGAGGGTTGCTCGAAGATCATCAGCTGGCGCGATCGCCTTCATCACCAAAAGACGGACGACGGTTGAAACAGGGAGACCCATGATGTCCGCGTATGCAGAAAGGTGTTCAAACTCGTCATCGCGAAAGCGCACCTGTAGGTTCTTGGCACGCGGATGACCGCGCGTAACTGACGTGCCTTCGGGTAGCGGAGCTCTCACATCAGCGTTTAATTCTGCAGATTCTGCGGCCTTGGCTTCCTTATCGAGCAGGTCATCAATCTTGCCCATCAGCTTTCGCCTCCCTATAGATACGCTGATCCTTCTCGTTGGATCTCCAGCCGTTCACTCCGTAGTCGATCCCACCATCGGCCATCGCAATCACGGTGATGATTCCTGCAGCCAACTCCGAGTAGCCAATGATTCGAACAGTTCGACCGCTCTCACTGTTGTAATCCGGGTCGACGAGAACTCTGTTTGCATCTGAGACCGCATCGTTTGCCAGCGCGACACTGATCCCATGTTTGGCTTCCATGTATTCGCCACGATGCGACCAATCCAGATCGTCAAACACGTAACAAGCGTAATGCATATCATTACGTTTTCACAACAAGCTCACACAACGCGACACCTTCGGACGAGGTCGATTACGCGACAGAGATGTGTCGTTTGCTTCATTGACGAGCACGTAAGAACGCCAGCGTCACCATCGCACCCACGACAGCCGCCACAGCCGCCACAGCTAGGCAACAATAAAGCCTCGACAGGAGAGCACCGTCGGATGATCGACGGCTCCCGTAACTCACCCCAACCTTGACGAACCCCCTCTGTTACATGTCACGATTTGATATGCCTGTACGCGATCGCGTTTCCGAGCATCGCAAGTGCTTGCGTGCTGCTGGACTTCGGCCAATTCAAGTTTGGGTGCCCGACGTTCGCGCACCCGGCTTTGCCGACGAGGCCAGGCGTCAATCTCTCGTTGTGGCGATGGCAGATTCGGCTGCGGACGACCAGAACTTCATTGAGGCTGTCAGCGCTGACTGGAACGATTGGTAAGTGCCCGGATTGCACTCCGAACACGGGTCATCATCGACGCGCTCGCTGAGCCGCTTGCTCATTGCGCGCCTGAGGCCCTTGCGCGCGGCCTAACTGATCGAAGATGTCTCACCGCGTTCGGAATGCCGTGCCGGTAGAAAGACCATCGTCACGACTGCCCCAATGACGACCGCTGCCACAGCCACGTAGCAGCCCACACTCAACCCGCTGACGAACGCATCCTTGGCAGCAATCATTAGCCGACCGGACATCTCCGGTGGAGCTTGAGCCGCGATGGCGAGCGCCGCACCCAGCGATTCCGATGCCTTCGCGGCAACGTCAGTCGGCACCGATAGCGCTGCCAACGAATCACGCAGGTGTGGACCGAAAACGGATGCGAACACCGAACCAACTACGGCCACACCAAGGGTGCCACCAATTTCCCGCGTGGTGTCGTTGACGGCCGAGCCGACACCGGCCTTGTCGTCAGACAGCGATCCCATGATGGAGTCAGTTGAGGGTCCGGTAGCTAAGGCGAGCCCTGAGCCGCCGAGCAGCATCGAGATCAGAATCGGACCGACATATGCCGTCGACGCATCACTCGTCGCCGCTACTGCGAAGCCCGCTCCCATCAAAAGCAGCCCGGCTGTGACAACGAGTTTGGTTCCGAAACGATGCATCAACACGATGGCGATAGGCGACATGACGGCCGTTGCAGCCGCGAACGGCACTGTGCGCAAACCAGCTTCGAACGGCGAGTAACCCTGCACTAACTGCAGATACTGAGTGATCAGGAAGATGAAACCAAAGAGTGCAAAGAATGCGGTCGCAACCGCCATGCTCGCGGCCGTAAAACGCATGTCCTTAAACACGTTCACGTCAAGAAGCGGGTGCACCTGACGACGCTCCCAAAGGACGAAAAGCGTGAGCAAGAT
>CANGPO010000075.1 GCA_947455705.1 Actinomycetota bacterium | reverse complement strand
GGGAACCCTCTCGTACTGGAATACCACCACCAAGGCATGGGTCAGCGTCGGAACCACGATCCCGGTCAGCATCACCTACACCAACGGATCCACCGGCACCCTAGCCACCACATTCACCTACACACCAAAAACCGGTGAACCAACACTCCCAACCACAGCAGCACAACGCATCGGAACCACCATCAAGGTCGGCTAACCCGACAGCATTACCGCTCCACCAGTAGGTCGAATTCACTCAATGGACGTAGCCTTAGACCATGACTAGCGATCCTGTCTCAAATCCAGAAGTAGACCGACTTGCCGTTAGCCAGTACATCTCGCTGACGACGTACAAGAAGGACGGCACGGCGGTCCCGACCCCGGTGTGGGTGAGTCGAGCGGGTAACAAACTCTTCGTCCTCACCGACGCGCAGGCAGGAAAGGTAAAGCGGATCCGGAATCGCGGACACGTGGTGCTCGCACCATGTGATGCACGTGGCGGCAGCCAAGGAGCATCGGTCGATGCTTCAGCTCGACTTGTGGAAGATCTGGCCGAGATCGCGAAGATCGACACTCTCCACAAGGCCAAGTATGGAATTCAGTATCGCGCGATGGGCCTATTCACCAAGGTATTCCGGCGCGGTAGCACAAACGTCGGTATTGAGTTGACGATCGTCTAACGCTGAAAGTGCTGGTAATCCTTGTACGAACCACCCCAGGTGAAACCAGCAGCACGAAACGCTTTCACCGCGGGCGAATTCAACGTCAGCACAGCTACGGATCTACGCGTGCGCGGCATCCACCACGAATTCGGCAACGGGCCCAATCGCGAGTAGTACGGGTTCTCCCAGGTATTGAGATCGACCGCCACGCCATAGGCGTGCGGAGACATCGCCCTGACGGACTCCTTGCCAACGATATACCGGCAGTTGAAGCCGGAGGTATTACCCGAAGCCATGGACGCGTAGTCGTTAGCGCCCGGATATCCGCTGGGGGCTTTACCAAATCGATCCACGAGAAACATCGACCGAATGGGATAGCGAAGCGAATACAAACGGGTGAAAACAGTAGCGGTCGCCGCCGCAACCTTCGTTGCCATAATGATCGAACCTCGATATCGAAAGCCATCGAAGCCGATGTAGTTGACCGTGATGTATCGAAGTGATGACCGTGCCAAACAGCCCTTGTGCCATGTCAGACCCTGCATCGAGGCCCACACCGCATCAGGAATAGTTGTGACGACCGCGTTCGCTCCCCCACCCTTGGCCGCAGGCGCATCGTTGAACTGAGTTAACGGCTTCGGTGCGCCGGCGGGAAGTGAAACAACCCCGAAAGCTGGGCGGGCTGTGACATTGATACGAGTCGAACGCGCGGAATCGAAGACCTCGCTAGCCCGCGAGACCGCAACGATTCCAGAGGATCTCCACAGGGATGCAACCATATTGATAGCGCCATGGGAGTCAGTCGTTTTCGTCGCAAGGAGCGCGGCCGGTTGAACACTGGAAGCAGGCCTTGATACATCGACGACGATCCCTACCGCAGGGGTTCCGTCGACCACTCTCGTAACCACGATGCGCACGGGGAAGGCTGATTCACTCGTCACCGATGTCGCAGCGGTCACCACCACATCAAGTTGTTGCCCGCCGACTAGGACACTTGCCGGTTCAGCGCTGTACGTATTCGATGCGCCGTCAACATAGGTCGCGTTGATGGTCCACTCACCGCGCACTGGGAGAACCACGCTTACGGTGACGAGACCCTCACCATTCGTCGTGCCTGGAGCCACAACATCTGGCTGGCCCGGACGTTGCGCCAGCACGGAAATCTCCGCATCGACGATTGGCTCATTATCCGTGGTAAGCAACACGGTAACGTCAAAGGCGGTGGCCGCGATGGCTGTCGTTGGCGCGGTTATCTCAAGATCTGGAAATCCAGCCGCGGATGCCGGCAGCGCCGTGGCGCCAAGAGCCCACACCACCGCGATCGCAAGCAGAGCCGAGATAGATCCGCGCACCAATCCATCGCCCCTCGTGATGGGCGACCAGATCCACCTGATCCGTCGGAGACTGTTGATCTTGCTCACAGTACGACCATGCCCCAGGGCCTCGGCCCACTGTCAATGCGACACGGCTCATCGGTAAAAATTCAACCGAAATGTGTCACCGCCGGACCGTTAGGCCCGGTATGCGTCGACCTCGACCTCAATCAGCATGTCCTTGTTCACGAAGCCCGAAATAGCAACCATCGTCGCGGCGGGACGTACCTCGTCGAAGAGTTCCTTATGAGCACGGGCAACGTCTGCCTCATGTGCCATGTCGGCAAGGTAGAGCCGGGTTCGAACGACGTCATTCAAGGTCAAGCCAGCCTGCTCAAGTGCGCGACGCACCACACCGAATGCTTCCATCGTCTGGCCGTAGGCATCGCCGACGTGTCGAAGTTCGCCATCAACCGTCGCAGTCGATCCAGAGACCAGTACCCACGGACCAGCAACCACTGCGCGTGAATAGCCAACGACGGACTCCCACGGCCCCCCTGATGAAATCTTTTGATCAGCGGCCATCGAGTCCTCCAAGATTGTTGTGACGAGCCTCGACCGCGACGAGTGCCTCGGCCAGCGTGAATTCCCCAGCGTAGAGGGCCTTGCCCACGATGGCGCCTTCGACCCCCAGTGGTACGAGTTCGGTAATGGCGTGAAGATGACTCAGCGAACCAACTCCCCCGCTGGCCACGATCGGCCGATCCGTTGCCTCACAAACAGACTTGAGCAGTTCCAAGTTCGGGCCGTGAAGAGTGCCATCGCGATCAACATCGGTGACGATGTAACGGGCACAGCCTTCCGAATCCAGGCGAGCCATCACCTCGTATAGATCGCCACCATCTTTCGTCCAACCACGGGCCGACAGGGTACGTCCACGAACATCAAGGCCGACAGCGATTCGGTCACCGTGCTCGGCGATGATCTGTGCCACCCACTCGGGCGATTCCAAGGCCGCAGTGCCAATGTTGACGCGCATACATCCCGTCGACAGAGCCGCTTCTAACGACTCGTCGTCACGGATCCCACCGGACAGTTCGATCTTGATATCAAGTTGACCAATGACGTCATTAATGAGCTCCCGGTTGCTGCCGCGTCCGAACGCCGCATCGAGATCCACGAGGTGAATCCACTCGGCGCCCTGTTCCTGCCAGGCGAGTGCAGCCTCAAGCGGCGAACCGTATGAGGTTTCACTGCCAGCTTTGCCTTGCACCAGACGCACAGCCTGACCGTCGGCTACGTCGACGGCCGGGAGTAGTTCAAGTACGTCTGGGCCGAGCAGACTTGTATCGAGTAAACCGCTTGGACCATTGTTCATGGGTAAACACTAGCCTCGATCGAACAGCAGGACCCGCAAGACCGGTGTCAGCAGGATGGAAAGACCGAGGATGCCTAACCGCAATCCCCAGTTGCCGGGCAGAATCCACCAGGCAAGTACCTGGACGATGACAAAGATTGCGATCACGATCGCCCATTGACGTTGGCGACGTCCGCGGAACGGGTCGGCTGGCGGGAAAGTTCGTCGCCACCATCTCGACCACATCGTCCCCGCGTTTTGTGCAGGGGCCGCCATGGCTCCGAAGGCTGCGGCCCGCTTCTGCGAGCGTTCGCGAGCAGCAGCTCGCTCGGCTTGCTCTTTGGCGTTGGCAGCTTCCCTTGCTGTGCGGCGTTGGGCTCGTTCCTTACTCATAGGGTTTCCACCCAGTTGCGCAGGAGTTGCGCACCAGCATCCCCAGACTTCTCCGGGTGGAACTGCACGGCACTCAGCGGTCCGTTCTCCACGGCAGCGACGAAACGATCACCGTGTTCCGACCAGGTCACCATAGGCGGTTGTGTGCGTCCATGAGTGACGAGTTCCCATCGAGTGACCCCATAGGAATGTACGAAGTAAAAGCGCTCATGCTCCACGCCGGCAAAAAGCGACGAGCCGGCCGCCGGCTCGACCGTGTTCCAGCCCATATGTGGCAGGACTGGAGCTTCTAGCGCTTGGACCACACCGGGCCATTCCCCTAAACCTTCGGTATCTACCCCATGCTCAAGTCCGCGTTCAAAGAGAACCTGCATCCCGACGCAAATCCCGAGCACTGGCCGCCCACCCGCTAGTCGACGTCCGATGGTGCGTCCACCCTGAACCGCGTTGATGCCGTTCATACATGCTTGAAAAGCGCCGACCCCTGGAACAACAAGCCCGTCCGCATTCTCGCAAAGGTACAGATCGGAGGTCACGGTGACATCCGCACCTGCCCGCATCAGCGCCCGTTGCGCAGAACGCACATTGCCAGAACCGTAATCCAACACCACAACGCTGGGACTCATCACGCAGCCAACCGCCATGCCCACACCAGACAGAAGAAAGCGACCATTGCACAGGCCATCGCGAACAACCAGTTGCGTTGACGCAGGAATGAGACAACCCCACCAATCATCAGCCCACCAAGTACGAGCATCGCGATAAACAACGTTCCCTGACTTTCATCTGGACGAAAACCCATCGGCCGCGCCGAGGTGAGTATGAGTACCAGCCTATCGGCACGCAATCTACGGGCCACCGCCCGAACCACTCATGAAGATCGGGGTGCGAACACTGCAAAGTTGGGAGAGGCTTACAGAATGCAGGAGGGGCGACGCGCTGGTGATCGAGAGGTAATCGCACTATTTCCACTCAGAACAGTGCTGGTGCCGGGGCTCGTTATGCCGCTGCACATCTTCGAACCTCGCTATCGGCAGTTGATTGCTGACCTTTCCACTAAACCCGAGAATGACCGAGGCTTCGGCGTAGCGGCGATCCGCGATGGCCACGAGGTGGGTGCCGACGCAGTCAGATCCCTCTACGACGTCGGCACATTTACCCACGTGAGATCCGTTGAGCCACACCCAGACGGTCGTGCAGATATCGTCACCAATGGAGCGGCTCGATTCCGAATCATCCAACTCGTTGATGCTGGCACACCGTACATGTGCGCTGAAGTCGAATGGCTCGATGAAGCTGACGGGGTCGCCGATGTGCATGCACTTGCAGAATTGGCGCATCGACGCTTTCGCAGCTACCGGGAGATGCTTTCCGGTGCAACAGATCTCGATGGCCCCGCAGATCTGCATGAGGATCCACGAGTGTGCAGCTACGTGATCGCCGCAGCATTGGTGATTGATACAGCCGAACGTCAGAAGTTACTCGAGGCGGGGTCGACCACGGATCGGCTACGCCACGAGCTTCGCCTCTTAGCCCGCGAGCTGGCAATCTTTCCCGAACTTCCATCGCTACCTGTCACGGAGATGACTCGCGTGCCCATCCAGCTGAACTAGCCGGCCATGCGCCATGATGTCCACTGTGGCAAAGCAATCCGGAGCAAGTGGCACCCCTGCCACCGTGGCGCTGAGCAAGGCACACATCACCTTCACCACTCATACCTACGATCACGATCCCACAGCCGCTTCCTTTGGCCTCGAAGCCGCCGACGCACTCGGATTACCTGTGGAAAAGGTCTTCAAGACATTGCTCGCCGACATCGACGGCAAACTCGTCGTTGGGATTGTGCCCGTCCATCGCAAACTCGATCTCAAAGCGTTGGCAGCTAGCGTTGGCGGCAAGCGGGCGGCCATGGCCGAACCTGCCGTTGCAGAACGTAGCACCGGGTACGTCGTTGGAGGCATCAGTCCGATTGGGCAAAAGCGCCTATTACCAACAGTTGTCGATGATTCGGCGACAGCTTTCCCGACCGTGTACGTATCCGGTGGACGACGTGGCTTTGATCTCGGAATCGCCCCGACAGACTTGACGTCGATCACGAACGGAATCTTTGCCCCCATCGCTCGTGACTAGGGAGCATGGCGCCTTACTGAAGGCAGGACGGCCCGAGCAGGGCCTTGAGATCCGCGTACAGAGCCGGAGTGGGGGTAACACGCAGGCGATCGTCCAGACGAACCACCGTGGTGCGATCGTTACTCAACATGGATAGCCGTACTTCTGTGACGCCGGGGTGATTACCCAGTACCTCTTTGAATCGCTCGATCACCGGTGGGATACAGCGAGCCGCTGGAATCGTGACGACCACCGGACCGGTGTGACCACCAGACAGATCTGGAACGCTGACCTCCATAGCGATGATCTTCGGCGCCTCTTCGTCAGACTGGTTCACCCGACCCTTAACGAGCAGTACTGAGTCAGGCACCACATGTGCTCCGACCTGCTGATACGAGGCAGGGAAGATCATGATCTCGATGGATGCTTCCAGGTCTTCAAGGGTGGCTATTGCCCACACATTGCCCTGCTTGGTGACCTTGCGCTGCACCGAGGTAACCAATCCCCCGACCGTCAGCACTCGACCATCCACATTGTCATCACCATGTAAGGCGGAGATCGGAAGATCAGTGGACGCTGACAACACATGCTCAACCCCGTTAAGCGGGTGATCGGACACGTACAACCCGAGCATTTCACGCTCATAACCCAGCAGCGCGGACTTATCCCACTCACCCGGCGGGATGGGTGGTGGTGCCCATAGCGCAACGGCGGTGTCTTCATCAGCACCCCCGAACAGTGAATCCTGACCGATCGCCTCATTACGCTTCACGTCGATGATGGAGTCGATTCTGGCCTCATGAACGAGCAACAATCCCTTGCGCGTATCACCTAGCGAATCGAACGCACCCGCCTTGATCAGCGACTCAACAGTGCGCTTATTGACCACACTGGCCGGCACCTTTTCTAGGAAGTCATCGAACCCGCCGAACCGACCCTTGCTGCTACGCGCCCCAATGAGTGCATCAACCACATTGCCGCCCACATTGCGAACGGCTGACAAACCAAAGCGGATATCGGTGCCACGCGGGGTGAAGTCGAAATCCGATTCGTTCACATCAGGTGGGAGCACCTTGATACCCATCCGCCGACACTCGTTCAGGTAGATGGCGAGCTTGTCTTTATCGTCCTTAACGCTCGTCAACAATGCGGCCATGTACTCGGACGGGTAATTGGCTTTGAGATAAGCCGTCCAGAATGAGACCAGACCGTAGCCAGCGGTATGCGCCTTGTTGAACGCGTAGTCCGAGAACGGCACGAGGATTTCCCAGAGCGTCGAGATAGCCGCATCGGAGTATCCGTTCGCACGCATACCGTCAGAGAACGGGACGAACTCCTTATCGAGGATCTCTTTCTTCTTCTTACCCATGGCACGACGAAGCAGATCAGCAGCGCCGAGCGAGTAGCCAGCGAGCTTTTGCGCGATCGCCATAACCTGCTCTTGGTAAACGATCAGGCCGTACGTATCACCCAAAATATCTTGTAGCGGCTCAGCCAACTCAGCGTGAATGGGCACAACCGGCTTGCGACCATTCTTGCGATCGGCATAGTCGTTATGTGCGTTAGCACCCATGGGGCCGGGCCGATAAAGCGCCAGGACCGCAGAAATATCTTCGAAGTTGTCTGGGGCCATGGCACGAAGAAGTGCACGCATGGGCCCGCCGTCGAGTTGGAAAACCCCAAGGGTGTCGCCGCGTGAGAGAAGCTCATACGTTGGACCGTCCTCAAGTTCGAGCGTCTCAAGAACAACCGTCTCACCGCGATTGGCCACGATGTGCGCTAAACAATCGTCTAGGACGGTGAGGTTTCGCAGGCCTAGGAAGTCCATCTTGAGCAGGCCGAGGCTTTCGCAGGCTCCCATATCGAACTGGGTGATGACTGCTCCGTCTTGCTCGCGACGCCAGATCGGGATGACGTCGAGCAACGGTTCTGAACACAGGATCACACCCGCAGCGTGAACACCGGGCTGACGCTTGAGCCCTTCAAGCCCCTTGGCAGTGTCGACTACCTTGCGAACATCAGAATCTTCTTCGTACAGCGCACGGAATTCTGACGCCTCGCTGTATCGAGGATTCTTCGAGTCGAAAATGCCAGATAGCGGGATGTCTTTACCCATGACGGCAGGTGGCATCGCCTTGGTGATGCGATCCCCTACCGCGAACGGATAGCCAAGGGCGCGCGCTGAATCCTTGATTGCAGCCTTTGCCTTGATCGAGCCGTAGGTAATGATCTGCGCCACGCGCTCTTCGCCGTACTTTTCCGTCGCATATCGAATCATGTCTGAGCGACGACGTTCATCGAAGTCCATGTCGATGTCAGGCATCGACACACGCTCGGGGTTGAGGAACCGCTCGAACAGCAGACCGTGCCGGATCGGATCGAGTTCGGTAATGCCGAGTGCATAGGCGATCAGTGCGCCGGCAGCCGATCCACGTCCGGGGCCGACGCGGATACCCGTCTCCTTCGCGTAGCGAACAAGGTCTGCGGTGACCAGAAAGTAGCCAGGGAATCCCATCTGGATGATGACATCAACTTCGTAGGCAGCCTGTGCTCGGTGCTGATCAGGAACGCCGTCGGGGAAACGATGAGCCAGACCACGTTCAACTTCCTTGATGAGCCACGACTGCTCGGTTTCACCATCAGGAATGGGGAAACGTGGCATGAGATTGGCACCCTCGTTGAACGAGACATTGCATCGCTCGGCAATCAACAGGGTGTTGTCACATGCTTCGGGTAACTCAGCCCACACCGCACGCATTTCAGCGGCCGACTTCAAATAGAAGTCGCGGGCGTCAAAGCGGAATCGCTTCGGATCATCCATCGTCGTGCGTGTACCGATACACAGCAGCACGTCGTGAGACTCAGCATCCTGCGGATAGACATAGTGCAAATCGTTCGTTGCGATGAGTGGAATATCCAGCGTCCGAGCAATCTTCAACAGCTCATCGCGGTGACGACGTTCGATACCAAGCCCGTGATCCATCAATTCACAGAAGTAGTTGTCAGGGCCAAGGATCTCTCGGTAATCAGCCGCCGCAGCCAGGGCCTTGTCGTACTGACCGGCCTGAAGCCAACGATTAACTTCACCCGACGGACAGCCCGTAGTGCCGATGATCCCCTTGCCGTAGGTCTGGAGCAGATCGCGGTCCATCCGGGGCTTGCGGTAATAACCTTCAAGACTGGCAAGGCTCGAGAGCCGAAACAGGTTGTGCAGACCCTCGGTCGTTTCCGCCCACAGTGTCATGTGCGTGTACGGCTGACGACCCTTCGCCGAGGTTTCGCCGTCCTCGCCGACACCCTCGTCGTAACCACCACCGAAGTCGAATGGTGAACGCTCGAATCGTCCCTGAGGTGCGTAGTAACCCTCGATACCGATGATCGGCTTGATACCAGCGGCCTTGCTTTGTTTATAGAAGTCGTAGGCACCGTACAGATTGCCGTGATCACTCATTGCGATGGCAGGCATCTGCATCCGCGCGGCTTCACCTACCAGATCGCCAACCCGGGCCGCACCGTCAAGCATGGAGTACTCGGTGTGCACGTGCAGGTGCACGAACGAGTCACTCGACACCTGCGCGGCCCTCCCCTTCACTTGTCGGCGCACCGACGTAACAGATCATCGTTCGAGCCATCATGGATCGAATCACGCCATCATTGGCACGAAGATCGGGGGAAGTCGATCCTCGGTACCTAACCCTAACCGTCCGTACCGACAACCGGAACCTGTGCCACGGCCTACTCGGCCAGTCGTCGGCGTGTCTGGGCGTGTCCGGCCATCAGGAACTAGTTAAAGCGTCCAATTCGGCGTACGTGGCATCGTCTAGGACGACCTCCGAGGCCGCACAGTTCTCCTCAAGGTGGCTGATCGTCTTGGTTCCGGGGATCGGCAACATGACCGGTGATCGACGCAGCAGCCACGCAAGGGCCAAGGTTGCAGGGCCGTGCCCCGTGCGCTCTGCGATCGCAGACAACGGACCGTCCGGTGCGGCCAATTGACCCGTTGCGATGGGGAACCACGGAATGAAGCCGATGCCCTGATCGGTGCAGTGGTTGAGCAGTGCCTCACTTTGACGGTTAGCGACGTTGTAGAGGTTCTGAACGGTCGCCACCGGCAGAATCTTGCGCGCAGCTTCAAGCTGCTCCACGGATACCTCTGACAGGCCGAACTGCAAGATCTTGCCAGCCTCGATCAGTTCGACGAACACGCCCAGTTGATCCTCCAGCGCCACCTCGGGATCAATTCGATGGAGTTGGTAGAGATCGATCGTCTCAACATTGAGTCGACGCAACGACATCTCCGCACATTGGCGCAAGTAGTCGGGACGTCCCACCGGCCGCCACTCACTAGGCGCATGCCGGGTGAGACCAGCCTTCGTCGCAATCCGCACATGCGAGTACGGGTGCAACGCTTCGCGAATGAGATCTTCCGAGATGTACGGCCCATAGGAATCCGCCGTATCGATGAAGTCGACACCCAATTCAACTGCCCGACGCAGAACAGCGATCGCGCCGTCATGGTCTGCAGGTGGGCCCCAGATCCCAGGTCCGGTGATTTGCATGGCTCCGAAACCCATCCGATGAACCGTGAAGGAGGTGTCTCCAGTGCCGATTGTGAACTCGCCGGACGCATGCACAGGCTGTGTTGTCATGACCCTATTCAATCGGTACCGAGCAGGGCGGTTCAATGGGGGTCGACGTAGGTGCAGGCCGGCTCTACGGTGCCGAAACGCGATCGAGTGCGCGTTGCAGATCCTCCGGATAGGTGGATGTGAATGTCACGAATTGACCTGAACTGGGATGCTCAAAACCGAGCCGCATGGCGTGTAGCCACTGACGACCCAGGCCTAGGCGTTCGGCAAGAACGGGATCAGCGCCGTACATCAAGTCACCGACGCAGGGATGCCTCATCGCGGCCATATGCACCCGGATCTGGTGGGTGCGCCCCGTCTCGAGATGAATCTCAAGAAGTGATGCATGCCGGAAGGCTTCCATTGTTTCGTAGTGCGTAACGGACGGCTTCCCGCCACTAACGACCGCGAACTTGAAATCTGACGAAGGATGTCGATCGATCGGAGCATCGATGGTGCCACGTAACGGATCCATCAACCCTTGGACGAGGGCGTGATAAATCTTCTCGACCGTACGTTCCTTGAACTGTCGCTTAAGCGAGGTATAGGCACGTTCGCTCTTGGCCACAACCATGAGCCCCGTCGTACCAACGTCGAGGCGGTGAACAATCCCAGCCCGTTCTGCGGCCCCTGATGTCGAAATCCGATATCCGGCAGCCAATAGGCCACCGATGACGGTCGGCCCAGTCCATCCGGGTGACGGATGTGCAGCGACCCCGACAGGCTTATCCACCACAACAAAGTCGTCATCGTCGTAAACCACGCGCAAGCCTTCAACGATTGATGGCGCAATAAGTTCAGGAACGGGCGCGTCGGGAAGTTCAATGTCGAGCACTGCTTCGGCCGTTACTCGATCAGACTTCCCCACCTGAACACCATCAAGACGTACGTAACCTGACTCGGCCAGGTCGGCCGCCTTCGTGCGAGAAAGCCCAAGCAGGCGGCCAAGTGCTGCATCGACTCGTTCACCTTCGAGCCCTTCAGGTACCTCGATGCTGCGTTGCTCTGGCACGACTACTCACCCCGAGATCCGTCGAGATTAATACCTCGCACCGCCAGCAAAACCATAAGTGCGCTTGAGCACACGATTGCCGAGTCAGCAATGTTGAAAACGGGGAAGTTAGGGAACGCAATCCAGTCGATCACGTATCCACGCAGGAATCCCGGCTCGCGGAATAGGCGGTCAAGAAGGTTGCCGATCGCCCCACCCAACAAGCCTCCCAGTGCAACAGCCCACCAGATGTTGCCAAGGTTTCGCGACGTTCGAATGATCACGACTGCAACAGCGATTGCGATGGCAGTGAAGACAAATGTGTAACTGGTGCCGACGCTAAAGGCCGCACCCGGATTGCGCAGGAACGTGAATTGCAACCAACGCCCTATCACTTCAACAGGCGGTTGACCCTGTAGATACGTGACGGCTAAGTACTTAGTGAACTGGTCGAGCAACACCACACAGGCGGCAACTCCGAACGTCACCTTAGTTAGCCGCGCATTGCGCGTCGGCGCGATCTGTTCAGTCACAACAATGCAGCGTACGTGGTCACGACCGGTGATCCATCATCGCCACCGTCGTGCGGGTGCACTCCACCGTTAGCGACGCTCTTCCAATTGCTTACAACTGACGCACAGCGTGGCCCGCGGGAACGCCTGAAGGCGAAGCTTCCCAATGGGATTGGTGCACCGCTCACAGCTTCCGTAGGTGCCATCAGCGAGCTTGGCGAGTGCCTGTTCGTTCTGGAAAAGAAGATCGCGAGCATTATTGGCCAAAGACATTTCATGCTCACGCTCGAAGGTCTTGGTGCCAGCGTCTGCCTGATCGTCACCTGCTCCGTCACCAGAATCGCGCAGCAGATCGGCGATACCTTCCTGGGCCTCGGCGATCTGCGCGGTTAATCGGGCAATTTCCAGATCAAGTTCGGTCTTGACCTCGGCGAGCTCTTTGGACGTCCAGGGAGACTCATCCTCTCGGACGGCAGGGCGCTTCGCCGGCGGTGACGCCGGAGCAGCAGACTTCGCCGGCGGTGACGCCGGAGCAGCAGACTTCGCCGGCGGTGACGCCGGAGCAGCAGACTTCGCCGCAGGGGCGGGCTTGACCGGTGCAGCCTTGTTCGCCGGCGCTGCCTTTTTTACCGGTTCAGCCTTTTTCGCCGGTGCGACCTTCTTCACGGGTTCGGCCTTAGGTGTTGCCACCTTGGCAGGCACAGCCTTCTTTGCTGGTGCAGCGCTAGCCGGTGCGGCCTTTTTTACCG
>CANGPO010000074.1 GCA_947455705.1 Actinomycetota bacterium | reverse complement strand
GTGGGTCGGGCGGGACACAATGTCCCGCCCGACCTGCTATTTTTTGGCTTCTGAAAGCGTGTTCATACTGACGAAGGGTCGCCACATGACGATCACTGCGGTTGAGAAGGCCGATAATCGGCCGGCGTTGTTGCGCCGGGAGAAGATCGAGCGTGTCTTGGCCTACGGGCTGCTTCTAGCGGCGGCTGCTTGGCTGCTCTGGAACTTGGTGGCTGCACCCGTCCAATTCGCGAATGTGACGTTGGGAGGCATCCGCACCGGCGCTATCTACGCGCTGGTAGCCCTTGGCTACACGCTTGTTTACGGCATTATCGAACTCATCAACTTCGCTCACGGCGACCTGTTCATGCTTGGTTCGGTCTTTTCGGCGCTGATCTTGGTGAACTTCTTTGGAGCTGGAACGGGCAGCCCCAAGGACTGGGCCCTGATGATTCTCACGCTCGTCATCGTGATGGCTATGTGTGCGGGGATGAATGTCGCGGCTGAATTCATCGGTTACCGACGCCTTCGGCGGGCACCGAAGCTTGCGCCTTTGATTACAGCGGTCGGAATCAGCTTCATTTTCCAGTGGTTCGGCATCGTTCTCAACGGCTCGGCACCCAAAAGTTGGCCAAAGGTGATCCCCAACGGCGGTATTCACTTTGGCAATGTCGTTTTGGACTACAGCACCATTGTTGTCATTGCGGTAACCCTCCCGCTCTTGGCATTGATGACGTACTTGGTTCAGCAAACCCGTCAAGGAAAGGCGATGCGCGCTACCGCGCAGGATCAGGATGCGGCACGGTTGATGGGTATCAACGTGAACCGCACGATTTCGTTTACCTTTGCACTGGGTGGAGCGATGGCTGGTGCCGCTGGTCTGCTCTACCTTGAAACCTTCGGTACAACGCGTTACGACGCTGGTTTTCAGCTCGGTCTCATGGCTTTCACGGCGGCTGTTCTAGGCGGTATCGGAAACCTCAAGGGCGCGGTTGTCGGTGGTTTCATTATTGGCGTGATTCAGGCCTGGAATGACGGTCTTCCCAACGGTCTGGGCCAGCAGTGGTCGCAGTCAGTTGTCTTCACAATCTTGATCCTCTTGATGGTCTTCAAACCCGAGGGCCTCTACGGCAAGCCAACAGTAGAGAAGGTGTGACGATGGCTGTGAGCACACCAGACACAATCGTCAAAGGCGCTAAGACTGACATCCCGCCATCGGTCAACCGCCGCTGGGCACTCGGCTTCTTGGTTGCAGCCATCGTCACGTACGTGTTCTACGCCTTCGTGGTTCCGAATCTTGGTGGCGCCGGTAAGACGTTCGTGGCCACGTGGATTCCGGCGGTCGCCACGAACGAGGCTCTTGTGTGGGTCATCTGCGCCGTGGGCTTGAACATCGTCGTCGGCTACGCAGGCCTGCTTGACCTCGGATTCGTCGCATTCTGGGCAATCGGCGGATATACCGCTGGCTGGATCATGTCGACGTTCATTCAGGCAGTGAACCCAGGTTTCTACCTGTTGTCGGCTGCCTACCCCGATCAGCCAGGTATCCACCTGAACTGGTGGCTGGTTCTGATCATTGCTGCCTGTTTGTGTGCGTTCGCTGGGGTTTTGATCGGTGCTCCGACCTTGCGCCTGAAGAGTGACTACCTCGCCCTCGTGACGCTGGCTTTCGGTGAGATCATCCCGCAGGTGTTCCTGAACGCAGATAGGTTCACCAACGGTGCCCGAGGCATTGCCCCGTTGGATAACGTTTCTGCACTGCCATTTGGGCCGTCCGCGATCGCGATCGGCGACGTCAAAATTCCGATCTCACAACCGTTGGGCCCCTTCGACACCAGCGCCAAGTTCTTGCTTTTCTCCATCGTTGCCGCATTCGCGATCTTCGTCTCACTACGGATTCGCGAAGGACGACTGGGTCGCGCGTGGCTGGCAATCCGTGAGGACGAACTGGCAGCGAGCATGATGGGTGTGCCTTTGATGCGCACCAAGCTTGCTGCATATGCGGTGGGTGCGTTCATGGGTGGCCTCGGTGGCGTGGTTTACGCGGTTCACACCAACTCGGTTTTCCCAGATCGATTCACCTTCTCGATTTCGATCCTCCTGCTGGCAATGATCGTGCTCGGCGGAATGGGTAACGTGTGGGGCGTCATGATCGGTGCTCTCGGGCTGGCGTGGTTTAACTCGACCGGGCTTCCACAATTCGGCTTCTGGTTCAACGGCCAGTTCGGTACGGAAATCAACTTTCCGTCCTACTCGTTCCTGATCTTGGGCGCGATCTTGGTGTTGATGATGCTCTTCCGGCGTGAAGGACTCTTCCCGGAGACGCGCACTCGACAAATCCTGCGTGAGGCTGAACGCTCAGACGCTGAAGAATTGGACGGTGGAGAGGTATGAGCGCGGACGTAGCTACGGGCACTATTCCGCTAACCGCATCGAACATCACGGTGCGGTTTGGGGGACTCTTGGCGGTCAACGATGTGTCGTTCACAGTCCCGCCGGCGTCCATCGTGTCGCTGATTGGGCCTAACGGCGCCGGTAAGACGACGTTCTTCAACGTGTTGACCGGCCTGTACCGTCCCACGACAGGCAGTGTGGTGTTGAACGATCGGAACATCACCGGTCAAACGCCGCATAAGATCGCCTCGCTGGGTCTTGGCCGCACGTTCCAGAACATTCGTTTGTTTGGACTGATGACCGCTGCTGAGAACGTGATGGTGGCCATGCACTCGCACACCACGTCAAACATCGTTCAGATCGTGGCTCGCACGCGTCACCAGCGGCGCGAAGAGGTGGAGTCACGCGCATTCGCTCAGCAGATGCTCGACTTCGTTGGCATCGGACAACACGCCGAGGAATATGCGCGCAACCTGTCGTACGGTGATCAGCGGCGCCTTGAAGTGGCTCGTGCTTTGGCCCTGCGGCCCAAGGTCTTGCTACTCGATGAGCCGACGGCAGGCATGAATCCGCAGGAATCAGCCGTCTTCGTGGACTTCGTGCGTCGTGTTCGCGACGAGCAAGGCGTGTCGATTCTTCTGATTGAACACGACATGTCCGTCGTCATGCGCGCGTCGGAGCGCATCACCGTACTGGATCAGGGCGAGAAAATTGCCGAAGGTGGTCCTGAGGATATTCGCAACAATCCACGTGTTGTCGAGGCCTACTTGGGCCGAACCGGAACTGAGGGGAGCGCGCGATGACCTCGACTGCACCTGAGTCAACTGAACATGCACGCAATGGTGAGTTGATGCTCGATGTTAATGACCTCGCGGTCTACTACGGCAACATCGCCGCGGTTAAAGGTTTGAGTCTCACGGTCCATAAGGGTGAGATCGTGACGTTGATCGGTTCCAATGGTGCCGGCAAATCAACGACACTGCGTACCGTCTCGGGGCTTTTGAAGCCAAAGTCCGGAACGATCGACTTCAACGGGCAGCGCATAAGTGGCCGTGAAGGACACGAGGTCGTTCAGCTCGGGATTTGCCAGTCACCCGAGGGTCGACGGATTT
Organism: Actinomycetota bacterium; assembly: GCA_947455705.1. Lineage (GTDB taxonomy): Bacteria > Actinomycetota > Actinomycetes > S36-B12 > CAIYMF01 > Longivirga. Next base: position 9,319 of record CANGPO010000074.1, on the reverse strand, counting down.
TCCCGCGCATGACGGTTTCGGAAAATCTTGATCTCGGCGCGTTCCTACGTCGCGATACTGACGGGATCGCTGCCGACCGTGCTCGCGTCCTTGAGCTCTTCCCACGCCTGGCTGATCGCATTAATCAGAAGGCCGGCACGATGTCCGGTGGAGAGCAGCAGATGTTGGCCGTGGGGCGTGCCCTTATGGGTAGTCCGCAGTTGCTACTCCTCGACGAACCGTCGATGGGTCTTGCTCCGGTCCTTGTCGACTTGATTTTCGACACGATCGAAACGATCCGCGAGCAGGGCACCACGATTTTGGTTGTGGAGCAAAACGCGTTGGCGGCACTCCGGGTGGCCGATTACGCGTATGTGCTCGAATCCGGTGTTCTCAAGATGCAGGGTGATGCCAAGAAGATGGCTGAGAACGACGACATCGTGAAGGCGTACCTCGGCGGCTAGTCGAGGTACGCACGTTCGTCATTGTTCTGTCGTTATTGGAAGTGGGCGATCAGCGCCGTCAAGATTGGCGCGACGACGACCGCTGGCAGTAGGTCGGCCACTGGCAGATCTCGAATGCGAAGCAGCCGGATCGAGACTCCGATAAGCAGCACCCCGCCGACGACCGTCATTGCAGCAATCTCAGCGGGCGGTAAGACACCGCCAGCAACCACTCCTATCAGCGTCCATACGCCTTGGTAGAGAGCCACTGAGATGGCTGACGCGGCGACGCCCCAACCCAGGGCTGCAGCGAAGGCCACCGATGCAAAACCGTCCAGAGCGGCTTTGAGTGCCAGTTGTTCGATCCCGTTGCCGAGACCATCGGAAATGGATCCAAGAATTGCCAGCGGTCCAATGCAGAAGACCAGAGACGCCGAGACAAATCCCTCGACGAAGCGCTGATCTTGGTCGTTCTTGACGAGTCGAGCCCTGAGCCAATGACCAAAGTCTTCAACTCGGGCCTCGAGGTGCATCAGCGAGCCGACGATGCCACCGATGAGGATCGCCCCGAGGACCACCAGTACCGGACCGGCCTTGCCGGCGGCCGCCACCAGAGTCTTATCGGTGACGGCAACGCAGGTCAGCGCGGCTACGAGCAGGGTCACAAGTCCGAGCCCGTCCGTAACGACCTCTCGGGTTCGCTCCGGTAGTCGTCCACCTAGTGCAACGCCGACCCCAGAGCCGATGACGATTGCAGCGACATTGAGAAGTGTCCCGGCGCCGGTAAACATGGGCATCCTTAAGGCGGCACAGTCGATGAGACCTGTGAAGTGGTCATTGACGAGCCTGACGGTATCGCGTCTCCAAGGATCTTTCGTGCACCTCTGTTCATCGCCCGTTCACGGCCATAAGGTGTCCGTTGGGTGGGGGACGCCATGGAAGCGACGAGATGAGCAGGTAGGTGACATGCCGCAGTTGGTTCTGACCTCCGCGACCGTTGACGATCTGCCGGCGCTGAAGTCCCTCTTGGATGAGGGGCTGGCATCCCAAGGCGGATTTATGCAGAGCCAAGCCGATGACATCGCCGATCGCGTTCGCGTCCGAATCGATGCCTCCGATCGCGCCGAGGCGGCTGGTTTACGTCCCACCTATCGACTTGTGGTGGTCTCCCGAGCTGGTGTGCCGGTGGGCTTCGCGTCCGTATCTGCCGTTGACGGTGGTCTCCTAGGCCCTGAACGCAGCGTGGTCGTCGATGCCATTCACGTGCTGAAGTCAGAGCGTAAGGCTGGGGCGGGTACCACCTTGATGCATTCGTGGATCGAGTTTGCCGACGCTGTAGGTGCGGAGGAGATCAGCGTTGTGGTTGGCGCGAGCCGCGAAGATAATCGGTTCTTTGCTCGAAACGGATTTGGTCCTATGAGCACACGTCGCATCGCCAATGTCGACATACTGCGCCGCACGTGGGGGCTGGATACAAAACTCGATCCGAAATCTGGGCAGCTCAGTGATGCCGAACGGCAGCGTCGTCGACGGATCTTGCTCAAGCCGCGAGTCGGCCGCCGACCGAGTCGAACACCGCTGATCTAGCGGTTCAGGCCTGATCTCGAAGGAAGCACGTAAGCCGGGCCGTGCAGGTGCGTTTGCCCTCTTCGTCAACGATGACGATTTCGTGAGTGGTCAAGGTGCGCCCTAAACTCAGAGCCGTGGCGGTTGCGTAGACGTAGCCCTCGGACGCACTTCGATGGTGTGCTGCGTTCACTTCAATGCCGACGGGGTATCTGCCCGGGCCTGCATGCACGGCCGCAGCCATCGAACCGAGCGTTTCAGCGAGTACAACGTTGGCACCACCGTGCACCAGCCCGAACGGCTGACGGTTTCCGGCTACGGGCATTCGAGCTGTGGCTCGCTCGGCGGAAATCTCTTCGAGTTCGATGCCCATGGCCAAGCCGAGCTCGCCTACACCGATCGACCTGACGCGTTCTGCATGATCTGTCACGGGTTCAGCCTAGGATCATCACGTGCCTACGTCATCCTCGCGTCCCCGGTTACTCCTTCTCGATGGTCATTCATTGGCCTACCGGGCGTTTTACGCGCTGCCGGTTGAGAACTTTTCCACCACGACGGGGCAGCCAACCAATGCGGTCTACGGATTCACGTCGATGCTCATCAACACCCTTCGTGACGAGAAGCCGACCCATGTGGCGGTTGCCTTCGACGTGTCGAGGCAAACCTTTAGGTCTGAGGCGTTCCCCGAATACAAAGCGACGCGCGCCAAAACCCCCGATGAGTTCAAAGGTCAGGTAGCCCTCATCGAAGAAGTTCTTGAGGCATTACGCATCCCCGTCTTCAAAGCCGATGGTTTCGAGGCTGACGATGTGATCGCGACGATCACGACGGAGGCGTCGAAGCAGGGTTTCGACGTCTTGATCATCACCGGGGACCGCGACGCCTATCAATTGGTGACCGATGACGTCACCGTGCTTTACCCGAAGAAAGGTGTGAGCGATCTCGCTCGGATGACACCGGAAGCGGTTGAAGAAAAGTATGGGCTCACGCCCACGCAGTATCCGGACTTCGCCGCATTGCGTGGAGACCCGAGTGACAACTTGCCGTCAATACCTGGGGTTGGCGAGAAGACGGCGTCGAAGTGGATTCGAGAGTTTGGTTCGCTCGATCAACTCATAGATCGCGTGGGCGAGGTACCGGGTAAGGCTGGCGACTCGCTGAGGTCATCACTTTCCGCCGTTATTCAAAATCGGCGTCTGACTCAACTTGTCCGCGATGTGCCACTTGTGTATTCGACGGCTGATTTGGAGCGTCAACAGTTCGAGCGTGAACAGGTTCATGCCGTTTTTGACGCACTGCAGTTTCGCGTACTTCGCGATCGCCTCTTCGACTCGCTCGGCGATAGTGCCGCATCGGCGCCGGCTCCGGTCGAGGAGATAGACGTCGTCGACATCCACGGAGAGGTTTCGTCGTGGTTAGCGGCTCATGCTCAGGACGGTCGGCGGATCGGACTTGCGTTCACCGGAACCTGGGGGCGCGGGACTGGTGACATTCGGGCAGTTGGATTGGCAGATGCCGATGGTGCTTATGCATTCTTCGATCCTGCCGCAATGACACCGGAAGATGAGCAGTCGTTCGCCACGTGGTTGGCAAATTCATCCGCCCCCAAGGCAATCCATGACGCTAAAGGCCCAGAACTGGCGATGCGGGCGCGCGGTTGGACGCTGGCGGGTCTTACCTCTGACACGGCCCTTGCCGCCTACTTGGTGTTGCCCGGTCAACGATCATTCGATCTGACTGATCTCGTTCCGAGGTTCCTTGGCAAAGAGTTGGCCGCGTCGCAGGGTGCGGCAGCCGATCAGTTGTCGTTCGACACCGATGGGGAGGCGGAGCAGCAGAGCGATCTAGCACGTAAGGCTCGGGCGACTTTGGATGTGGCCGAAGCGTTGGATGCGGAACTGGAAAACCGTAATGGCACCGCGTTGATGCACGATGTTGAGTTGCCCATCCTGCACGTACTTGCTGATCTCGAGCAGATCGGCATCGCGATTGATCAGACACATTTTGAGCGGCTCGAGACAGAGTTCGGCGACGCGATGCGAGCGGCAGAATCAGCTGCCCATGAGTTGGCGGGGCGCCCCTTCAATGTGGGATCGCCCAAACAGTTGCAAGAAATCTTGTTCGGTGAGCGGGGACTGCCGACGACGAAGAAGATTAAGACCGGCTACACCACCGATGCTGAAGCGCTTGCCTCACTTTTTGCCGCAACCGGTGATCCTCTGCTCGAGGAACTATTGCGTTGGCGCGACGTTTCCAAATTGCGTCAAACGGTCACGGGTCTGCTCAATTCGATTTCTGATGATGGTCGCATCCACACCACGTTTAACCAGATCGTCGCCGCGACTGGCCGACTCTCAAGCCAGGATCCAAATCTTCAGAACATTCCCATCCGTACCGAGGAAGGCCGACGGATCCGCAGTGGCTTCGTGGTCGGCAACGGATACGAATCGTTGATGACCGCCGACTACAGCCAAATCGAAATGCGATTGATGGCCCACCTATCGCATGATGACGGCCTGATCGAGGCATTCAAATCCGGCGAGGATGTTCACACCACGGTTGCGTCGCGCGTCTTTAGTGTCGAACCAGGTGACGTCGATGCGGAGATGCGTCGCAAGATCAAGGCAATGTCCTATGGCCTCGCTTACGGTTTATCGCCCTACGGATTAGCCCAGCAACTCAACATTGATCCCGGTGAAGCGAGCCGACTGATGGATGAGTACTTCACCAGATTCGGTGGGGTGCGCGATTACCTGCGCGATGTGGTCGAGCAGGCCAGGTTGACGGGGTACACCGAAACAATGCTAGGTCGTCGGCGTTACCTTCCCGATCTCACGTCCGATGTACGCCAGCGCCGCGAAATGGCTGAGCGCATGGCCTTGAACGCTCCGATTCAAGGATCTGCAGCGGACGTAGTCAAGGTGGCCATGCTGAACGTCGCTCATGCTCTGACGGCAGCCAATCTGACGTCGCGGATGTTGCTTCAGGTTCACGACGAACTGGTTCTGGAAGTTGCACCGGGTGAGCGTGAGCAGGTTGAACAGATCGTCCGGCGAGAGATGGGCCGCGCTGTCGACATCTCTGTACCGTTGGACGTGTCTGTGGGCGTCGGAAGCACGTGGCAAGACGCTGGGCACTGAGTTGCCATCATCCCGGAGACACTCATCCCGGCTTGGTACAACTCCAGATCGCCGTACCGGGGATTAGCCGGCCTCGTTCGGGAGACCAACCACCCCAGACTTGATCGTTTCCCTCTGGCCACTCAGGCTCGATCAGTTGATCAATGATGAAGCCGGCGGCCGCAAGGGCCCCCACCATGTCGCCGAGGGTTCGATGGTGTTCGACGTAGGACGGGACTCCGTGCTCATCTCGTTCAACATAAGGTCGTCGATCGAAGTATGAGCGGTCTGCGGTCAAGCCGATCGGACCGGGTGCATCAGGGAAGGCCCATCGAATCGGGTGGGTGACTGAAAACACCCATCGACCACCCGGACGTAGTACCCGGTACACCTCCCGAAGCACAGACTCGAGGTCCGCCACGAACGGAATCGCGCCGTAGGCGGAAAAGACCCTGTCAAAGCTCGAGTCATGAAGGGGGAGAGCGGCCGCATCTGCCTGAATCAGGCAGACCACGGGTTCCTGGGTTTTGGCGTAGGAGAGCATCCCAAAACTGAGGTCGAGGGCAACCACTCTGGCGCCGCGGCCGGTCGCCCAGCGTGCCCCTTGGCTGCCACCAGCCCCAATTTCGAGCACATCGAGTCCAGATATCGGTCCGAGTAGCCCGATATCGTCCTCCGAGAGCCCTTCAGGACCCCAGATCAGAGCACCTCCGGGGCGTGCGTCACCGAGGAATTGAGCGTGGTCGGCGGCATATGCGGTGGATTCCTCATCCCACCAACGCCGTGACGCACGGGCGGAGCCCTGCTGGTCGAGGTTCCAACGTCCTACGCGGTTTGACCCATCATCAGTCACATCCGTATTCTGGGGGGTGCGTCACGGGCTTGCGCGCGCTTCAGACCTAGCAGGCACGTGCATGTCGTACGTCGTCACCTATCGCGAGCCTAAGTCGCGGCTAGATCACGCCGCATAGACAGGGCCCGATGTCGCATCCGTTACGACTTTCATCCACCGGAGCATTGCTACTCCATGACTTCCATCATCGAAACCAACGCGGCCCCACAGGTCGCAATCAACGACATCGGCGACGCTGAGGCTTTTGCGGCCGCTGTCGACGAAACAATCAAGTACTTCAACGACGGAGATCTCGTCGAAGGAATCATCGTCAAGGTTGACCGCGACGAGGTCCTTCTGGACATCGGTTACAAGACCGAGGGTGTTATCCCGTCTCGTGAACTTTCCATCAAGCACGATGTAGACCCGCACGAGGTCGTCGCCATTGGTGACGTCGTCGAGGCCCTGGTTCTCCAGAAGGAGGACAAGGAAGGCCGACTCATCCTGTCCAAGAAGCGCGCACAGTACGAACGCGCCTGGGGCACGATCGAAAAGGTCAAGGAAGAAGACGGTGTTGTCACCGGTTCGGTTATCGAGGTTGTTAAGGGTGGTCTGATCGTCGATATCGGACTACGCGGCTTCCTTCCCGCATCGCTGGTTGAAATGCGTCGCGTCCGCGACCTGCTGCCGTACATCGGCAAGACCCTCGAAGCGAAGATCATCGAGCTCGACAAGAACCGCAACAATGTTGTTCTCTCGCGCCGTGCCTGGCTCGAGCAGACCCAGAGCGAAGTTCGTCAGACCTTCCTCACACAGTTGCAGAAGGGCCAGATCCGCTCCGGCGTTGTCTCGTCCATCGTCAACTTCGGTGCATTCGTTGATCTCGGCGGCGTAGACGGTCTCGTCCACGTTTCTGAGCTCTCGTGGAAGCACATCGACCACCCATCAGAGGTTGTCGAGGTTGGTACTGAGGTCACTGTCGAGGTTCTCGATGTCGACATGGATCGCGAGCGCGTTTCGCTGTCCCTCAAGGCCACGCAGGAAGATCCGTGGCAGCAGTTCGCACGTACGCACCAGATCGGTCAGGTTGTGCCCGGTAAGGTCACCAAGCTTGTCCCATTCGGTGCATTCGTTCGCGTCGAAGAAGGCATCGAAGGTTTGGTGCACATCTCCGAACTGGCCGAGCGCCACATCGAATTGCCTGAGCAGGTCGTCAATGTCAACGACGATATCTTCGTCAAGGTCATCGACATCGACCTCGAGCGTCGTCGTATCTCGCTGTCCCTTAAGCAGGCCAGTGAGACCATCAGCGGTGCTGAGGATGAGCACTTCGATCCGGCTCTCTACGGAATGGCTGCCACGTACGACGGTGAAGGCAACTACGTGTACCCAGACGGCTTCGATCCCGCAACGGGTGAATGGCTGCCAGGTCACGAGACCGCTCAAGCCGAGTGGGAGCGTCAGTACGCAGAGGCCCACGCACGCTGGGAAACGCACCGCAAGCAGGTTGCCGAACAGCGTAAGAAGGATGCCGAAGCGATTGCTGCTCAGGCTGAAGCTGCAGGAGAGGCCGCTGCTGATGCACCGACCTCATACAGCAGTCCATCCTCTGACGAGGGTGCACTAGCCACCGACGAGGCGCTGCAGGCTCTGCGCGACAAGCTCTCTGGCGAGTAGTTAGACCTTTTCAACGTCCCCTAGGCCTGATGGTCTGGGGGACGTTGTTTTTCCCGATATGTTTTACCCGTGCGCATAGGGCTGACGGGTGGCATCGGATCGGGTAAGAGCGCAGTTGCGCGACGTTTCGTCGAACTCGGTGCAACCGTCGTCGACGCTGATGCACTGGCGCGCGAGGTCGTTGCAGTAGGCACGCCGGGCTTAGCTTCGGTTGTTGCGGAATTCGGCGGTGACGTGCTCACTGCCGGTGGTGAACTCGATCGTGCCAAACTGGCTGAGATCGTTTTCAGCGACCCTGATCGTCGCATCGCACTTGAACGCATCGTCCACCCTCTCGTCCGCCAGCGTTCGCAGGCATTAATCGACGAAGCCGGGGATGATGCCGTCGTGGTGTACGACGTGCCGCTACTTGCCGAACAGGTGGATACACCGTCAGATCGGCGCGATGAGTTTGATCTGATCCTCGTGGTCGAAGCACCAATCTCGGTGCGTCTTGATCGGCTCGAGGTGAGAGGGCTTACGCGAGAAGACGCCAAGCGGCGTATCGACAATCAAGCCAGTGATGAGCAGCGACGCGAGATCGCCGACGTCGTCATCGTCAATGACGATTCCCTTGACGTCTTAGAGGCCACGGTTGATGACCTGTGGTGGGAACTTTTCGGCGACGATGAGCAAAATCCTGAAGACGACACTGTCAGTGCTGGAACGTAAGTTAGTGCTATGACTCGTCCGGTAACTGATCTCGTGCGCAAAGTCGCACCCTTTGAGGTCATCAGTGACTTTGAGCCGGCGGGCGATCAGCCGGCGGCTATTGACGAGATCGCTCGGCGCATTGAGGCAGGGGAGCCGAAGGTTGTGCTACTTGGCGCAACCGGCACTGGCAAATCAGCAACCACTGCGTGGCTGATTGAGCGGCTCCAGCGGCCCACTCTGGTGATGGCTCCTAACAAGACTCTCGCCGCTCAACTCGCCGGTGAGTTTCGCGAACTTCTGCCGAACAACGCGGTTGAGTACTTCGTCAGCTACTACGACTACTACCAGCCTGAGGCATACATACCGCAGAGCGATACGTTCATCGAGAAGGACTCCTCGGTCAATGAGGAAGTTGAGCGGCTTCGTTACTCAGCAACCAATTCGCTTTTGACCCGTCGCGATGTTGTCGTGGTGGCATCGGTGTCGTGTATCTATGGTCTTGGCACACCGCAGGAATACGTCGACAGAATGATTCGCCTATCGATCGGTCAAACCTACGATCGCGACAATCTCTTGCGGGCACTTGTGGGTATCCAATACACCCGCAATGACATCGCCTTCACACGCGGTACGTTCCGCGTTCGTGGCGACACGATTGAGGTATTTCCCGTGTACGAAGAGAATCCCGTCCGGATAGAGATGTTCGGTGACGAGGTTGAACGCTTGATGTCGCTTCACCCAGTGACCGGTGAGGTCCTCACCGACGATCCTGAGCTCTACATCTTCCCGGCAACGCACTACGCAGCCGGTCCGGAGCGCATGGAGCGGGCCATCGCTGCCATTGAAGAGGAACTCGCCGAACGGCTCCCAGAGCTCGAACGGCAAGGCAAGTTACTGGAGGCACAGCGTCTGAGGATGCGGACGTCCTACGACCTAGAAATGATGCGACAGGTCGGCTTCTGCTCAGGTATTGAGAACTATTCACGTCACATCGACGGTCGTCCAGGCGG